>DASXPH010000025.1:0-11782 GCA_036493735.1 Gemmatimonadaceae bacterium
GGCCATGTACGGACGACGGGCGTTCAAGCGGGCGGGGTGGTACATTTGGAACCGCGTGATAGATGTGTCGTTAGGCGTTGCGAAAGCGCCACCGAGCTCCGTGTCGCCGGTCAGAAGAATGTGACACCAAGGATCATCGGAAAGAATCGAACATCGCCAACCGCGTCGTTGCCCGAGCGCACATCCACGTAACGCGTCTCGACGAACATCGCGAGCTGCCAAACCGTGAGCGATGCTCCCACGCCGCCGTCGAAGCCCCAGCGCGTTTGAGCGTGGCTGAACGATGTCGCAAAGCCATTCGCGTTGGCTCCGGCGCCGCCATTGATCGCGCTGGCGACGAAGCGATGTACGCCACCGCCGGCGAGCAGATAGACAATGCCACTCGGCCCGAGGCGCTCGACGCTGCGCCGCAGCACGGCGCCTCCGTCCAGCGACCAGATCGCCACATCACTGATGTAATTCGTGCTCGACTTCTGGCCTATCAACTTGTCCCACGAACCGTCGACGCGAAGGCCAATAGGCGCGCCGACAAAATCCCAACCCGCAGGCACGGTGACGTTCCATCCGGTTGCGTAGACGGCGTGAGAGGCACTCACCGGTTGACTGTACCCTCCCGCGAGGCCGTAGTAGAATCGCTTGCGGACGATGAACGAACCGACTGGGCGCGACGTCGCATCGGCGATGGAATCCAGCTGGTACTGGCGCGCGCGGTCCGCCGACATCGCGCGCCGCCACTGTGCGGCAAGGGTCGCACTGTCCGCCCGGACATGGAGCATCGTGTCTGTAGTCAGCCGCACTTGCGCTCGCGCAGTGTGACCATCGGCCGAAATGGCACCAAGCGGCGCGACGAACGTGGCCACGGCGAGATATCGGTGAAGATTCGACATTCCACCCTCCAGCTGTGTGTAGCGATTCGTGACAACATTCTCGAGGCATTCGCGCGCCCCAAGAGGGCCACGACCCTACGGCATGCTAAGGTCCGCACGCCAGTACATGTCTGTCTTACAGTAGCTCGTCGCCGCGCCGGTAATCCGGCACACGAACCGAAGCTCCGGCATTGGTGAGGCCTCGAAGGACTGCTTGTCGGCGAAACGAGCAGGCGATCGATGCTCGCCCTCGCAGCTCTTGCACTGAAAAAACACCGCCATACGGCCTCCGCATCATGTCACATCGCCGGGCGATCCCAAATGACTCCAGATGCGTTATGCTCGCGCGAGCCCGCCCGCGAAGGCGAGGAACGCCAGCATGAGCAGCAAGAGAGCCATGAACAACAACACGTCCAGACGAAAGTTCCTCGGGGGTCTGGGTCTCGGCAGCTGATGCAGCGGGGCGTGGTAGTCCATGGAAGTCTCCCGTGTCGTTAGGTCACTTCACGTAGTCGACGGGTGCGCTGAGCCTGATGCGACGCAGACGCTTGCCGTCGATGACGAACAACGCGGCCTGCTCCAGCGTGTTGGACGCGTTACAGTCGTGCCGATTCAGCCCTGCATCATGCGGATGGCCGCCTCGAACAGAAGGGAGACGCCGGCCGCACGCGCCGGTCGCGCACGCACAGCGGGCTGGTGACACACGCCCGCTACCCACTCTCGCAAGATAGCCATCGAGCGAGAGGATTGATAGGCTTTTGTTGACCATGCGGTCAATAGTCGCTATGCTTCTGTCTTGACCAACTGGTCAATACACGGCGTGACGCTGCCGCTGTGTTCTCCTTCCGCGAGGCACTCGCATGGCTACCAAGCAGACGACGTCCGTGAAAGTTGCTCCACTAGCCGATCGCGTCGTCGTCAAGGCGCTGGACGAGGCGGAGCAGATGCGCGGCGGGCTCTACATCCCGGATACGGCGAAAGAGAAGCCGCAGCAGGGCGAGATCATCGCCGTCGGGCCCGGCCGCTTCGAGAAGGACAAGCGCGTTCCGATGGACGTCAAGGTGGGCGACAAGGTGCTCTACGGGAAGTACAGCGGCACCGAAGTCACCATCGATGGTGAGCAGTTACTCATTCTGCGCGAATCGGACGTTCTCGCTGTCCTTACCTGAGCTCGACGACGATGGGCGGTGAGACACTGATGGGACTCACACGCCCTGCTCGATCCAATCAATTTCCCTCGACCAGGACTCGTTATGCCCGCGAAAGACCTGCAGTTCAATACCGACGCGCGTAGTGCGCTCAAGCGCGGCGTCGATCAATTGGCCGACACCGTGAAGGTCACCCTCGGCCCCAAGGGTCGGAACGTCGTCATCGATAAGAAGTTCGGTGCGCCGACGGTCACCAAGGACGGCGTGACCGTCGCGAAGGAGATCGAGCTCACCGATCCGCTCGAGAACATGGGCGCGCAGATGGTGAAGGAAGTTGCCACGAAGACGAGCGACAATGCCGGCGACGGTACCACCACCGCCACCGTTCTCGCCCAGGCGATCTTCCGCGAGGGTCTCAAGAACGTCACCGCCGGGGCGAATCCGATGGCCCTCAAGCGCGGTATCGATCGCGCCGTGCAGTCGGTGGTCGAGGAGCTGAAGAAGATCAGCGTGCCAACCGGGGGCAAGAAGGAGATCGCGCAGGTTGGTTCGATCTCAGCGAACAATGATGCGGAGATCGGCAATCTGATCGCCGAAGCAATGGAGAAGGTCGGCAAGGACGGCGTGATCACGGTCGAGGAAGCCAAGAGTCTCGATACAACGCTCGAGACGGTCGATGGGATGCAGTTCGACCGCGGCTACGTCTCTCCGTACTTCGTCACCGATCCGGAGAAAATGGAGGCGGTCCTCGAGGATGCGTTCATTCTCATCCACGACAAGAAGGTTTCGTCGATGAAGGATCTCCTCCCGGTACTCGAGAAGGTTGCGCAGCAGGGTCGTCCGCTGCTCATCATCGCCGAGGACATCGAGGGGGAGGCGCTGGCCACGCTCGTCGTCAACAAGCTGCGCGGCACGCTCCGCGTCTGCGCGGTGAAGGCGCCCGGCTTCGGTGATCGCCGCAAGGCGATGCTCGAGGACATCGCGATCCTCAGCGGTGCCAAGGTGATTAGCGAGGAAACGGGATTCAAACTCGAGAACACCACCGTTGCGGATCTGGGGCAATTCAAACGGATCGTTGTCGACAAAGAAAACACCACGCTGATCGACGGTGTCGGCACGGAAGAGCGGATCCAGGGCCGTATCAAGGAGCTCAAGGCCGAGATCGAGAAGTCGACGTCGGACTATGACAAGGAGAAGCTGCAGGAGCGCCTCGCGAAGCTGTCCGGGGGCGTGGCCGTCATCAACGTCGGTGCCGCGACCGAAAGCGAAATGAAGGAAAAGAAGGCGCGCGTCGAGGACGCGTTGCACGCCACGCGTGCCGCGGTCGAAGAAGGGATCGTCACGGGCGGCGGTGTCGCCTTCATTCGAGCGCAGAAGGTCCTCAAGCAGCTCAAGCTTCAGGATCCCGAAGAGCAGGTCGGCGTCGAGATCGTGCGCCGGGCAATCGAGGAGCCGATTCGCATGATCGTACAGAATGCCGGCGGCGAGGCCTCGATCGTCGTCGAACGCGTGCGCGCGTCGAAAGACGACGCATTTGGGTACAACGCCCTGACCGACACGTTCGAGAACCTCATGCAAGCAGGCGTCATCGACCCGACGAAGGTGACACGCATGGCGCTTCAAAATGCGGCGTCCATCGCTGGGCTGTTGTTGACGACGGAATGTACGGTGGTGGAGCGCAGGCACGAGAAGAAGGCTGCCAATGGTGGCGGAGCCAGCGGCGGCATGGACGGCATGTACTGACGATCCCGGCACGCCTTGTTGGATTGCGAGAGTTCTCATGCCGGGTCAGAAGGCTCCAGAGGAGCACCGCCGCAGGGATATTCTAGGCGCCGCGTACGACGTTGCCGTGCGGCATGGCATTGAAGCGCTCACGGTGCGTGCGGTCGCCGCACGTGCCGCCGTCAGCCATGGGACGGTCCTCTTCCACTTCAAGCGCCGGGACGAGCTCGTCGTGGCGCTGCTCGGCCGCGTCCTCGACGCGACGACCGTGCTCCGCATCCCCGCTGACGTCGTGCGCCTAACGCGGCCGGCGACACGGTTGCGCACGCTGCTGCGCGCCGAGATGGAGCGGCTGTCGGGCGACCCGCGCCATTTTCGGCTCTTTCTCGAGTACTGGGCGCTCGGAGTGCGTGATGCGATGATCAGGCGACGAGTGAGCGCGGCACTCGACGGCTATCGTCGTGCCTTTCGCGCCGTCAGCGAGTCCGTGGCGGACGAGGATCGTGCGGGCCGTCGGCGGACGAAGGCCAGTCGGCGCAAAAGTTCAGCTGTCTCCGACGGGCTCGCCGCCGTCGCGGTAAGCTTGGTCCATGGCTGCGCACTGCAGGCCGTGATCGACCGCAAGAGCTTTAGCGTGCACCAGCACTTCGAGAGCGCTTCCGGACTACTGGAAGGACTTGGCGTGACCGCGCGTGGCGCCGCCCGCTCGGAGATACTGAGCGCCCCCCTCACGGTGGACGTTAGGCGGGTGAAAACTCAACGCCGCACATTGAACACCACTCCTTGAGGAGTTCGGATGAATACGTTCGTGTGGGTTGTGATGTTAATTCTGCTGGGCCTCGTCACGGGTAAGATCGTTGGCGTGCTAACGGCCTTCACGCGCGGTTCAGACGTATACGGTTTTGTCGCGGGCGTTCTAGGCTCGGTAGCCGGCGGAATCCTCTTGCGCCTCCTCGGTCCCTCAGCTTTCATGCGCCGCTGCTGACCCCTCATCCCGTTCACCCCGTTCTCTGCTCCTGCCTGGCGCGCGAAACGAGGCGTCGAATGTTGTGCAGCGGTACGCGGGCGTAGCGGTCGGCCAGGACGACCAGCAGTCCGACGCCGAAGAAGCGCAGCGGGATGACGAGATCATCCCAGGTGCCCCTGGGGCGCTCCCAGAACCCGATGCCAGTGTACCACAGAAGCGCGAAGGCGAGTGCGACGGTGACCGCTAACCTCAGAATCATGCGATGAAGCTTGTCGCTCCCGGAGCGTGACGCGCCGTAGGCAATGAGGAGCCAGCTGATGATCAGGGCGTACAGCCCCATCGGCCGCAGTGACGACGACGGGCTCACTGCCGCGGACTGAGTCCAGTAGTAGAACTGTCCAACGATGACCAGCTGCATCACGTTCAGTATCATTAGACTCTCCATAACGCCTGGCAGACTCTCTCCAGACGCATAACGCGGCCGGATGCCACACATAACGAGTGCCGCGAAAAAGCCCCGGGCTCATCACCCGGGGCTTCTTTTCCTTCGGCGCGAGGGCCGCGGCCGCCGCTTGACCCTCCATTACTAGTTTGTTGTATGTGAGATGTTGATAGCAGGCGATTGCCGGCCACCAGGCCAAAATTGGCATCTGCACGAAGTTCATCACGGCGACGAGATCCCGTTAATGCCAATTTTGGCATGAAGGCCGGCCCTCGCCTGCTATCAACGTCCCGGTTACACTCCACTAGGCTGCTACGCCGCCTTCACCTCCGTCGTCGCAGGAGCCGGAGGTGTCGCCGAAGCAGGAATCGTCGCTTCGATCGGCACCACCTTTCCCTTCCCGATTCGCTTGGCCGAATTCCACGCCGCCAAGATCTTCGGGTCATCCGCGGCCGCACTCTTCACCTGAGCATCCAGGAATCGCAAGACCGAGTGCGCTCGCGTTGCGGTGGCCTTGAGTCCGTCCCGTGCCGCCGCCTTCGTCGCGATGCTCTTACCGCGTGCATCGATCGACGCTCGCACCGCCGCCGCCGCCGCCACCAGATCGTCGACGAACGTCGCGGGACGGCCGTTCCCAACGAACACCTGCTGATACGGCTTTGCTGCTTCGGCCATGGCGTTCGCGTCCTGCACGAGCACCGCGGCCTTCACATCGAGATTCGGCACCTGTAGCGCCTTGAACTCCGGCACGTCACGCAGATGCGCGGCCGCGATCAGCGCCACGGGCCGCATGTGGTCCTTCACGAGCTTGACGCGCAACACCGCCTGGGCCGCCGTCTGGCTCTTGGCGTTCAGCGTGTTGCTCGCCTGTTCGGCCTCGTTCACCCGCATGTCTTCCACGAGTTGATCGAGCGCCTGTCGAGCTGCCGCCGCAGCCGCGGCGAACAGCTTCACCGCGAACTCGTCCAGGAACTGCTGGACGCGCCGCAGCATGTCGAACTTCCGGATCTCCTGGGCAATCATCCTGTCCCCCTCCCTGGGGGTGTGAAGCACGTTGGACGCCGATCGTTATGTGGTCGACCCGCCCTCGTTGCGCGCGAGACGAAGACTCGGGGCCCGCCGCCGCCGGCGTCGTTTTGCGACGACGGGCCCCTGCACTAGTAGAAACGCCAAACACCAAAAAACCACTAGTCGATGCGCGAAGCGCGACGCGTGACACATGCTGTTGCGGCGGCAAAGAGGCATTCTGCGAGGTTGAGTACGTTCGTATCGTGTGTCGTCACGTTCGAGTCCTGTGTAGTCACGTTCATGTCGTGCGAGGCCGCGTTTGTGTCAGAGGGAGCCGCGTTCGGGTCGTATGTAATCGCATTCGTGTCGTGGGATGCGACGTTCGCCTGACCGACCGATCAGGTTGATGTCGAAGGCTGCGACGTTTGCCTCCGACATTGCGACGTTCGTCTGTGATGTTGTCGGCTTCTTGTCCAAGGCCACGGCGTTCACGTCGTCCATTGTCACGTTGCACTCTCGGGGAGCCGCGTTCGGCTCCCCTTGTGCAGGCGTCGCCTCACGCGCTGCGGCGTACCAGCTCGGATTCGTTGCGTGCGTCTGGCAGTGTGCCAGATAGCGGCTCGTCTGCGGCTCCCTCGCGCAGATTGTTGCCGCGTTCGTGTGCAGAGTTGGAGCGTTCGGCTTTGAGGGGCAGACGTTCGCCTTCGACATTGCGACGTTCGCCTCGAGGGTTGCGGCGTTTGCCTTCGAGGTTGGCGCGTTTGCCTTCGGGGTTGGCGCGTTTGCCTTCGGGGTTGTCACGTTTGCCTTCGGGGTTGGCGCTTTCGCGTTTGGGGTTGGAACGTTTGCCTTTCTTGCTGGACGAGAGGCCCCGTAGCCTGGCGGCGCGGCGCTCGAGCAGCTCCTCGACATGATCGTACCAGATGGAGCGATCGATGCCGGTGGACACTTCGACGTCCAGCGCCAGCGATTCGCGCAGCGCCTTGAACGCTGCCTGGCGGTGGTTGTCGTAGGTGGACTTGGTGATGCCTCGGCGTGCCGCGATGTCGGCACGTTTTCCTGTCTCGAAAAAGCTTTCGACGAGGATCTCGCGCTGCGCGTCCGACAGGTCGTCGAGATGGAGCTCCAGGATCTGATGGAGCTGGTCGAGGTCGTCCTGGTCGCGCCGCGAGGCGGCCGTTGGCGCGTCGTAGTCGCCCTCGTCGTTCCGCGCGAACACCGAGTCGAGCTCGCGATCCGGCACGTTATGCCCGCCGACGACGGGCTCCCAGGTCGTGCCCCAATGGGAATGGGTCGGCAGCACGGGGCGCTTGCTGTCGCGGACGCAGTCGATGGCGTAACGCCGCACGATGTCCAGGAACAGGGCTCGGAGCTCCCCGTCGGTTGCCGGAAATGGGGCCGGTTCGGGCGCCTGCAGCGATTCGACAAAACGGACGGCAGCGGTGTGAACCACGTCGTCGACGTTCTCACACGAGACGATCTTTTTCGCCACGCGGCGCGCTGCATCGAGGTTGGCGACGATGCCAGCCCAGAATGCCGTGAGTTGGTCCTCGCTCAACGAGCCCGAGGTCGACTGTGCTTCGCCCGTACGTGCAACTTCGTCGGAATTGCCAGGGCGGATCGCCTGGCGTGTTACAGAGCCAAAGTGCCCAGTCGCTCCGGGCGAATTCAGAACTTCATGCGAGTCGGCTCCGCCTCCCACGCTATGGAAGGCCTGAGACACCCGCGTCTCGTTGGCGTGCATACACTCTCCCCAGCTGATCAGTCGTTAGGCTGCGCAATGTGCTGCCGTGAACGTGGGTGACACCGAGGGGCGTGCTCGTGCCGCGGGTGCGGCGAGCACGCCTCCGAGCGCGTGGGGCGACGCCGTGCCCGTTAGGCAACGGGAACGTGACGCGGTACACCCGCTCTGGTTGTCTGGTGTTGATCGCTGAGCGTCCGGTAGTCGCAGGGGTGCAGCCCAGCTGGCGGTAGCGCGGATCGGGGCCCGCGATACACGTTACCGGCCCGGCGATGGCTCGCCGGACAGCGGCTGCACAGCTCTGTCCTCTCCCGCGGTGCCCACACAGTCCCGCCGATGCCCGTAGCGACTTGCGTCTCCAACCACCCGGAGCGCGCTCCGCATCAGTGGACCACGAAGGTCACGGGGAGCGTCTCACACGACGGCGATCGCGCCTCACGGCGCTCGGGTCCTGCGGGGAAAGCCCTTACAATGCTGCTGTTCGGTGCTGCGGGCGCTGCAGGTCCTGCGACACGGTCACGCGTGGGTTGCAGTCAAAGGTCCGCAAGGGGACGGCGAGCTCTTTTGAATGATTTGGCGCGCCAGGGCAACCCGGGTGGTATTAGCCTTAAACAGTGACCATCGAATTGTCAAGTGGGGGCCGTGATTTCGTTATTCGTGGCGCTGTGTAGAATCCCACGCCATGGGCCTCCTCACCTTTGGTCTCAACGTGACGCTGGACGGGTGCATCGACCACACCCAGGGCATCGTGGACGACGAGCTGCACGACTATTGGACGCAGCTCATGGATCAGAGCGGGGCGATGCTCTTCGGGCGCAACACCTACGAGCTGATGGAGGGAGCGTGGCCCGCGGTGGCACGCGACCCAACGGCGCCGCGCGCGATGCGCGAGTGGGCACAGAAGCTCGAGGCGAAGCCGAAGTACGTCGTGTCGCGCACGCGGAGCGACTTTCCGTGGCAGAACACGATCAGGGTGGAGGGTGATCTTCGCGAGGCGATCCTGGCGCTCAAAGCGAAGACCGAGCGGGGTGTCCTCGTCGGAGCACCCAAGCTCTCGGCGGCGCTCGAGGAGTTGGAGCTCATCGACGAGTACCGCCTCGTCGTTCATCCCGTCATCAGTGGCCGCGGGCCGACGTTGTTTCACGGCCTGTCGAGTGCGCGGCATCTCGAGCTCCTATCGACGCAGCGGTTCAAGTCCGGCGTGCAGGCGCACCACTTCCGTCGCAAAGCGGGATGACCCGAAACCGGTTCTCGACGCCGCGAAGCGTGAGCAGTGCGGCATTGGCGATACCTGGGTTGCTCCCTGCTCCACGACGCTGCACGGCTGATGCTGCCCTTACCCCCGCGATTACTCATTTTAGCCTCATACCCGTCTGACATGCTGACAACGAGATTGCGATGAAACACCTCGCGGCCAAAGCATGGCTCTCCGTTGTCGCCCTCGGCGTCATCATGGGAGTGCTCCTATTCGGCGCCGCCGGCAGCATCCATTACTGGGAAGCCTGGGTCTACCTGACGATCGTAATTGGATTGACTGGGATCACGACATTCGATCTCTTGCAGCGCGATCCGGCGCTCCTCGAGCGACGAATGACCGGCGGCCCGACCGCCGAGCAAAGGCCGGTTCAGAAAGTGATCATGTGGCTCGCATCGGCAGCATATCTCGCGATGCTCGTCGTTCCCGCGCTCGACTACCGCAACGGCTGGTCGCACGTGCCGCTCGCGTTCATCATCCTCGGCGACATCCTCGTCGCGTTAGGTTTCTGGTTCATCATGATCGTCTACCGCGCGAACACGTTCACCGCGGCCACGGTCCAAGTGGCGCAGAATCAAATCGTGATCTCGACGGGGCCGTACGCGATCGTGCGTCATCCCATGTATGCGAGCGGGTTGCTCTACGTCCTTGGTACGCCGCTCGCACTC
Organism: Gemmatimonadaceae bacterium; assembly: GCA_036493735.1. Taxonomy (GTDB): domain Bacteria; phylum Gemmatimonadota; class Gemmatimonadetes; order Gemmatimonadales; family Gemmatimonadaceae; genus AG2. Next base: position 9,818 of record DASXPH010000025.1, read on the forward strand.
GCCTCGTGGTGGGGACTTCTCAGCGTCGCCGCTTTTATTCCAGTGCTCATCTGGCGTCTGCTCGACGAGGAGAGCATGCTCTCCGCCGAACTGAAAGGCTACCAGGAGTACCGCCAGCGAGTCCGGTATCGTCTAGTGCCTTACCTCTGGTAGTGACGCTACTGCTCTTGAGTCTCGCGACCGCCGCCAATTCCCGAGTTTCATCGGAATCGACCGTGAGGTGCTCGATGCGGATGCGGATGACGCGGCTGCTGTTCTTGGCAGTGCTCCTCGTCGAATGCACCGACGCGCCGAAACGCGAGAGCGCGTCGACCGCGCAAGCCGGTCCATCGGCCGCGGCGGCGAAGCAGTCTGCGGCCTCACCGGTCGACGCGCCGCGCGTGATCCAGACGGATTCGGGCCAGATCGCGATCCTGACCGAGCCCATGGCCGCAGCGCTCCGTCGGAACAATCCACATTTCCGACTCTGGCCCTGGACCGTGTACCCCGACTCCGTGCGCGCGAACTTTCACGCGAGCGATGCCGAGGGGCTGCGGGTCGTTGTGGGCGACTTCAACGGCGACGGCCGCCCCGACGTGGCCCTCGACGGAACGGACACCGTCGTGTTTCGCGTGGGCGGAAAGCGCGAGGCCACAGTGATCGCCATCCTCACCTCCGGCGATTCCGCGATCATCGTCTCCGTCATCGAGACGGACCTGCCTCAAGACACAACGCGCCTCGACCGCTGGCTCCGGCTCGTGCCGGCAAAGTCGTTCCGGCCTGCGCTCCGCACTGACGCGCTCGGCCTGCTGACCCTCGCCGAGCCTGGGACGAACGGGCTGCGACCCTATCAGGTCTTTTGGTGGCAGCCGGTCCGGAAGCGCTTCGTGCAGTGGGTGGACGGCGAGTAAGGAGAGCAACGCAAGGCAATCGGTCGCGCAGATGCGTTTTTCGCTCCATGTTGTCGAATTCCGGTCCGCCCGTTCGACGTTAGTATGAAGCCACGGCCACGCCGTTGGCGACGGCGCTAGAGGATTCCCTTCAACCGGTTCAAGGCCCCCCATGCTCGCCTCCGATCTTCGCTTCGCGCTGCGCAGCCTCTCCCGCTCCCGCGGCTTTGCCCTTGCCGTGATCGTCACGCTCGGGCTGGGCATCGGCGCGAACACGGCGATCTTCAGCGTCGTGCGCGGCGTCATGTTACGTCCCCTGCCGAACCGCGACGGCGATCGCCTGCTCTATCTCCGCCAGTCGACGAACGCGCCGGGGGGCGAGGACATCGCGTTCTCCGTGCCCGAGATCAACGACTTCCGCGAATCGTCGAAGACCCTCGGCGGCATCGCCGAATACTCGCCGTACACAGTCACGCTGCTCAACGATCATCGAGCCGAACGGCTGCAGGTGGGGCTCGTGACCGGCAACTACTTCAGCGTCATGGGACTCTCGCCCGTCGTCGGGCGCGCCTTCGGCCCCGAGGACGATGGACGCGGCGCCGCGCCCGTGATGATCCTCACGCACGAATACTGGGAGAAGAAGTTCGCCGGCGATCCATCCATAGTCGGGAAGACGCTGCGCGTCGGCGGCAAGGTGGTGACGGTCGTGGGCGTGCTGCAGTCCGCGCCGTACTTCCCCGCGAAGATCGACGCCCTCATGAACATGGTGAATAGCGAGCATCATCTGAGCGCGACGATGATCACCGGCCGCACGCATCGCATGACGGAGATGATCGCACGGCTGGCGCCGAGTGCAACGCTCCAGCAGACCCGCGCCGAAATCGCCGGTATCACCGATCGGGTGCACAAACAGTATCCGGAGTCGTACGACGCCGGATCGCACTTCCAGGTGACCGTCACGCCGTACCGCGACGTCCTCGCGCAGAAGGCGAAGTTGACGCTCTATCTATTGATGGGCGCGGCGGGGTTCGTGTTGATCATCGCGTGCGCGAACGTCGCGAACCTCACGCTGATGCGCGGCGTGCGGCGCGAGCAC
>DASXPH010000026.1:0-3383 GCA_036493735.1 Gemmatimonadaceae bacterium
TCACGTCGAGTCGAGCGCGCGCGTCGAGCGGCCGGCGACCTCGGTGCCCAGTGAACCGAGAGCAGCGCCACGCGCGCTCGGCCCCTACTCGGCCTCGGCCGCTTTTACCCTCGGCCGGATCGACTCAGGTGCTGCCCCGCCCCCGCCCTGGCGGTTGATCCCGCCAACGCAGGCCGAGCGAGACAGTGGCGGCCGCGCCGAGGCACAGCGTGCCGCCGCCGCGCGCGACGACCATCGCCCGATGCCGATCGCTCTCGGGAGTATACCGATGCGAATGCCCTTCGGCGGCGCGGTGCGATCGCGTGAGCAGCGTGCCCGGGACAGCCTGATCAACGATGATTATCTGCGCCGGCTCGCGCGCCTGGCCGAGCGCGCCCGCGCGAAGCAGGAGTCAACCGTCGCGGCACGCACCGTTGCCCGGCGGGACAGCGGTCCGACAGGGACACCAAAGCCCTGAAATAGGGCTGTCGAAATCGGCCCTTTCCGTTCGACTACTCGTCGTCCACGATTCAGAACCCCTAAGGAGGCCCTATGCGCTACGCGTGCCTGATCTACGACGACGAGAAGAAGCTGGGTGGGATGAGCAAGAGCGACGCCGACACGTTCATGAGCGAGTATTTCCAGTTCACCGAAGACATCAAGCAGAGCGGGCAGTACGTGGCGGGGGAAGCATTGCACCCGATCAACTCGGCCACCAGTCTCCGCGTTCGCAGCGGGAAGCTGTCCACGACTGATGGGCCGTTCGCTGAAACGCGCGAGCAGCTCGGCGGATTCTACCTGATCGACGCACGGGACCTCAACGAGGCCATCCAGATTGCGTCGCGCATTCCGTCGGCCAAAACCGGAACGGTCGAGGTTCGGCCGGTGGTCGATTTTACCGCTCAGAAGGAATCGGTCCGCGCCGGTAAGGACACGGCGACGGCAACTGCCTAACGTGGCGGTGAAAGAGCTGGCCGTTCAGCGCGGCGATCTCGGAAGCGAGATCGCCGCGTTGTACCAGGCCGAGTCGCGTCGCGTGCTCGCGACGCTCATTCGTCTCCTCGGCGATTTCGATCTCGCTGAGGAAGCATTGCAGGATGCCTTCGCCGCGGCGGTCGAGCAGTGGCCGCGCGAAGGCGTGCCCCGAAATCCGCGAACGTGGCTCGTCTCCGCGGGGCGCTTCCGTGCGATCGACACTCTGCGCCGCCGCGCGCGTTTTGACGCATCGCTTCACTTCATCGCCGACGAGCTCGATCGGCGCGGCGACGGGAGTCCCGGCTCGGACGAAGACATCGAGGACGACCGGCTGCGCCTCATCTTCACCTGTTGTCATCCCGCGCTCAATCTCGACGCGCAGATCGCGCTCACCCTGCGCGAAGTCTGCGGGCTGACGACCGAGGAGATTGCCCGCGCATTCGTCGTCAGCGCGCCGACCGTCGCGCAACGGATCGTCCGCGCCAAGGCCAAGATTCGCGACGCCAGCATACCATATGAAGTGCCCGATCGGTCGCGGCTCGTCGAACGGCTCGGTGGTGTGCTGCACGTCATTTATTTGCTCTTCAACGAGGGCTACGCCGCTTCGGCCGGCGACTCGTTGACGCGCGCCGATCTGTCGGGCGAAGCATTGCGGCTCGGCCGGCTGCTCGTCGAGCTGGTTCCCGACGGCGAAGTCATGGGACTGCTCGCGTTGATGCTCCTGCATGAGTCGCGGCGCGCCGCACGCACGTCTCCCTGCGGCGACATCGTCCTGCTGGACGAGCAGGATCGCTCGACGTGGGATGCATTGCTGATTGCGGAGGGCGGCTCGTGGCTCGAGCGCGCGCTCGGGACGCGGTCGTTCGGCACGTATACGCTGCAGGCGGCGATCGCCGGCGTGCATGCGCGCGCCGCGACCGCTGCCGCCACCGACTGGCACGCCATCGTCGCGACGTACGATCTGCTGGCACTCGCGGAACCGACGCCAATCGTTAGGCTGAATCGCGCGGCGGCTATTGCCATGCGCGACGGCGCCGCCGAAGGTCTCGCGCTGATCGATGACATCTTGAACCACGGTCAGTTGACCGATTACGCTCTCGCGTGGAGCGCACGTGGCGAATTGTGCCGGCGGCTCGACCGGATCGAGGACGCTCGTCAGGCGTATCAACGGGCATTGAGTCTCACGCGCCAGACTCCGGAGCGCCGCTTTCTCGAGCGACGGCTGCAGACACTCGGACCAGTCTGAGAAAGCAAAACGGCTGGGAACGGATTGGGGGTCTCGTGGAATTCCATGAGACCCCGCGCTACGAGGATCGCAGTTCCGAGACGAGGTTGATTCCGACGGAGCGGAGTGCAGGACCCGCGGCCGCGGCAAGCGCGACGAGCAGCATGAGCACACCCGCAGCAGCGAAAACGCGCGCATCGTGCGCGTCGGCTCCCACCAGGAGTGCTGACAATACGTCAACGAGCAGTCTCGTCGCGAATAGTGCCAGGATCACGCCTGCTGCAGTGAGGCCTAACGCCTGGCGCATCACACCCCCAATGATCGCGCGACGATTGGCACCCAGGGCGAGCCGTATTGCAAATTCGCGCCGACGTTGCGCGACACCGAAGGCGAGGACCGCGTAAACGCCCACCGTGCCGAGCAACACGGCGACAACGGCGAACACCGACGCCAGGAACGCGGCGAAGCGCGTCATCGCCACCGTTTGCAGCATGCGCGATTCGAGCGGCACGAGCCCCGATACGGGAGCACTGTTATCGATGGCTCGCATCACGCGGCGAATCGTTGGCGCGTACGACTCCGGTGCGCGCGTGCCTCGCAGCGCGACAACCAACTCGTTGTTCGGCCATTGGCTGAAGGGAAAGTACATCACCGGCACGTTCTCGGCGGCGAGCCCGCGTTGCTTCACGCTTCCCACGACGCCGACGATTCGTAGCGTGTCGGCAGAGCCGAGCAGAGTGATGAGCCGTCCGACTGGCTCTTCACCAGGGAAATAGCGACTGGCGAGTGCCTGATCGACGACGACGACTTTGGGCGATCGCCAGCCGTCTGACAACAGGAAGCCGCGGCCGCGCAACTGTGGAATTCTTAAAGTGCTGAAGTAGCCGGGGTCGACGGCGTTCGTCGTCGCGATCGGAGCACGGCTCGGATCGGCGACGGGCTTGCCAACGATGTAGAACGCGCCATTCCCCGCGCCCATCCCCGGCAGCGTCGCGCTCACCGTGGCATCGATGACACCCGGTTGGGCGACCAGTTGCTCCCTAACGAGTGCGGCCAACGCCGCCTGCTGCTCCGGCGTGGCGTAGCGTGAGCGCGGCACGCTGATCTCGGCGGTGAGCACGCCGTCCGGGCGGAAGCCTTCGTCCAGTCGCCGGAAATGATCGAACGCCTGGAGAAAGAGGAGCGCCGTCGTCAACAGGAGAAC
>DASXPH010000027.1:0-47299 GCA_036493735.1 Gemmatimonadaceae bacterium
GCTGGCGACCACCGCCCGGCCGCGATCTTCTTCCATGGCGGCTCGCGGCGCCAGATGCTCCTCGGCTGGCATTACATGTACTACTACTCGAACGCGTACGCGATGAATCAGTATCTCGCGAACCGCGGCTACGTCGTGCTGAGTGTCAACTATCGCAGCGGCATCGGGTATGGACGCGACTTCCGCGAGGCACTTCACTACGGCGCGTCGGGCGCGAGCGAGTATCAGGACGTCGTCGCCGCCGGCAAGTATCTACGCGGCCGGCCCGATGTGGATCCGAAGCGCGTGGCGCTGTGGGGCGGTTCGTACGGAGGCTATCTGACGGCGATGGGTCTCGCGCGAAACTCCGATCTCTTCGCCGCCGGCGTAGACATTCACGGCGTGCACGACTGGAACAGCGAGATTCCGAACTTCGTGCCCGCCTACGACTCCCTGCATTACGCCACGGAATCAGCGCTTGCTTATCGCTCGTCTCCGATGGCATCGATCGACAAGTGGCGCTCGCCGGTACTCCTCATCCACGGGGACGACGATCGCAACGTGCCGTTCACAGAGTCGGTGACACTCGCGTACCAGCTGCGGAAGCGTGGCGTGCCGGTGGAGGAGCTGATCTTCCCCGACGAGGTGCACGACCTTCTGCTGTGGAAGAATTGGGTGAGCGCGTATCGGGCAGCGGACGAGTTTCTCGAGCGCCGGTTGTCCAACGGTGCGGTGTCGGCGCGATGAGAGAGTGAGTCTGCCATAGCAACCCTTCTGACGTTCCGGCCATCCAAGTATTGAGAACGCTCCGCCGGAGGGATAATGCGACACCCACGTGACTTGGCTCTCTTCCTGCTGTTGATCGGCGTCGGCCGTATAGCCGGCGCGCAGCAGACCACTACTCCCGTTCCCGCAACCCAGCAAGCGACGCCGGTCGTGCATAACGACTCGGCCTGCGCGTATCGGAGCTGTGCGCTCAACATCAAGCCGGCCTGGGACGGGCTCGCCGTCGTGCGACCGACCGGCCAACGCGTCGCGACGCTCCACTTCTTCTGGCCTCGCGACATCACCGCGGAGCTGCGCGGCGACAGCACCGCGGTCGGCGCGGATTCCGCGGCGGTGCACGCCGAGCGCGCGCTGGTATTGCGACAAGCGGGGGCGGGGTTCACCGACGTCGGTATCGTCACCTTCGCCGTCGCGGTGCTACGGGGGCTGCGCGATGGACGTCTGAGTCAGCGCGATCAGGTGCTCGCCGGCGCCGCGTTGGGTGCGGTGGTGGTGAGTGTCCCGCTGCAGTTCGCCGCCGATGGGGAGCTGAGTCGCGCCGTCTGGTGGCACAACGTCCGGTTCGCGCGGTGACAGCGCTCGACGCCGCGATCTCTACTCGTTAGGTGCGCGCCGCCGCCGCTGCGCGTTACATCATCGCTGCCGCCGCGCTCGTCGCGGTCTCCTGTGCTCGCCGGCAATCAGCATCGTCCGACTGGCCGATAACGGGGGGCGACCCCGGCAATAGTCGCTATTCGTCGCTGGCGCAGATCGACCGAAGCAATGTCGGGCGACTGCGCCTTGCCTGGAGCTATCACACCGGCGACATGCCCGCAGGGCATTCCGAGATCCAGGCAACGCCAATCGTCGTCGACGGCGTGATGTACACGACCACGCCAGCGCTCGCCGCCATCGCGTTGCGCGCCGACAGCGGTACGCTGCTCTGGCGCTTCGATCCCTTTGCGCACCGCGCTCGTGAGTCGCATGTGAATCGGGGGGTCGTCTATTGGACCGCGCCTCAGGGTGACGGGACCATCTTTTTCACCGCCGGGCGCAGACTCTACGCGCTCGACGCTCGCAGCGGGAAACCAATCAGCACCTTCGGCGAATCCGGCTCCGTCGATCTCGCCGCCGGCCTCGGACGCGACATAGGCGACGCATACATCGTTGCGACCAGTCCCGGCGTCATCTATGAGGACTTGCTCATCCAGGGCACGCGCGTCGGCGAGGAAGAGGGCTCGGCACCGGGTGACGTTCGCGCGTACGACGTCCACACCGGCGCGATTCGCTGGACCTTCCACACCATTCCACGGCCGGGCGAGTTCGGCTACGACACGTGGCCGCCCGATGCGTGGAAGACCGTCGGCGGCGCGAACTCCTGGCCGGGCATGTCGGTGGACGTGAAGCGTGGCGTCGTCTACATCCCGACCGGTTCCGCGACCCCCGATTTCTACGGCGGCGACCGCGCCGGTGCGAACCTCTTCGCCAACACGCTGCTCGCGCTCGACGCGAAGACCGGCCGTCGCATCTGGCACTACCAGACGGTGCATCACGACGTCTGGGATCGCGACCTGCCCGCCGCGCCCAACCTCGTCCGCCTAACGCGTGCCGGAAGATCGGTCGACGCCATCGCCCAGATAGCGAAGAGCGGGTTCGTGTTCGTCTTCGATCGCGAAACAGGAACACCGCTCTTTCCGATCGAGGAACGCGCCGTTCCGCCGTCCGACTTGCAAGGCGAACAGACCTGGCCGACGCAGCCTTTCCCGACCGCGCCTGCCCCTTTCGCGCGCCAGAGCATGACCGAGCGTGATCTCGCCGATCTGTCTCCGCCAGCACATGCGGCGGCACTCGCGCGCTTTCGCAAACTCAGATCGACCTCACTGTTCACACCGCCCAGCCGGGAGGGAAGCATCATCCTTCCAGGATTCGACGGTGGTGGCGAGTGGGGCGGCGCCGCCGTCGATACGACCACGGGCATTCTCTATGTGAACGGGAGCGACGTGCCGTGGATCGCCGCGATGCGCGACGTGGCGAAGCTCACCGGAACCACCGGATCGCGCAGTGGCGCCGGCGTGTACGCGGCGAGTTGCGCGACGTGCCACGGCGCGGATCGAAGAGGACGGGACCGCGCACCATCGCTCGTGAACGTCAGCAGCCATCTGTCGCAGAAACAGATCGAGCAGGTGCTCAACTCCGGCCGCGGCTTCATGCCGTCCTTCGCGGCTCTGCCCGCGGCCGAGCGGCGAGCGGTCATCTCCTATCTCCTCGGCCATCCACTCCCCGATTCGTTTCACGTGACCAGTCACTCTTCTCACGCAAGAGCGCCTTACGAGTTCGCCGGCTATGAGCGATGGCGCGACTCGGCGGGTCTCCCCGCCATCGTCCCGCCGTGGGGAACCCTCAGCGCGATCGATCTCAACACGGGTCAGTATCGCTGGCGCATCCCACTCGGCCAGCACCCTGCTGTCAGCGCGACGGACGCACCGGCCACTGGCACGGAGCAATACGGCGGCCCGATCGTCACTGCGGGCGGACTCGTGTTCATTGCCGCAACGCAGGACGCGAAGTTCCGCGCCTTCGACAAGACGAGCGGGCGCCAACTCTGGGAGACGACGCTTCCCGCCGCCGGCTATGCGACGCCGAGCACATTCGCGGTGCACGGAAAGCAGTTCGTCGTCATCGCTGCCGGAGGAGGAAAGCTCGGCAGCAAGTCAGGTGATGCGTACGTTGCGTACGCATTGCCGTGATTGGTGGCTGGTGGATAATGACTGCCGGCGCAGAGCGCCGGCTCATCCTAATTCACCAACCACCAAGCACCAGCCACCAATCACCACTTGACGTCCGCAACCGTTACACGCCATGGTTCAAGGACCGGCGCCTCGGAGGCGCCCGCGGGTCCGCGCGAAGGACTGAGTCCACTCCCCGAAGGTTCACGGTGACGCACGTCATCTCCGTGCTGGCCAGCTTGCGGACCGCCGGCTATTGGCATGGAGGCCGTATGACGTCACCGCAGTTACCCGAGCGCCCGAACCTCGAGCAGCTCAAGCGCCAGGCGAAAGACCTGCTGCGCGCCGCCCAAGCCCGGAACGCCGATGCCCTCGCGCGTTTCCGCCGCCTGCCCGCGTATGCGCGCGGCATCGATGATGAAACGCTCATCGCGACCGTCGCGCTCCACGACGCGCAGTCCGTGGTCGCGCGTGAGCTGGGCTTTCCATCGTGGAATGCGCTCGTCGAGCGCGCCGAGGAATTGACGCTCGCGCTGGATGCCGCCGTCGAGCAATTCATTCACGCCGCCACCGAAGTGCAGCCGGATCGCGCCGAACGACTGCTCGCGCTCCATCCGCGCATTGCCGAGGCGAGCTTCTACACAGCGCTCCTCCTCGGCGATGTCGCGCGTGTCGACTCGCAGCTCGCGCGACGGCCGGCCCTCGCGACGGATGTCGGCGGACCGCGGGAGTGGCCGGCGCTACTCTATGTCTGTCACACCGGCCTGGGCTTCGGGCCAGCAGCGCGTCGCGATGGACTCGTCGAATGTGCGCGCCGCCTCCTTGCGCACGGCGCCGATCCGAACGCGCGTTATCCATGGCTGCACCACGGTGTTCGGCGTCCAGCCCTCTGGGCGGCAGTGTGCACCGTACGGCTGCTGCCGCTGGCGAAGCTGCTGATCGAGTCGGGAGCTGCACCTAACGACGGCGTGACCTTACCGCTCGCTGCGGGCGGGGGCGACATTCCCGCGCTCGAGTTGCTGCACGCGCACGGCGCGGATCTCAATCAGCTCTGGGCCAGCGACGGCTCGGCGACGTTGTACGCAATCATGCAATGGTCCGACACGCCTAACGGTGTCCGGTGGCTGCTCGAGCACGGCGCGGACTCCGATCCGGTGTACGCGGCGAATGGCGAGACGCCACTGCACGTCGCCGCGCGGCGTTGGCGCGTCGAGGTCGTCGAGATGCTCGTGCAACGCGGAGCGGATGTGTCGCGCCGGCGCGCCGACGGACGAACGCCGTATGCCGTCGCTGCATTGGCCGGCAATGAAGCAGTGGCCGCATGGCTCGCCCAGCACGGCGCGACGATGGAGCTCTCGGAGGTTGATCGCTACGTCGCGGCGTGCAGCCGCGGCGACCGCGCGACCGCGCGCTTCCTGCTGAAGGCGAGGCCAGCACTACGCGCGGAGCTCGGGCCCGAGCACTACAGCGCGTTCTACCGCGCCGCCGAACGTGGCGACGTGAGTGTTCTCGAAGCAATGCTCGACTGTGGATTCGACCCTGATCGAGGCGATGAGGAGATCGGCAAGACCGCGCTGCACGCCGCGGCGATGGAGGGTCACGTCGACGCTGTCCGCGTACTGCTCGCGCACGGCGCTTCGGTCACCGTACGGGATCGCGAATTTCACGGGCAGCCACTCGTCTGGGCTGCCGAAGGCTCCAGGTCGCACGGGAATAACGGACGCGACTATCGCGCGGTGGGGCGACTGCTTCTGGATGCCGGCTCGCCTGTCGAATGGGAGAGCGAGAGCGCGGAGCCCTCTGACGCCATCCTCGAGGTCATCGACGAGTGGAAGCGTTCCGTGCGGTGAACGTCACCGTTGGCTCTCCCAAACTGCGGGCGGCACCAGGAGCGTTGGAATATCCAGACGGCGCGTTACTTCGAGCGACGTAGAACCGACGCGGGGCGCCGAATCGAGACCTCTTCCTCGCGTCCCCATCACTATCAGCTCCGCCTGATGCGCGCGCGCATAATCAACGATCGCCATCGCAGGGCTGCTGTTCGGAGTGACCGCGCCATTGATGCCGACGCCGGCCCACGAGCCCGCCTCTCTTCGAAGAACGTTCAATGTGTCGTCGAGCGCCTGAACGTGTTGTTCGCTCCCGGAAGGTCCATCGCGATCGACAAACAGTGCGGTGAGCTTCACGGATTCGCTCGTCGCGGATCCGTGGCTCGCCGCCGCACCGCGCAGCGCCGATGCCCACGAGAGCGCGACGACGAGCGCGCCCCGGGACGTCTCCGAGAGATCCACCGGCACGATGATCCGCTCCAGCGGCAGCCGCAGAGCCCGCGAAAGCACCAGGCACGGCGCCCACGAGTTCGTGACGACGCCGAGTGCGGTGCTTCCCATGTCGAGACCGGGCGCGCGTCGTTCCCGGTGACGGCCAAGGACGATGACGTCGGCTCGAAGCTTGTCAGCGAGTGATCGAACGACGTGCACGGCGTCGCCGGGGAGAAGATGAAGCGTCGCCTCGCTCGGCTTCGCGCCCGCCCTCTCGACGATATGACGCACCGCCTGCTCTCCATCGGGCCGAGCCGCCGAAGCATCCGTCGCCGACGATGCATGGAGAACGTGCAGTTCCGCACCCGCCGCCGATGCTAATTCGCGCGCAGCCTCGACGATCGCGACGGATGCGTCGTCCAGATCGACCGCGGCCAATACCACTTTGAGCTGCAAGAGTCTCATCGCCCGCCAGTGTCAAACCCTTCCTCCGGTGACGTTCGGGTGCAAGAATCAAGCTCCGCGACCATGCGTGAGACGGCATTGCACGGAGGAAACCGACATGCCTGGCACCCCTCGTCGATCCCATCTCTGGCCGTTGTTTCAGGCAATTGCCATCGGCGATCGCGCCGCGGTTCAACGGCGCATCGACGAACGGCCACGGCTGGCAGTGGAGCCGATCGCTGTCGCCGCGACCCGAGCGGAGAGCAAGTCGTACTTTCTCCCCGCCGTGGGGCACTACGTGTACGAAGGTGACACGGCACTTCACATTGCCGCGGCCGGCCATCATGAGGATATCGTACGCGACCTCGTGGTCCGCGGTGCTGCGCCGCGCGCCCGCAACCGCCGCGGCGCCGAGCCGCTGCACTATGCGGCCGACAGCGCGACCAGCAGCCCAGCGGCACGAAGCGGCGCGCAGGCAAGAACGATCGCGGAGCTGATCCGTGCCGGCGCCGATCCGAATGCGGAGGACAACGACGGCGTCACGCCGCTGCACCGTGCCGTGCGCACCCGATCCGCGAGCGCCGTCGCCGCGCTGCTCGGGCAGGGTGCCCTGCCACGGCAGATGAGTGGTCGCGGCTCGACACCACTACACCTTGCGGTGCAGAATACCGGCCGTGGCGGCAGCGGAAGTCCGGAGGCGCGTCAGCGGCAGGCCGAGATTATTCGTATGCTTGTCGAGCACGGAGCGCGCTTTTCCGACCGCGATCGGCGCGGCAAGCGAGTCAGCGACTGTATCTCGCCCGGCCGACTTGCCGCGTTAGGCACGCCATCAATCGACGGAGCCAGCACGAGGTGATGCGCATGACACCAGTGGTCGGTCAGAGGGCGCAGCGGTCGTTGACGCTGACGGAGGAGCACGTTCAGACGTTCGCCCGTCTGACGGGCGATTACAATCCGCTACACTTCGACGCCGACTTCGCCGCGCGCACGAAATTCCGCGGCCTCGTCGTCCAGGGGGGACTCACGACCGGCCTGCTGCACGCGCTGGTCGCCATGGATCTTCCCGGGCCAGGCTCGGTGTTCCTGAGCCAGAGCTGGAAATTCACGGCGCCCGTGTATATCGGCGACACGATCACCGCCGAGGCGGAAGTGGTGAGCGTTCACGCGACAAAGCCCGTGACGCAGCTGAAGATCAGCGTCAAGCGTCAGACGACCGAGACCGTGCTCGAAGGCGAAGCATGGTGCTACACGATGATCCCGGAGCATTCGACACAATCCGCCTCGGCCGAACCGAGCGCCGCCCGAGCCTGACGCACCGGAATGCATAACGAGACACCGAGCAACACCGAGCGCCCTTCGCTGACCCTCGTGCCCGGTGGTGTCGCGGACGACGGAGCGCCGCGACTGCATCGGCGGTTCGGCTTGTTGAGCGCCACCGCGCTCAACATGACGAACATGATGGGCGTTGGCCCCTTCATCACGATCCCACTGCTCATGTCCGCCCTGGGGGGACCCCAGGCGATGCTGGGCTGGGTCGTCGCGCTCGTCATCGTGGTCTGCGACGGGATGGTGTGGAGCGAGCTCGGAGCGGCGCTGCCCGGCTCGGGGGGCTCGTTTCACTATCTGAGGGAGGCTTTCAGCTACACGCGCTTCGGCCGATTGATGGCGTTCCTGTTCGTCTGGCAATTCGTGCTCAGCGGACCACTGGAGATCGCGTCGGGCTATATCGGCTTCGCCGATTACGCGAGCTTCATCTGGACGGGACTCACGCGCTGGGGAGCGATCGCGATCGTCGTCGCCGTTGGCATCGTCAATATTGTGCTGCTCTATCGGCGCATCCACTCCGTCGCGACGATCACCGTCTCGCTCTGGGTTGGGACGTTGGTGACGGTAATCGCCGTCATTCTCACCGGCGCGTCCCATTTCAATCCCCACCTTGCGTTCGACTTCCCGCCGGGCGCCTTCCGTTTTTCGTTAGGCTTCTTTCTCGGTCTCGGCGCGGCGTCGCGCATCGGGATCTACGACTACCTCGGGTACTACGACGTCTGCTTCATCGGCGACGAGGTTCGAGACCCTGGCCGGGTGATTCCCCGGTCGATTCTCATCAGCACCGCGGCGGTTGCCGTCATCTATCTCGGCATCAATCTGTCCGTCATCGGCGTCGTGCCCTGGCGCGAGTTCGTGCCTGCCGTGACGCATCCGCAATCGAACTTCGTCGTTTCGATCTTCATGCAGAAGATTTACGGACACCGCGTCGCGACCATCTTCACGCTGCTGGTGCTCTGGACGGCGTTCGGCTCCGTGTTCGCGCTCCTGCTCGGTTACTCGCGAATTCCATTCGCGGCGGCGGAGAGTGGCTATTTCTTCAAGGTGTTTGGCCGTCTCCATCCGACGGGGGGATTTCCGCACGTCTCGCTGCTCGTGCTGGGAGGGATCTCGATCCTCGCCGGCTTTTTCTCGTTAGGTACGGTCATCGACGCCCTGATCGTGACGCGGATCCTCGTGCAGTTCATCGGCCAGCTGTTCGGGCTCGTTCTGCTACGCAAGAAGGCGCCGGACATGCCGCGTCCCTTCCGCATGTGGCTCTATCCGCTGCCGGCGCTCATTGCCTTGCTCGGCTGGATCTTCGTCTTCGTGACGACGGATACGCAGGTCATTCTCTTCGGTCTCGGTGTGCTCTTTCTTGGATTCCTGGCGTTTCTGGTCTGGTCGCGGAGCACGCGTCAGAAGCCATTCGACTCTCGACAGAGCATCGAGACACGTCGTACCGAGCCGAGTGCGCTGGGCTCGTAGATGAGGGGATGCCGCTGATGGCGCTGCCGCCCCGCGGGCGGACGCAGAAGACACTGCTGGTGTTCGTGCTCGGTATCTCCTTGCTCTCGAGCTGCCGATCGCGCTACAAGACCAAGGGAGAAGAGCTCGCCCACACGTATTGCGCGGCGTGCCACGTCTTCCCGGATCCATCTCTACTCGACAAGAAGAGCTGGCAGCTCGGCGTCCTTCCGCAGATGGCGACTCGACTCGGGTTGCAATCGCCAGTCGGCTACCAGGAGCCATTTCGCAATCCATACATGCAGGCGCTGCGGACGAGCATCAGCGACAGCGATTTCGCGCAGATCGTCGGCTACTATCGCGACAACGCGCCCGACACGTTGCCGCCGCAAAGTCTGCCCGCGCAGCCACAGCTCGATCCCCCATTCTTCGCCGTCGGTCCTTTCGTGCCGAAGCTGCCGAGCAGCGGCATCATCACCCTGCTCGAGGCCGATTCGGTACATCGGCGCATCTTCGTGGGCGAGGCGGGTACGAACACCCTTCGCGTGTTCGATTGGAGTCGACGGTTGCTCTCGACCATCACGTTAGGCAGTCCGCCAACGGCCCTGGTCGTGGAGGGTGATCGGGTGCTGGTGCTGGAGTCGGGGATACTCGATCCTAACGATGAGCCAAAGGGCTCGCTCGTGCAGTACAGGTCGACCGGCGACTCGCTGCACCTCGACCGTGTGCTCATCGACTCCCTCTTCCGGCCAGTGCACATCCAGCGATTGAACCTCGGCGGCGCCGAGACCTTCGTGATCTGCGAGTTCGGGAACAACCGCGGGCGGCTCGCGCTGTACCGGTATGACGGTGCCCACTATCAGCGTCAGCAGCTGTCTGGAACGCCGGGCGCGATTCGAGTCGAGGTCCGCGACATGAATGGCGACGGTGCGCCGGATCTTGTGGTGCTTTTTGCGCAGGGCGACGAGCGCCTGGTTCTGTTCGAAAATGATGGGAAGGGGAATTTCTCCCAAGAACGAATTCTCGCACGCTTTCCGCCAGTGTACGGCTCGATGTACTTCACCCTGCGGGACTTCAAGGGTAATGGTCATCCGGACATCGTCTACGTGAACGGCGACAACTTCGATTTCTCGCGCGTGCTGAAGCCGTATCACGGCGTGCGCATTCTCGAGAATGACGGAAAGAACAACTTTCACGAACGCTACTTCTATCCGCTGTACGGCGCGGCGCAGGCGGTGGTCGCGGATTTCGATGGTGACGGCAAGCCGGACATCCTCGTCGCGAGCAACTTCGCCGACGCCGTACGCCATCCGGAGCGCGGTATCGTCTATCTCGAGAATCTCGGGAATTATCAGTTCCAGCCATACGCGTTCAGCGCGTCCGCGCCCAGCCAGTGGAACGTGATGACGGCGGCGGAGCTGAGTGGCGACGGACGCCTTGACGTTCTCGTCGGCGCGATGGATCTCAAGAGTGTCGTCAACGTTCAACGGCGCTACAGCGGACAGGGTCCCCGGCCTGCAAGGGACGCACTGTTGCTGTTCGAGAATCACCTTCCAGGTAAGGGTCGTCCCGGGCGATAGACCACTCAGAGAGGAATCTCTCATGTCGATCGACGATCGCCACAATCGTAGAGACTTCGTGCGCCTCGCCGCTGCCGGCGCCCTCGGCACCCTGTGGTTCCCGGAGACGCATCGTGACCGCGGACGCAAGCAGCCGCGCCCCGATCCCGACCTCGTCGTCATCAACGCCAAGGTTTATACCATGGACGGCTATCTTCGGCGCGCCGAAGCGTTCGCGGTGAAGGATGGCCGGTTCCTGGCAGTGGGACATACGCCCGATGTTCGTGCGCTCGCGACGTGGCGCACGCAGGTGATCGACGCGAAGCAGATGACGATCGTGCCCGGCTTCATCGATACCCACAACCATGCTGGCGGGACGACGCTGCTTTACGAAGTGCTCGTGGGCAATCCGTTCGAGGTGGAGTTCGTCACCATCGCAAGCGTCGTCGACAAGCTGCGGGTGAAGTCACAGTCTACGCCGCCGGGTACATGGGTGGAGGGCTACTTCTTCGACGACACGAAGCTCAAGGATAAGCGCCCACTCAACGTTCACGATCTCGATCAGGTCTCGACAGAGCACCCGGTCGCGGTGCACCACCGTGGCGGCCACACGTCATTTTACAACTCGAAGGCGCTCGAGCTCGCGCACGTCGGCCGCGAAACGCCAAATCCGCCCGGCGGAACGTTCGATCGCGATGCGACGGGCGCGCTGAACGGACGCGTTACTGATCGCGCGCGCAGCGTCTTCTACAACGTCGGCGAGCGCAAGCAATACAGTGCGGCCGAGCGCAACGAGCGGGAACGCCAGGGCATCGCCCACATCTCCAAGCAGTTCGTGCGCTATGGCCTGACGAGCGTACATCACGAAGGAGGCGATCTCGAGGCGATCCAGGACGTTCGCGCGCGCGGCGATCTACTGCATCGAGTGAGCTACGAGTCGAGCGGCCGCGTCCTCGACTCCTTCATCGAGAGTGGCTTGCAGACTGGCTTCGGCGACGAGTGGATCAAGATTGGTGCGACGTCGGAGCATACCGTGGACGGCTCCTTCTCCGAGCGAACCATGGCGCTCAGCGTGCCCTATCCGAACGTGACGCCACCGTACAGCGGCAACGTCACCGAGACCCAGGGCGACCTTGATGCGTGGGTCGAGAAGGTCCATCGCGCCGGGTTCCAGGTGAACTGTCACGCCAACGGTGACGTCGCGATCGATATGTATCTCAAGTCGCTGGAACGAGCGCAGCGACTCTTTTCACAGCGCGACGCCCGGCCAAAGATCACGCACTGCACGCTCGTGAACGATGATCTCGTCCGCCGCATCAAGGACCTGGGTGCCATGCCGGCAATGTTCACGACGTACGCGTATTACAACTCGGACAAGTTCGTATTCTATGGCGAAGAGCTGATGAAGCGGTGTATGGCCTACCGCACGCTCCTCGACGCGAACGTTCAGGCGGCGGCGGGCTCCGACTTCAGTCCCGGCCCATTTGCGCCGCTGATGGGCATCCAGGGGATGGTGACGCGCACCGGCTGGGACGGTAAGACGTGGGGCGCCAACCAACGCATCACGGTGGACGAGGCAATCGCCGTCAACACCGCACACGGCGCGTACGCGTCGCATGAGGAAACGCTCAAAGGTACCATCCGGGACGGTAAGCTTGCGGATTTCGTGATGCTTGCCGGCGATCCACATACGGTGCCGGCCGAGAAGATCAAGGACATTCAGATCGTTCGGACGGTCGTTGGCGGGAAGACCGTCTACGTCGCCTGATGCTCCAACGCGACGCCTGAACGCATGAACTGGAAGCGCGCCGATTACCTCGTTCACCGTTGGCTGAGCATCGCCATGGGTGTCGTCGTGCTCTCCTGGTTCGTCAGCGGCATCGTCATGATCTACTATCCCTGGCCCGGCCTAACGAGCAGCACTCGGCTTTCCTTCGACGCGCCATTTGACCCACCTCCCACGCTCATCGGCGTTGGCCGCGCAGTGAAAGCGGCGCAACGAGTCGCGCAGAGCGATTCGCTCGTAAGCGCTCGTCTCAGCACGGTCGGCAATCGCTTTGTGTACGCCCTTTCGCACGAGCGGGGCGGTACGAGCGAACAGGTTACACTCGTCGACGCGCTCACCGGGGCGCCGCTCACCCCGCTCGACAGCGCCAACGCAGTCGCGATCGCGCGCACCGTCGTGCACGAGCCAGCGCGCCTGCAACGCGTGTGGCTGGAGAGACACGCGGACCACTATCTCATGTCTGGCGAGTACCGGCGCGACTTCCCCGACTGGGTCGTCCGCTTCGATGACCCGTTGCAGACCGCCGTCTATGTGAGCATCAATCGCGGTCACATCACGGGTGTCGTTACGACGCGCACTCGGATAACGACCTGGCTCGGTACCGTCCCGCACTGGCTCTACTTCCAGTGGCTCTACGACTGGCGCGACGCGTGGCTGTGGGTGAATCTCGTTCTCCCCGGCATTGCCTGCATCGCCGCCATGGCTGGGCTCCTTCTCGGCGTCGCCCAGCTCTCGCCGCGCTTTCTCATCGACCGCCCCACTCGCACCAGTCCCTATCGTGGCGTCTCGCGATGGCACCATCTCGCCGGCCTCGTGTTCGGCCTGCTCGTTCTCACGTGGTCGTTGAGTGGCGTGCTTCAGGTGCTCGGCCCCGAGAGCGACCCGCGCCCTGGCCAGGCCGAACGCGCGCGAGGCGGGACCGTGCAATGGAGTGCGTTCCTCGTGAGTGAGGCGACCGCATTACAATCGGTGCGTGAGTCGATCGGCGCCGCCGTTAGGCCGCGGGCGATCGAGGCGGTGATGAGTCGCGGCCGCGCGGGCTACCTGTTCCGCCTCGAGGATGGCCGCGAGCGGTGGGTCGACGCCTCGACCGGCGACGTCCGCGCCGAGCTGGACACCGCCTCCGTTTCGGCCATCGCGCGGTCGCTCGTGCCGGCTAGCAGCATCGTGCGCATGCAGCGTCTCACGACATACGATGCGTACTACTACGCGCGACCCGGCCGAGAGCTGCGCCTCCCCGTGTGGCGCGTCGATCTCGCCGACGTCGACCATTCGATGGTCTATCTGGACGCGATGAGTGGTGAGCCGACGGGATTCGTGGACGACCAGTTCCGGCATTGGCGCTGGATGCGCGACGGACTCCATAGCCTCGATTTCCCCGGCATCAACAACAGGCGCCCGCTGTGGGACCTTGTGCTGCTCTTCTTCATGCTCGGCGGCACGCTGTCGGCGGCCACCGGTGTCTGGCTGGCCATTCGTCGGGTGCGCCGCCTCTCGCGGTCCGAGCAGTCGACGCCCTCGTTGCCGCCGCGCACGATTCGCGCTACACTCTCGACAGAGCCAGCCACAGGGAGTGCGCCATGAGCATCGCGACTCGAGACGAGACCGCGCTCCAGCGTCCGACCGTCGCCGAAGTTGACGTCTTCGGCCTCACGCACCCGGGCCTCGTTCGGCGAACCAACGCCGATCATTTCCTCGTCGCGAGCCTGCATCGCACGCTGCACGTCCACGCGACGAGTCTCGGCGGAGACCTCGGGCCGCAGGAAACGGAATCGCGCGGATTCCTGCTGCTCGTCGCCGACGGCGTCGGTGGCCTCGCCGGCGCCTCCGAAGGCAGCGCGAAGGCGGTGACGTCCGTCGCGCAGCACCTGCTCCACGCGACGGAGCTCTGCTCGGAGATCGCGGGCGAGAACGAGAGCACCGCCGTCGCCAACCTGCGCGACGCGGTGATCGAAGCCCACCGTACGTTGCTCGCGTCGAGCGACGAGGAGGGCCAGACGCAGGCCTCCACGCTGACCATGTTCGCGTCCTTCTGGCCGCGCGCATTCGTCATCCACGTCGGCGACAGCCGCGCGTACCGCTATCGCGACGGCGTGCTCGAGCGCCTAACGACCGACCAGACCTTCGCCCAGATGATGGTGCAGGCTGGAGCACTGACGCCGGCAGGCGCCGAGGCGTCCCACCTCAAGCACGTGCTCTGGAGCGCGCTTGGCAGCCAGGAGGCGGTGCCGGAGGTGCTCGTCACCGACGTCACGCGCCGAGGCGTCGTCATGCTCTGTACCGACGGCCTCACGAATCACGTCAACGACGACGAGATCAGGGAGCATCTCGCGACCTGCCGGTCCGCAGAGGCCTGCTGCCGGTCGCTGGTGAATCTCGCGCTCGAGCGTGGGGGCCAGGACAACGTCACGGTCGTGATCGCGCGCGTTCGTAACGGCGAGGCGACGGCTCCGCGGTAGACAGTCTCCGAGCTCCGTCTACGCTTGCGCCAGCGCGGGATCCGGGCAACTTCATGCCCGACCCAACTCTGACTGCATGCGACCACGAGAACTCACCCTTCGCGGCCTCGTCCTCGGCGCGCTCATCACGACCGTCTTCACCGCGGCCAACGTCTATCTCGGATTGAAGGTCGGCCTCACCTTCGCGTCGTCGATTCCCGCTGCGGTCATCTCGATGGCCGTTCTGAGCGCGGTGAAGGACTCGTCGATCCTCGAGAACAACATCGTCCAGACCGTGGCGTCGGCAGCGGGCACGCTCTCGGCGATCATCTTCGTCCTGCCAGGACTCGTCATCGTCGGCTGGTGGACAGGGTTCCCCTTCTGGCAATCGTTTCTGATTTGCGTGAGCGGCGGCGTCATCGGCGTGTTGTTCACCATTCCCCTGCGCCGAGCACTCGTCACCACCTCCGATCTGCCGTACCCCGAAGGGGTCGCCGCCGCCGAGGTGCTGCGGGTCGGCTCGGGCACGCGTGGCGAGACGAAGGACGATACCGGCGAAGCGCGCGAGGGCCTCGTCGCCGTCATTCTCGGCTCGATCGCCTCGGCTGGGCTGGCGGTCGTCAGTGCGACGCGAGTCATCGCCGGTGGGCTCACTGGATTCTTTCCGGTCGGCAACTTCGGCTCGACCGGCTACGATTTCGCGTGGTCGCTCGCGTTGTTAGGCGCTGGCCATCTCGTCGGATTGTCGGTAGGCATGGCGATGCTCACGGGACTCATCATCTCCTGGGCCATCGCCGTGCCCATTCTCACGCATCTGCAGCCGGCGGCAGCGGGCGTCGACCTCGCGACGCACACGCTCGCGATCTGGCGGACGCAGGTGCGCTTTATCGGCGCCGGTGCGATCGGCGTCGCCGCGCTCTACACGCTCGCGCGCTTGACGAAACCCGTCCTCGGGGGACTCATGAGCACCCTCGCGGCATCGCGGCGCGTGGACGCGAGCGACGACACCGATCGTGACATTTCGCCTCCGTGGATCATCGCGCTGACGCTCATCTGCCTGGCGATTGCCGCTTATCTCGAGTACAGCTTCGCTCACGCGACCGTACTGTCCGGCAGCGCACTGAATCTGACGCTCGTCGCCGTTCCATTCGTGCTGCTTGCCGGCTTTCTCATCGCCGGCATCTGTGGCTACATGGCCGGCCTGATCGGCGCGTCGAACAGCCCCATTTCCGGGGTCGGTATCCTGTCGATCGTGTTGTGTGCGTCGATCGTGGTGCTCGTCGTTGCGCCGTCGGCGGTCAATCAGTCGGCACTCGTTGCCTTCGCGCTCTTCGTGACGGCGATCGTCTTCGCCTGCGCCACGATCTCGAACGACAACCTGCAGGACTTGAAGACGGGTCAACTCGTCGGTGCGTCGCCGATGCGGCAGCAGATCGCGCTGATCGTCGGGGTCTGCGCCGGGGCGGCGGTGATTCCATTTGTGCTCAACCTGCTCGCCAAGGCTTACGGCTTTGCCGGGGCGGCGAACATCGGTGTGCTCGCGCCGAATCCGCTGCCCGCGCCGCAGGCGACGCTCATCTCGGCGCTCGCGAAGGGCGTGATCGGTGGAAACCTCGAGTGGAAGATGATCGGCATCGGCGCACTCGTCGGCATCGGACTGATTGTGTTGGATTCGGCGTTAGGCACGATGAACAAGCTGCGCATTCCACCCCTCGCCGTCGGCATCGGCATCTACCTGCCGATGTCCGCCACGTTCGCCGTCGTCGTCGGGGCGCTCGTATCGCACTGGTACGATCGGCGTGTACGGTCGATGCCCAATCCCGAGCGTGCCGAGCGGCTAGGCACCCTGGTCGCGTCGGGGTTGATCGTTGGCGAGAGCTTGTGGGGCGTGATCAATGCCGGCTTGATCGTCGGCTTGTCGAAGGATGCGCCAATCGCCCTCGTGCCGGAGAGCTTCGCGCCGGCACCCTGGCTCGGCGTGCTCGCCTTCATCGGCGTGATCGTGTGGCTCTACGGCTGGATGCTGCGCCGCGCTCGAGTCATGGCCGTGAGCGAGGCCGGGCGCGGTGTCTCCGCGCCGGATGTCGTGTTCAGAGAGCCAAAGGGAACGAGGTCACCCTGAATTGCCAGGCAGTCCCTAGTGGAGTGTATTTGCAATGATGAGAGCAGGGCGCGCTGGCTGACGAGCAGTCGATCGGGGGTGCACGGCGGCACTCAGGCCAAATTTGGAATGAGCGCATCGGAGCCCCTTGAGTACATCAGTGCTCGCATTCCAAATTTGGCCTGGATGCCGCCTAGCACTCTCGATCGACTGCGCTTCGGTCGAGATCTCTCGCCACCATTTATCTCGAATACGCTCCACTAGCTCGCCTTCCATCGCCGCCGGCTGAACACGCTTCAGGTCTCCCAGGGTCGTTAGGCGTCGAATGTACGGTGTCGCACCGACCTCGACATCGGGCAGAGGGTGGCCTTCGACCGCGTCGCGATTGAGATTGCAGCGGCGTCTCGCCGGGGCGCATTGCTTCACTGTCAGGCCCAGGATCACAGATGCACGCCGCTCCGTTCACACTCGACGACGAATCGCCTAAAGCCTTCCCCCTCGAGCAGCAGGCGCGCTTCCTGGCATCTCTCGGCCACGCCGTGATCGCCACCGATGCCGCCGGGACCATTCGCTTCTGGAATCATGCCGCCGAGCAAATGTATGGCTGGCCCACGTCCGAGGTCGTCGGACGCGACATCACGACGGTCACGCCGGGGCCCGAGTCCGAGCAGCAGGCGCAAGAAATCATGATGGCGCTCGGTCGCGGTGAGAGTTGGCACGGCAGCTTTCCCGTACGCCGGAAGGATGGCACCAAGTTCGTCGCGGAAGTGACCGACACGCCGGTGTTCGATGATCATAATACGCTCATCGGCATCGTCGGCGTGTCGGTGGACCTCACCGCGCGCTTACGCAACGAAGATCGCGCGCGGTTCCTGGCGGACGCCGCGCGGTCATTGGCCGGTCCGCTGGAGCCTAATACGGTGCTCGCGAAGTTGAGCGAACTGTCGATCCCGGAGTTCGCTGATTTCAGCATCGTCTATCGCACGGGCGCCGACGGCATGGCGCATCGCGTCGCGTCGTCACATGTCGACCCCTCGCGTCAGCGATTGATCGGTGAGCTCGAGCAGCGCTACCCGGTGGACATCGAGTCGAACACGCCCGTCACGCAGGTGCTGCGCAGCTGTGAGCCGCTGCTCCGAAGCGAGGTCCACGTCGATCAATGGGATGCGCCGGACGACGGCTACCACGAGATCGCCCGGGCCATAGGCCTCAGCTCGTTGATCGTAGTTCCGCTCGTGGCGCGGGGCCGGCCACAGGGCGCTCTCGTGCTCGCCATGGCCGCTTCAGACGCGGGCGGCAGTGGGCGACGCTTCGAGAAGGACGATCTGAACGTCGCCGAATCTCTGGCGGGCCTCGGCGCCCTCGCCCTCGACAATGTGCTCTTGATCCGCGACGCGGAGAGCGCGCGTGCCGAGGCGGAAGAAGCCAATCGTGCGAAATCAGCCTTTCTGGCGTCGATGTCGCACGAGCTGCGAACTCCGCTCAACGCGATTGCGGGATACGTGGAG
Organism: Gemmatimonadaceae bacterium; assembly: GCA_036493735.1. GTDB lineage: Bacteria > Gemmatimonadota > Gemmatimonadetes > Gemmatimonadales > Gemmatimonadaceae > AG2. Next base: position 18,340 of record DASXPH010000027.1, read on the forward strand.
CTCCTGGAGATGGAGCTTCGCGGCCCGTTGACGGACGCGCAGCGCGTCGACCTCGCGAGAGTCCGCCGCAGCCAGCAGCACCTCACGGGATTGATTGATGATGTGCTCAACTTCGTTCGGCTCGAGACGGGACATCTCCAGTTCCGCATCGAGAACGTACCGCTCGACAGCGTCATCCAGCACGTCGAAGAGCTCGTGCGGCCACAGCTCGACCAGAAGGGGCTTCACCTCACGAGAAGCGGTGGTGGCGATGGGCTCACGGTACGCGCGGACGCCGAGAAGGTCCGTCAGATCTTGCTGAACCTCCTCACGAACGCACTCAAGTTCACGCCATCCAGCGGTGAGATCTCGCTCGCGGTGGCCGCGGACGGCAACGTCGTGCGCGTAACGGTGCGCGACACTGGCATGGGCATTCCCCCGGACATGCTGGAGGCGGTTTTCGAGCCGTTCGTTCAGGTTGGACGGCGCTCCAGCGCGCCAGCCGAGGGCGTGGGTCTCGGGCTGGCGATCAGTCGGGACCTCGCGCGCCACATGGGTGGGGACATTAGCGTCCAGAGCCAACTTGGAGCCGGCAGCAGTTTTACCCTGACTCTCCTGAGAGCCTGACCCGGCTTCTATCTCGCGGGCCTCGTCTACCATAGCTTGCGGCCACTCGGCCATGAACCAAGCCACGGCTTCGTAGCTCACTTGCTGCAGACGATCTGGTACCCGATCGAACGGATCATGGACTGGCGCCGTGCGCGCATCGTCGTGCCGCTCGTCGCGGGCATCGTCACCTGCGCCGCACTCTTCGCCCTCGCCGGCACGCGCACCGGCGACACCGAGTCCGTGGTTGTCGCCGCAGTGACCCTCGGGATCCTCGAGACGATCATCGCCTGGTGCGCGGTCTGGACATGGCAGCGGATCTGGCGCGACCCGACTCCGGCCGAGGGCACATGGGGTCAGGTCGTGTATCGTCAGGGCGTCAAACGCCTCGGCGGCATGATGTCACTCGTGATGCCACCGCTGAACGCCTTCAGCACCGCGTGGGGCGACCTGGGTGAAGGCCGCGGCGTCGCGACGATGTCCTTTCTGATGGTGCTGTGGGTCGGCTTCTTCGGCTGGCTCGCGATCGGCCCCTGGGCGGGCTATTGGTGGGGGCGCTTCATGGCGCGTGCGGCAGGAATCAAGAAACCTGACAAGTAGCGGGTAGATGGTTGCGGGTAGAGGGTGAAAAGCAGATCCCTCGCTGCGCTCGGGATGACAACCGGTGTCATCCCGAGGAGCGCAGCGACGAGGGATCTGCTTTCCGCTTTTCAACGCTCGTACCCTCTACCCTCAGCCCGAGCACGGCTCCCAGCCATCGCCTCGCCTCCGCATCCCCCGACCAGAGCGCCGGCCCGAGGGGCGAGCCGAGGAAGATCAGCGTTCCGCGGCCCTGACATCGATGAACAGCGACGGGCAGGCCCGCGGCGCGGCCAATTACTTCGCCGTCGTGTTGCCTGACCGGTACGACGCGACTGAAATCGCGTACGCGGACAGCGACGGGCCACGTGTACTCGACATAAGGGATTCCGTGAGCCGGCCAGAGCGATACCGGTGGATCGATCTCGATGCCAAAGAGGTGACGCAGCATATCGCGATGATCTCGCAGCTCGCGAGAATCCGCGGCCCCGAAGACCGCGCCCGACTCGAGAATCACCGTCGCGCCGTCCACGAGCGCATTCGTCGTCTGCGCCGCCGTGCGCCGGGGAATGCGCACTGCGCCTGGCACGATCACCACCGCCTCGTGCGCGGGCAGCGATCGCGTGAACGGAACTTGTGCCTCCCTCAGCGCGGACTCGAAGCCCGCGACCGACTCGGCCAGTGAGTCGTCGCCGTCAAGGGTGAGAATCGCACAAGGCGGCCGTGGCTCGCCTAACGATGGCGCCGCCACGCGTCGCAGATCAATGGGGAGCGTCACGGCGGCGGCAACGGCGGCGGCACGACCCATGAATTCGCGGCGGCTGAGCGGCTTCATGTCAGCTGGCCGGCGATCAGCCGGTCTAGCGCGTGCGCCGTGTCGTAGAACTGCTGGTCGGGCGCGTAGCGGTAGCGCGCTTCCATCTCGGCGACGAGCCATCCGTCATAGCCCACCTTCGCCATTGCCGCGCGAATGGCCGGCCAGTTGTTGTCACCGAGGAAGAGATTCGTGTAGACGCTCTGATCCCCCGACCGTCCGCGATGCTTCAGCACATCTTTGACGTGAATGCGCGTGATACGCGGGCCGTGCATCTCGATCCACTGTTCGGCGAATCCGGTGTCGTGGATGTTGCCGACGTCGAGGTGGATGCCGACCGCAGGGCTCCCGATCTCGTTCAGGAATTCCGCGAACTCTCGCGGGCTGAGGAGAAATCGCTGCTCGGAGTTGCAGTTCTCGCAGCCGATCTTGACCCCGGAGCGAGCGGCCGTGGTACCTAACGTCTTGAGCGACTCGACGCAGCGCTGATACACTTCGTTATACGGCACTTCCTCCGTCACCAGACCGGCGACGACGAGGATCGCATCCGTGCCGAGTAGCTGCACGGTCTCGATCTGGCGCTCGACGATGCGCATCGCCTGCGCACGGACCTTCGGGTCGCGGGCCGAAAGCGGCGATCCCCAGTGCAGGCCGGTCGAGACGTTCGAGACGACGAGTCCCGCGTTCTGCACCTTGGAACGCAGCGCGCGCACGTCGCTGTCGCTCGTCGTCATCTGAAACCAGGGCATGTCGCCGAGCCAGAGCTCGATGCCGTCGTACCCGGCCTTCTTCACGAGGTCGAGGCCGCGCTCGAATCCCCAGTCCTTCGGGATCATGTTGTCGCCGATGGATTTTTTCATCATCAGGACCATGGACGCAGAGAAACCCGGCAGCATAGATATGCTACGCTCCACAGCAGGGCGGCAAGGATGATCCTGAGGAAGCTCGGCCTCGGTTGCATGCGTCTGTCGACAGCGCCCGATCGCGACGCCGATCGCGGCGTGGCGGTCATTCGCACGGCGCTCGACATGGGCGTGACGCTGCTCGATACCGCGGACTCCTATTGTCACGACGAGAATGACACGGGACATAACGAGCGACTCGTCGCCCGCGCGCTCGAGGGTTGGGGCGGCGACCGCGCGCGCATCACCATCGCGACCAAGGGCGGTATGCGGCGGCCCAACGGCGCCTGGGTCGCCGACGGACGCGCGAAGCACCTCCGCGACGCCTGCGACGCCAGCCGCCGCGCCCTAGGCGTAGAGACCCTCGACCTGTATCAGCTGCATGGCGTGGATCCACGCACGCCGCTCGAGACCAGTGTTCGCGCGCTTGCGCGACTTCAGGACGAAGGAAAGATCCGCGACGTGGGCCTGTGCAATGTGACCGTCAGCCAGATTCGTGCGGCGCAGACGATCGTCACCGTCGGCTCGGTGCAGGCGAGTCTGTCGCCGTTCGACGATGAAAATTTGCGCAATGGCGTCGCCGAGTACTGCCGCGATAACGGGATCCAACTGATCGCCTACCGACCGCTCGGCGGCGAGCGAAGACGGCAGCTCGGCCGCGACGGCACCCTCGCGCGCATCGCCGCCAATCGCGGAGTAACGAACGAGGCGATCGTGCTGGCCTGGCTCGTGGGCTTCCAAGGCATGGTGCCGATTCCTGGCGCCACTCGCGTCGAGACGGCGGCGGCGCTCGCGACGGTATTCGACGTCGATCTCGACGATGACGACCGCCGCGCACTCGACGCCTCCTTCTCAGGACGGCTACTCCGCGTGCCGCGTACCCAACGTCGTCCGCCGAGCGACGCGGCTGGCGAGGTCGTCATCGTCATGGGGATGCCTGGTGCCGGAAAGTCCACCATCGCGCGCGCCCTCGTGGCAGATGGTTACGAACGTCTCAATCGCGACTCGTTAGGTGGATCGCTCGCCGTTCTCGCGTCGCGGCTGGACGATGTCCTCGCGCAGGACAAGCGACACGTCGTCCTCGACAACACGTATCCAACTCGGAAGTCGCGCAACGAGGTGATCGAGACCGCCTGGCAGCGCGGAGTTCCCGTGCGCTGCGTCTGGCTGACGACGAGCGTGGCCGATGCGCAGATCAACAGCATTCGCCGCATGCTCGACGTGCACGGCCGCCTGCCCACACCGGAGGAGATTCGAGAACGCGGCAAGAGCGACCCGCGCTTCCTCCTGCCTGATGCGCAATTTCGCTACGAACGGACCCTCGAGCCGCCGTCGATGGACGAGGGTTTCGTGGCGGTCGAGGAGCGTGCGTTCGTCCGCGAGCCTGACTCGGCGTCGGCGCGAGCGCTCATCCTCGACGCGGACGACCCTCGCTTGGCTGCTCGAGGCGACGTACTGCGGAGCTATCGCGACGATGACTGGCTGACATTCCTCCACGCCTGGAGACCGGGCGCGACCCCGAGCGACGCGGATGCGAGCTTCGCGCGGCTGCGCGAGACGTTGGGCGACGAGATCGACGTCGCGTGCTGTGTCCACGAGGCTGGACCCCCGGTGTGCTGGTGCCGGAAGCCGATCCCCGGTTCCCTGCTCGACTTCGCACGCCGGCGGAAGATCGCCCTCAGTCAATGTGTGGTCGTCGGCACCTCGGCGGCGGATCGAACGATTGCCGAACGTATTGGCGCACGCTTCGAACCGTCGGCATCGTTCTTCGAGTGAGCGCTTACTCCTCTGGCCACCATTTTTTGTTCGAGTAGATGGACCCGAACACGGCGTGGAGCCCTTCCCGCGGGTCGTCGGTGCGCAGAATGGCGTCGAGCCGATTGGCGAGTGGGATCACCTGGCTGTAGTCGCGGTAGCGCCCATAGCCATGAAAGAACCCCCATGGGCCTCCGTGAGCGATCTTGCCGAGCCAGATGTCCGGAAGGAGGAGAAATTCGACAGCGTAGAAGGCGTTCAGCTTCTTGAAGCGCGGCAGATCACTCTCGATGACGCCGCGCGGCAGCGAGCCGTGTTTCCCCCACTGCACGTCGATTGCCGGCTGACCACGATTGCCCCAATCGGTATCGAGAATCGTCCCGTGCCAGTAAGTCCACAGCGTCGTCGGTGCAAACGTTTCCGGGTCGTAGCCCACCCACACCACTTCTTCGTCGCTCGGCTTGGTCCACGGCATCCACTGACCGTTGACGTCGTGGCTCCAGAGCAGATGGTAGGCAATGATGGGCCGCGTCGGGTGCAGCACGGCGACCACGCGCAGGAGTCCAAACGGCTCGTCGCGCTGGACGTAGAGCACCGGCGCCAGCGATCGCGCGATGTGCTGCCCCACGGAATCGGCAGCTTCCGGCACCCTGATCGGCGTCGGCGGCAATTCGAGGTGCGGACCGCAAGCGGCGGCCAATACGAGTGGCAGGAGCCAATGAACTTTCACGGCACGAGCCCTATGAAGGAATCGGGCCGTTGGGTAGAGGGCGGAGGGTATAGGGTGACAACGAAACAAAGGCCGACGGCTTCGCCGTCGGCCTTCCTTTTTCCAACCCACTACCCTCTACCCGCTACCAACTAAACGTCACCACCGATCCCGCCGGCAGCGTGTAGCGGAACCACGACGAGCCGTCGTGCACTGCGAAGCGGCGGGCAGCGGCGGCGGTATTGAAGACGATCAACGCCTTCGACGCGTCGTCCGCGTTCTGGAAGGCGACGCTCTGTAATCCGTTCACATCGCTGCTCGACGCGATGCGCCGCGCGCCCGGCCTCACGAACTTGCTCGCGTGGGCGAGCGCGAAGTACTCGACGTTGCGTGTAACGATGCCCGATGTGGAGTTGATCGTCACCACACCGCGGCAATTGCCGCAGCCGCCGGTGTGCGGACCGTCGTTCTCGTCGAGCGCGAGATTCCAGAACAGGACACCGCGCGACCAGCCGCGTGTCGAGTTGATGAGCAGTGTGCCGACGAACCACTTGAGATTGTCAGCCCACGTGCCGGACCAGCCGCCGCCCGAGCATTCGGTGAACCATGTCTCCTTGTCGGGATGCTGATCGTGTACCGCCTGCTGCGCCGACACGTCGCCGGCGTAGCAATGCCACGCCACGCCCGACACGTACTGCGCCGCCTGGGTATTGGCGAGCACCGTGAGCGGCGCATTTGGCTCGTCCCAGTTGTGGTCCCAGTCGAGGATCTTCACGTTAGGCGCGCGCGTCGCGAGCAACGGCCCCACGTGCCGCCCGATCACCGTCGCGCGCATCGTGTCGTCCATCCGCATGCCGGGGTAGTCGGCGGGCTCGAAATGCGGCTCGTTCTGAATGGTGATCGCCGAGATCGGGATACCCGACGCCTTGTAAGCATCTATGAAACGCGCGAAGTAATTCGCGAACGAATCGTAGTACTGCGGGAGAAGCGTTCCCTTGATCAGGCTGCCCGTCGTCTTCATCCACCCCGGCGCACTCCACGGGCTGGCCATCAACATCAGTGACGGATTGATGGCGAGTGCCTGCTTCAGTGCCGGAATCTTGTACGCCGAGTCGGGCGCGATGGAGAAATGCGCGAGCGTGGAATCCGCCTGATTCGCGCCGACGTCGTCATAGCTGTACTGGCGCAGCGAGAAATCCGACGCGCCCATTGGTACGCGCATGAAGCTCAGACCGATCCCCGAATTGCGGCCGAAGAGGTCCTGCATCAACGCGTCGCGCTGCGTCGCCGACATCTTCGTCTCGATCAGATAGGCCGACGCGTCGGTCATCGCTGCGCCGAAACCGGCCATCGTCTGGTACGCCGTGGACGCGTCCACCGTGAGCACGGTCGACGTGGTGTCGGTGCCCGTCGAGATCGGAACGCCGCCAGGCTCCTGCGAGAAGATGCGCGCCTGATCCGCCGTCGTGACCCACGCCTGGGCGACCGGACCATTGTTGGTGCCGGTCGTATCGATTGGCTTGGTGATCGCCGACGGATGCGCGCACGCGGCGCACAAAACGCCGAGAATCAGTGCGGACTGGAAGGTCCTTCTATTCATCTAGATCGTATTGATGAAGAGCAAATCCCTCGCGAAGCGTGGTGCGTGGTGCGTGGCGCGTCACTCACCAAGCGCCACACACCACGCGGCCCGTCACCAACCTGCATTCTGCGTCAGCTTGTGGTTGTTGTTGATCTCCGTCTGCGGGATCGGGAACAGGAGACTCTTCGCGCCGTGCACCGTCGTCTCGCCCGGCTGCCAGGTCTGCATGTTCTGCGTCTTCGCCTGGATGGTCGCGTCGAGGAGATTCCAGCGCTGCAAATCGAACCACCGCTGACCCTCGAACGCGAGCTCGCGGCGACGCTCGACACGAATCGAGTCACGCAACGCCCCCTGCGCCAAGCCAGCCACCGTCGGAATGCCCGCACGGGCGCGCACCAGATTCAACGCCGACTCGGCGCTGCCCGCGGTCGCCGTACCGCCTTCGTTCACCGCTTCGGCGTACATGAGCAGCACGTCCGCGTAACGCGTGATGATCCAGTTGCTAGGCATCTCCTGCCAGGCTCGGGCCGTCATGTCCTTCGAGCTCGTCTCGTCGAACCACTTGTGGAAGGCTGGCCCGTTAGGCACGCCCCACGATGTCGTCCGGCCCATCGCATCGGTGTACGGCGACTTCATGAACGTCGCGCCGTTGCCGCGCTGGTCGCCAGGCGCGTAGAGTGCGACGAGATCCGGCGCCACCTCCATCAGGCCATACGAGTCGCCGCCCGGATATCCCGAGGGAAGCGTGAACAGTAGCTGGACGCTGCCGACGACGCCGGCAACCTGATCGGGTGACCCGTAGTTGATCTCGAAGATGCTCTCCGGGTTCGTTTCCTCCGCCGAGACGCGGAAGTTGTCCTTGAAGTTCGCGTTCAACGCATAGTGGCCGCTCGTGATGACCTGCCCCGCCCATTTGGCGGCGTTGGCGTAGTCATGTTGCTGGAGATACGCTTTCGCGAGCAGCGCCATCGCCGCACCGGAGGTCGCGCGGCCGATGTCATTCCCGGAGTACGACGCCGGCAGATCCTTCGCCGCGCTCTGCAGGTCGCTCTCGATCAACGCGTAGACCTGCGCCGCCGGTGCCCTTGGAATCTGCGCCTCGGCAACGGAGTTCACTTCGTGCTCGGTGAGCGGTACGTCGCCAAACATGCGCACGAGCTCCAAGTACATCAGCGAGCGCAGGAAATGCGCTTCGCCGAGCACGCGATTGCGCTGCACCGTGTCCATCACGATCGACGGCACCCGATCGAGCACGATGTTCGCGCGATTGATCGTGTTGTACTCGTTGCCCCACTGGTTGTCGAGCGACCACAACGTCGGGTCGAAGGTGTACGACGCGAGCTGGTGCCCGTCGGTGCCGAAGTTGGCGCTGGCCAGCACGTCGTCGGTCGCGATGTCGGACTCGTACCAGTAGTAGAAGTACACCCACTGCAGTTGCGAGTACACGGCGTTGACCGCCGCGACGGCGTCCTCCCCCGACTGATAGAAGTTCTGCGGCGCGAGGACGTCATTGGGTTTTGGATTGAGGAAGTCTTTGCACGATGCACTGAGCACCAGGGCGGCCAGTGATCCGGCCACCGCCAGCGCTCGGCGAGCGCGACTCCAGTGTCTAGTCGTCAACATAGGGTTCCTTACTCCGCGCGCCTCAGAAGCCGGCGCTGAATCCGATGGTGAACTGCCGCGTCTGCGGATAGGTGCCGAAATCGATGCCCTGAGCCAGCACGCTCGTCGCGTACTCCGTCACCTCGGGATCGAAGCCGGTGTATTTCGTAACGGTGAAGAAGTTCTGAATGCTCGCGAACAGCTGCGCGTTCTCGACGTTGCCGATGCGCGCGCGCTGGAGCAGGCTGCTCGGCACCGTGTAGGCGAGCCGCAGGTTCTTCCCCCGCAGATACGAACCATCCTCCACGAACAGCGTAGATGGACGCGTGTCGTAGCTGTTGCCGAGCTTTGGCTGCGGTATGCCGTTCGCGCCGTTGCTCGACGCCGCAAGCACATCGGTCAGCTGATTGCCGTTGCCGGCGTTGTTCGTGAGCAGTGCCCGCGTGATGTTGTAGATCTTGTTCCCCTGCGAGAACTGGAGGAACACGTTCAGCGAGAAGCGGCCGAAGGTGAACTCGTTGGTGAGGCCGCCCGTGTAGTTAGGCTGCGCGTTGCCGATGATGGTCTGATCATCCGTCGACACCTGGCCGTCGCCAGTCAGATCCTTATACGTCGGCTGGCCGCCCACCATCTTGTCGTAGATGTAGCCGTAGAAGGAGTTGATCGGCTGGCCAACCTTGAGCACCGTCGGGTTCTGGTTCGCGCCCGCGCCCACGCCCACGGGCCCGACCTGGATCGTGTCGGTGCCGATGTTGAGCACTCTGTTTCGGTTCCAGCTCAGATTGAGTGACGAGTTCCATCCAAACCGTCCGGTCAGATTCACCGTGTTCAGCGAAAGCTCGAAGCCTTTGTTGCTGACACTGCCGATATTCTGCAGCTGGCTGGAGAAGCCCAGCGTCGCCGGAACGGCAACGTCGAGGAGCAACCCGTTCGTTCGCTTCGCGTAATAATCGGCGGTGACGAGCAGCCGATTGCGCAGGACGCCGAGGTCGAGACCGGCGTCGAACTGATCGGTCGTCTCCCACTTGAGGTCCGGATTCGGGAGCGCGTCCGGCGAGTAGCCGATGACCTTCGTCCCGTTGAACAGGTAGGTCGAGGCGCCAAGCGTCGCGAGCGCGCGGTAGTTGCCGATGTCCTGGTTGCCCGTGCGGCCGTAGCTCACGCGTAGCTTGGCGTCGTCGAAGTGCGACGTCAGGCCGTGCAGCATCGGCTCGTCCGAGAGGCGCCACGCGAAGGCCGCCGACGGGAAGAATGCATAACGATTCGCCGCACCGAACTTCGACGATCCGTCGTCACGCGCGGTGACCGTGAACAGATACCGATCGAAGAAATTCCAGTTCGCACGCGCGAAGAAGGACTCGAGCGACGAGTGCGGAGCGCCCGTGTAGACCCCGACGACGGTCGTGCCGCTGTTCAACCCATTCTGTGCGAGGGCGTCGGTGACGAAGTTCTCCGCCGTCCCCGACACGTTGTCGCTCAGGGTACGCTGGAACGTCACACCGCCGAGGAGATCGACAGCCCGAAAGCCTTTGAGCGAGCCTAACGTGTAATGCAGGGTGTTCTCGTTCAGCCACGTTGTCGTCTGCAGCGTCCCGCGGCTGCCATAACCGCCGTAGACGACGCCCGGATAGGTCGTGCTCGGCGAATAGAAATCCTGGCGGTCGCTCAGGTAATCCATGCCGAGCGACGTCCGGAAGGTGAGATCGTGAATGAGGTCGTACTCGCCGTAGGCGTTGCCGATGAGGCGGTTCTGCTGCTCGCTGTTGGTGATGAGGTCCGCCGACGCCACTGGGTTCGCGAAGATGCGCCCATTCGCGTCATTCAGCCCGACGAAATACTGGCCACCCGAGCCCTTGATGGGGAGAGTCGGCGGAGCCGTGAGCGCGTTGAGCAGCACCGACGACACTTCCTGTCCACCGCCACCGTTAGGCATCACCTGCCCCTGCGAGCGGTTGAAGGTGAAGCGAGTGCCGACGCGGAATGCTGGATTGACGTTCTGGTCGAGATTGAAGCGCAGCGACCCGCGGTTGAGGTTCGTCTTGAGTACGACGCCCTCCTGCTGCATCAGGTTGCCCGACAGATAGTAGCGGGTCGCGTCCGTGCCGCCGGAGAACGACAGGTCGTAATTCGCCACCGGCGCGTTACGGAAGATCGCGCTCTGCCAATCGACGCCCGGACCCATCGCGTCGATCTGAGCCTGCGTGTAGAGCACCGGCTGACCGTCATTCGCTCGCGCTTCGTTGGCTACCTGGGCGAATTGCTGCGCGTCGAGCAGCGACAGCTTGTGGCGAACACTCTGCTCGCCGTAGTACGCGCCGAAGTGCACGGCATTGGTGCCCGCGCGTCCCCGCTTCGTCGTGATGAGGATGACACCATTGGCCGCCCGCGCACCGTAGATCGCCTGCGCCGATGCATCTTTGAGAATGTCTACCGACGCGATGTCGTCGGGGTTGATGGAGGCAAGTGGATCGAGCCCGCTCACGCCCTGCACCTCGAGCGTCGTGGTGTTCGAGCCGTCGGGACTCGACTGAACGGGCACACCGTCGATGACGTACAACGGCTCGTTACCGGCGGTGACGGAATTGCCGCCACGGATGCGCACCGCTGCCGGCGCGCCGGGCTGGCCGCTCGCTTGAGTGATCTGCACGCCCGGTGCACGTCCCTGAATCGCCTGCTGGACATTCTGCACCGGCTGCTGTCGGATCTGCTCTGATGTAACTGACGCGACGGAGCCCGTGAGGTCGCGACGTTCCGCCGTGCCATAGCCGATGGCGACAACTGGACTGAGCTGAACTCCAACAGCGTGCAGCGCGAAGTTGGCCGCCACGGTTCCACCCGACGGCACGACGACCGTCTGGCTATCGCGCCCGAAGCCGATGCGCTGCGCGTAGATGACGTGCGAACCCTCGGGCACGTTCGCGATGCGATACTGGCCATCATCGCCGGTGATCGCGCCGAGCCGAGTGCCCGCAACGGTGACCGTCACGCTCACGATCGGCTGGCCGCCTTCTACTTGCGTCACGCGACCGGTCACGCTGCCATTCTCCGCGCGGCGTCGTTGCTGTGCGCGCGGTGCCGGCACGAGTGCCATCGTCCCCTCATCCGAGATCCACAGCTCGACGTTCGCGCCACTGAGCGTCTGTCGAAGCGCCTCGATGACGGGCGCATTCTCGACATTCACGGAGACAGTGCGATCGAGCGGCACGACCGCTCGGCTGTATGTGAGCGAGAGCTTTGCGGCCGACACGACCTCGCCGAGCGCGCGCTCGACGCTGACGTCGCGCAGATGAAGGGTGATCGGCAGACGAAGCGATGCCGGCGCCGACGCGACGTCCGCGGGTGCGTCGGTAAAGTGGACAACGACGGCGTTCTGACGAGCGACGAACTGCGCCCACGCCGGGGTCGCGAGTAGCGCGGCGAGTGAGCTCACGACGCACGCGCGGACGACCGTCGATCTCCACTTCGCGTAGTGGAATCGCGGCACCGCGCCGTCGGAGCTGATGATGTACTGCATTCTTCCTCCCGTGAAGCTGTGCGATTGCTGCCGAACGCCGGTGAGCGAATCGGGCCCAGGGCGCCTAACGGCGCTCGGGGATGGGTGAAGGTTCAGCGAGCCTCGCGCGACGTCGCGTCGACGTGCCCGCGCGCGGGGTTCGTCCAGCCACCGCGTGGAGCACGACGCCGATGCTGTCGTGCGCGACGGTGAGGCCGAGAGTTGCGGCAACGCGGTCGATGACCGCGCCCGACGATTCTTCCGTCAGCACCCCTGTGAAGGGGAGCGCCGCGATTGTGGGGTCAGCGACGCGTGCATCCAGATCGTACCAGCGGTGAATGTCCTGGAGCACGCGTCCGAGCGGCGCGTCTCGATATGCGAGACGGCCGTTGAACAGATCGAGCAGTGAATCCATCGAAGCAGTGTGCCAGCGCCTGACGTGTCCGTCGGATTGGAGTTGCCCAACGTCGCCCGAGCCGAGTCGGCCGACACCGCTGAACACGACGGCGCCACTGCGCACCGCTACCTGCACGGCGCTGTCCTCCGGATACGCGCGCACGACGAACTGGGTGCCCAGATCCATCGCACTCGCATTCCCCGCGAAGACGGTGAAGGGACGCCGCCGATCGTGCACGACGTCGAAGTAGGCGAGACCATCGAGCTGGACATCGCGTCGATCGACACCGAAGTCGGCGTCGATGCGCAGGCGACTGGCTGGCGCGAGTCGCACGCGCGTGCCATCGGAGAGCAGGAGCTCCGCGCGCTCGCGCGGCGCCGTGGCGTACATGCGTGGCGCCACTCCACCTGCGGCGAGCCGATGTCGCACTACCGCTTGTGGGCCGAAGCTCAACGCGACCGCGACGACGAGAACGGCCGCGGCCGCCAACGCATACCGCATGACCTGCTTCGCGTTTGGCCGTTGCCGCGTGCGGACGGAGCTGGATGGCGCGACAGCACCTTCTAATGAAGGGGGTTCCTTCATTCGCTCCCGCAGCCTGGCCAGGGAGCCAGCGCCGGGAGGAGCTGGACGTGACTCAGCGCCGTCGAGTGCATCGAGATGCCGCTGCAGCCGCCGTGCAGCATCCGGATGCGCCATGAAGTATCGGCGCACCATTGCTGTTTCCGCTTCAGTGGTCTCGCCCGCCAGATAGCGGTCGAGGAGCTCGCCGTCCGGAGCAGCCGGAGGACTATTTGGTGAATTCTGATCAGCCAAGGTGAAGTCGAGCGCGGAGAACGAGTCTAAGCGTCACGACTTCAAGTACCGCGAGTCGCGGAATCGTTACACACGCCCAACGCCCAACACTCAACGCCTAGATGGTCTCGTCCTGCACCAGCGCTTCGAGATCCTGGCGCGCACGAACCAGTAGCACCCGAACCGCTTCGGGCGTCGTCCCGAGAACTTCGGCGATCTCCTTGGGAGTGAATTGATGTCGCCAGCGAAGCGTCATCGCGATACGGCGACGCTCGGAGACCATTGCCAGCGCGCGATCGACGCGCTCGTCGAGCTCGCTCGCCTCCAGTGCGGCCTGTGGATCGAGCGGCGGCGCGCCCATGCCAGCGGGTCGCTCGCCCTCATCGAGCGCCGAATCCCTCACGGCCGCCATCGCGACCACACGCTGGTGTCGGCGATGATTCATGGCGCGATTCCGCACGGCGCCGTACAGCCAGAGCCGGATCGACGTCGTCACCCGCCAACGAGCGCGGTCACGCCAGAGCGCGAGAAAGATGTCCTGTACCAGCTCCTCGGCGATCTCCGCCGACCGCACGAGCGTGTACGCGAAGCGCCAGAGCGATTCATGGTACTCGAGATACAAAGACTCGTACGTCGCTTCGTCACCGGCGCGAATACGCGCGACAACGCCCGCGTCCCCGGACGCGAGTGGCTGGAGCGGATGTGGTGTGGTGCGCAGATCCGGGACCGACAGAGCTACCTCCCGACTTCCGGATGGCGGTGCAGACCGTCCGGGTGTGCGCAAGTTAATATCGGTGCAGGTGACGGGCACGCGCATCGCCGCCATCACATCGTCGCTCCGGCACAGGGACAACCTCTGGGTGCAGGCGCCGCGTCACAGCCGCGCCACCGCGAGCTCCATCGCGGCGTTCATTCGATGCGCGCGATTGAAACCCTTTTCTCCTTTTGGCCGTCTAAAGGAGCATGGCTTCCGACCTCGAACCCGGCCGGCGCTCTGAGGTTCTCCAGGGAACGCTCGAGATGCTTGCCCTCAAGCTCCTCTCTGTCGAGCCCATGCACGGCTGGGGACTCTCGCTCAGGCTCCGCGAGATCTCCCGCGACGTCTTCGACGTCAACCAGGGCTCACTCTACCCTGCCCTCCAACGGATGCTGCGGCGTGGCTGGATTCGCGCCGAGTGGCGCGCGAGCGACAACAATCGCCGCGCACGCTACTACGTCATCACGCGCGAGGGCCAGCGGCAGCTGACGGCGGAGATCGAGGAATGGGAGCGGTCGTCCGGTGCGGTAAACCGCGTGCTCCGCTACGCCCTCCAAGGGGGATGAGAATGGCCTGGTATCACGAAATACTCACCTCGCTCGGCGCGCTCGTTGGTAAGCGCCGACAGGACCATGAGATGGACGAGGAGCTCCGCTTTCACATCGAGATGGAAACGCGGCGCAATATCGACGCTGGACTCGCCGAGGCCGAAGCGCGGCGGCGCGCGCTGCGTGACTTCGGAGGAGTCGAGCGGCACAAGGACGACGTGCGCGACGAGCGCGGCACGAGCTGGCTCTTCGACGGCTGGAACGACCTGCGCTTCGCGGCCCGCTCCCTCCGTCGGCGCGCCGGCTTCACCGCCATCGCGACGCTCACTCTCGCGTTAGGCATCGGCGCCACGACGACACTCTTCGGTGTCGTGAAGCAGGTGCTACTGACGCCACTTCCTTACGCACACCCAGAGCATGTCGCCGTCGTATGGAGTGCGTGGAAGGGATTCGATCAGACGTGGCTCTCCTACGACGAGTGGGAAGGCTGGAAGGCGCGCGTGCCCGCCTTCGCCGACATCGCGATCTACTTCGACGGCTCCGCCACGATCGACGGCGACAACCCCGAGAGGGTCCGCGTCGGCACGGTCCAGGCGAACGTATTTCCGATCCTCGGCGTCAAACCGATCGTCGGACGCAACTTTACTGCCGAGGAAGACCGGCCGAACGGGCCACGCGTCGTCATGCTCGGCTATGGCCTCTGGCAGCGCCGCTTCGGCGGCGATCCATCGATCGTCGGCAAGCAGATCCAGATCTCCGGACGCGGCGCGACTGTCGTTGGCGTGATGCCTAACGGCTTCCGCCTGCCTGTGGACTACAGCACCAACGGACCGAGCGAAGCCTGGTTCCCGCTCGCCACGGACGCGACGCAGCAGGGCGCCGTGCCAGGTCCGGAGTTCCCGAAGGGCGGCTCGAGTCACGGCTTCTATGCCGTCGCGCGCCTCGCCCCAGGCGCAACCGCGGCGACGGCGAACGCTCAGCTTCGGTCGATCGTTGCCGAGCTGGAGAAGTTTGGCTACATGGCGAACGTCGGCTTTCACGCGTACGCGGTACCGGTCGAGGAGCAGATCACGGGACGCGTGCGGCCAGTGCTGCTCGTTGTCTTCGGCGCGGTTGGCTTCGTGCTGCTCATCGCCTGCGCGAACGTTGCCGGGTTGATGCTCGTGCGCGGCGAATCACGCCGGCGCGAGCTCGCGGTGCGCGTCGCGCTTGGCGCGGGCTCGAAACGCCTCACGCGGCTGCTGTTGGCCGAGAGTGCGGTGCTCGCGGTGTTGGGTGCGTCGTTAGGCCTCGTCCTCGCCGCGACGGCGGTGCGTCTCCTGCGCGCCAATGCGCCAGCGAGTCTGCCCCGCATCTCCGAGACGACCATTGACTGGGGCGTTCTCGGCTTCGCTCTCTTGACGGCCGTCGCGGCGGCCGTCCTGGCGGGAGTACTCCCCGCGTTTCAGGCGACGCACATCGCGCCGGCCGGTGAGCTGAAGGAAGGTGGCCGCGGTGCGACGATGAGCCGCGCGCGGCTGCGCTGGCGACAATCGCTCGTCGCGACGGAGGTCGCCGTCGCCGTGGTCCTCGTCGTCGCGGCCGGCCTGATGATCCGGAGCGTGCGCAATCTGCTGGCGATCGACGCCGGCTTCCGCCCTGATGGTGTGCTCACGCTGCGCGTCTCGACACCGTCCACCTGGTATCCCGACTCCATCCGCGTCGCCGCATTCTGGAGCGAGTTGCAGCATCGGGTGGCGGCAGTTCCCGGCGTCAAGCACGTCGGCGCCGTTAGGCTCCTGCCGCTCGCGACCGAGATGGGCGATTGGGGGCTACAGGTCGAAGGGTACACGCCGCCGCCGAATCAGGGGACGCCTGGCGACTGGCAGATCGTGACGCCCGGCTACTTCGAGGCGATGGGACTCAAGCTCCGCGAGGGCCGCGTGTTCGACGCGCGTGACGACATGAGCGCGCCGCTGGCGATGGTCGTCAATCGCACCTTTGCCGACCAGTATTTCGCGGGACGCCACCCGTTAGGCGGCCGCGTGCGCATCTACGGCGGGCCGGACAGCCTGGCGCGCTACACCATCGTTGGCGTCGTCGACGACGTGCACCACAACACGCTCGTCGGTAAGGTGAAGCCGGAGTTCTACGCGACGGTCGCGCAGTTCGCGCGCGAGCCGGGCAATACGCAGCGAAGCATGAGCCTCGTCGTCCGCACCGACGGAGATCCCGCCGCGCTCGCCGCGCCGGTCCGCTCCGTCGTCCGGCAGCTCGATCCACGCCTGCCGGTTTCCGAGGTGCGCACCATGCCGGACATCGTGAACGCGGCGATCGGCGGCCCGCGCTTCGCGATGGAAGCACTCGGCCTGTTCGGAGTGCTGGCTCTGATGTTATCGGCGATCGGGATTTTCGGCATAGTCTCGCAGGTGGTAGCGTCGCGATCGCACGAGTTCGGAATTCGCGCCGCGCTCGGGGCGACGCCGCGAGAGCTCGTCGCGTTGAGCCTCCGCACCGGTCTGCGTCAAGCGCTCGCCGGTCTTGCGATCGGCGTCGCCATCGCGCTCGTCTTCACCCGCGCCATGACGACGCTGTTGCAAGGCGTGACGCCGACCGATCCGGTGACGTTCGCCGCAGTGGTGCTGGTGACGGGCCTCGTCGCGGTCGCGGCGAGTGTCGGTCCAGCGCGGCGCGCGGCGAAGACCGATCCGGCGAGGGTCTTGGGCAGTTCATAATTTCTCGTCGTAGTGCGGGCTCCCGTGTCTTGACCGCGGAGAGCGCAGTGCCAGTCTCGTTGGCCACGGTGATCCCGGGCTACGGGCTGGGGCCAAGCGCAGGTGTGGTGACCGCCGGCCCTAGCCCCTAGACCCCAGCCCCTAGTCTTTGTCGTTCTTCAATTGCACAACCACCACCTCCACAGGCTTCGTCCCCGGATTGACGTCGGCGTGCATCTGGCCCGGCGGATCCACGCCGAGCCAGAGCGCCTTGCCGGCGGTGAGGTTGTACGTGTCGAGCGTCTTGCCCGCCCTGTCCACCACCTTCAACTGCCCATCCGTGAGCGCGACGAGCACCCGGCCGTGCTCGTGCCGGTGCAGCGTGAGCGGCTGCTTCGGCATGACGATCGACTTCCAGACGCTCACTTGAGCATTCTCGAATTGCGGCTCGCGGCGTGAGCCGGGTTGTTGCTGCTGCGCCCACATCGCGCCGGCACCCGCGACGAATGACAGGATCGACGCAACAATCACCGACCGAGAGAGAATCATCGTCAGACCTCCGAAGAGTTGAGCTCCGTGCGCATGTCGCACACCCGATCACTGCCCACACCGCTGATCACGAGCCGTTCTTTCGCGTCCCCCAGCAGCCGCTGCGTCCAGTCGACGCGACCACCGTCCACCAGATGCCGCTGCTCGCCAGTCGTGCTCGGCCTCGTGATGCCGAAGCACATGCCACGATAATAATTTCGCGCCGCCGTTCGATCGGGGTCGAGCGCGACTTCCACATTGGCGAACTCCCGCCGAATGCGGTCGGCGAGGAGATCGAGGGCTGAAGTGGCGTTCGTCTCGAGTGCCGTGAGCCAGACGCCCAGCGCCGCCGACTCGGAGACGAAGGCACGAATCGCTCTGATGTAGAACTCGATGTGCCTGCCCATCATCTCGGTCTCGAACTGGAACCCTCCCTTGTCACGCCCGGCACCGACCAACGAGAACACTCTGAAGTGGGAGGACAACCGCGGATCATCGTAGTTCTTGGTCCGCAGCAGCCGATGGCTCGCCGCGAGATTCACAGGCGTCGCCGAGCGCGGATCGTCGCGCTTCAGCGCGCGCCGGCGAAGCGTTGCCTCGAGGGCGAGCACATTGGTGGAGTCGGAGACCACCTCGGTATTCCGGATCGTGGAGAGCGACCAATCCTGCGCGAGCTCGGCGAGCACCGATGCCGTACCCAATGGGCACACGGGTGAGAGCTCGAGCGCCTCGAACTCCGTCGGCAGCATCGCGAAGGCGACGCGGTCCCATTCCAGGAATTGCGTCGGTCGTATGCGCGACGGATGCACGAAGCGGTTTGACGTGTAGTCGGAGAGCACGCTCGTCGCCGGACGTCTCGCGGCGAGCCGCCTGTACACCTCGAGCAGCAGCGACTGGAGGTCGGCCGGCTCGAGGCGCTCCGCGAGCAGCGTCGCAATCCCTGGAACACCGAGCTCGCGCTCGATCCGATCGATGATCGCCGTCATGGCAGAGGTGGAGGGCAGAGGGCGGAGGGTAGAGGGTAACGGCAAAAAGCAGATTCCTCGCTTTGCTCGGAATGACAGACTGTGTCATCCCGAGGAGCGAAGCGACGAGGGATCTGCTTTTTACACTCTACCTACCCTCTGCTCTCCCGTGGCTGATTAAACATTGTAAGCCTATACCGAACAGCCGACTTGGCCCTTCACGTCGTCCTCGTCCACCCCGAGATCCACTGGAATACCGGCAACGCTGGCCGCACCTGCCTCGCGGCCGGCGCCACGCTGCACCTCATCGAGCCACTCGGATTCTCACTTGACGAGCGAGAGGTCAAACGCGCGGGGCTCGATTACTGGGAACACGTGGACCTTCGCGTCTGGCCGAGTTGGAGCGCGTTCGAGCGCGAGCTTCCCAATCTCGGCGAGCCATACTTCTTCTCCACCAAGGCCAAGCGCATCTACTGGGACGCCCCGCTCGGAGCGCCTAACGATGTCGTGCTGGTGTTCGGCCGCGAGACGGGCGGCCTGCCTGTCGAGCTGCACGAACGATATCGCGATCGCTTCGTGAGAATGCCGATTCACTCACCGCGAGTGCGGTCGCTCAACCTGTCCACCAGCGTCGCGATCGCACTCTATGAGGTGCTCCGCCAACGCTCGTCGAGTTAGCGCTAAGGAAACAGCCCCACGGCGCGAAGCCGTGGGGCTGCACACGAGAACAGCCTGCTCAGCAGCCAGGCACGAGGAACGCACGCGGTGGCGTCGTATTCGGTGGGGGCGGCGCGACAATAAGCATTTCGTTCCGTCCAGCGACGAAATTCTGTGTCCCGAAATCGAGCAACACCGTCGTGCTGCCGACTCCAGTCAGACGAAGCTGCGACGAGCCAACGGGCACACTCATTGAAGCCGAAGCGCCACTCGGTTGTACGCTGGAGAAGGTCGGTGTCGCGAGCGCCGCGCCAGGGGCGGTGACGTATACGTCGAACGGCACCGGTATCGCGTTGAAGACGAGCAGTCGGGCCTGACCACTCACCGGAATTTCCTGCGCGACGGTCGCGAACTGCACGGCGCCGCCACTGCCCGGGAATGCCACGAAGGTGAAGGGATGGCCCGCGATCAAGATCGGCGAGAAGCCAGTCAGCGCCGTCGTCGAGGTGCCCTGCGTAACGCTCAGCACCGGCGTCGCCGCGTTCACGCTGCTGCACACACTGCTCGCGCCAAAGGCGAGGTTCGACGAGCCCGCGAGCGGCGCGGCATTCTCCAGCAGATTCAAGGCGCCGTCGGTCGCGTTGGCCAATCGCACGTTCGAGTTGGTGAGTGCCAGGTTCGTCACCGACGCGTTGATCACCGGCTTGAAGAGCAGTCCGTTCTGCTCGACTGTGTTCCCGCGCATCACGAAGCTCTGTGCGACGCTGAAGTCCACGACGAGATCCGTCTCCGTGTTGGCGACGATCTTCACGGGCTGCGCGAGAGCGATCTTGAGTCCCGATTGGCCGGCGCTCGGGAACTTGATGCCAGGTGTCGAGCCGCCATTCAGGACCGTCCCGTCCTTGAGCGTCGCGCTCGACTTGCTCTGATCGATTATCAGTCGAAATCCGTTGTACGTCCCGGCGGGGAGATTCACCTGGCCGAGTGTCGCGGCAACGCCATTCTGCAGCGAGAGCAGATCGAACGTCGCGTCGGGCGTGGCGACGGTTTTCCAGCCGCTGCTCGCCGAGCTCTGGTCGTCCAGCGACGAGCTCGCGTCGGCGTCGGAGACGTCGGCCTGTCGTGCGTCCACCCGCACGACGTAGATGTCGACCCGTTTCACCTCGTCCGTCGGGAACGGCGCGTCCGTCAGTCGCGTGACGAGGGTCCCGGTCGCGCCGGGAGAGGTCGTGGAGTCGGAGCACGCGATCGCCGCCGCGGCCAGTCCGACCAGTGTTGAGGAGATGCTAATTGTAAAAAAGCGGGATCTCATCGTTCTGCAGCTCTGTGGAAGCGATGTCCGGCGCCCTCGCCACGCATCCGCCTTCCGTTCGCGTGATTCGTCAGGGGCGAACTATAGGCGACGCATGGGCTTGCTGCGTGTGACGCGCCTCACAGGGTTAGCTTCGTATTCGACATGAACCATCTGACTCCGATGATCACGCTCAACCCGATCGGTGTCGCCCGCACGCCGTACACCGAGACGTCCCAGATTCCCAAAGGGCCCGGCGCCCGCCATCTCGCCGACGGCATACTCGAGATTCGTCCGGAGCTCGCGCCGGGATTGCGCGACATCGAGGGCTTCTCGCATCTCTTCGTCCTCTGGATCTTCGATCGCGTCGACGGCTTCGACCTCGAGGCCCACCCCCCTAGCGACGATCGGCCGCACGGGGTGTTCGCGACGCGATCGCCACGGCGCCCGAACCCCATCGGCCTTACAGTCGTGGAGCTGCTCGGGCGCGATGGCGCGCGCCTCCGTGTCCGCGGCGTGGACATGCTCGACGGCACCCCGATTGTCGACATCAAGCCTTACCTGTCGAGCATCCCGCAAGACCAGCTGAGGAGGGGGTGGCTGGCCGAAGCCGAGCTGCGTAAGCGAGGTTGACGAAGCGAAAGTTCTGCGCGCCCGGGCAGGACGCATCAACACCTCATCTCGCTTCGAATATCCGCGGGTCGTGCAGCTCGCCCATCCACGGCCTCATCCAGACCCTGCCGTTCCAGGCGTGCGCGAGATACGCGTTTACCGAGTCCATCTCCGCCGGCGCGTACTGGCTCTTGTGGCAGGCGAACTCCTCGCGCCCGGCGGCCAGATCGCGGTCCTCGAACGGCACGCGCACCGTCAGCAGCGACTCGGCCATGCCATTCACCGTGGGGTTTGCCTTCGGCGCCGTGCGAAGCCGCTCCGTCGGCAATGAGGCGAACAGCAGATCGATCTTCGCGTACCGCGCGTCGCCCTGGATGATCTGCGTCGTCACGTCGCCGACGAGCCGATGATCGGGATGTCCGGTGCCGCCCTCCGGACCGAAGGTGATGATCGCCGCCGGCTTCACGGAATCGATGATCGCCACGAGGCGCGAGCGCAATCGACCTAACGACTGAAAGGACGCGAGCCCGCCATCGGGAAGCCCGAGCAGGTGCAGCCGAGTGACGCCAAGCCTGTTGGCCGCGCACGTCGCCTCCTTGACCCGCGCCGACGCGAGCTCGTTGCCCGCCGCGAGATGCGCGAAGTCACGCACGCCCTGCGAACCATCGGTGGCGATGACGAGGTGCGTCTCGCGTCCCTCGCGTGAGAGTCGTGACAGGAGCGGTCCGATGACGCGCTCATCATCGGGGTGAGCAAAGACGGCGAGTACCGGTCGCGGCGCCTGTGCTATGGCTGTCATCGGCAGACAGCTGGCGAGCGAGAGCGTCAAAAACAGAATGTTTTGTTTGAGCATGACCTACAGTGCGGCAAGCACCGACCGTTGTCGAGCATCGGCGTCCTTCCAGTTGCCGAGCACTGGCGACGCGCGTACAATCGGCCTGGGAGAATCATCCATGTCATCGCGAGTTCAACTCGGGTCGTTCGTGCTCCCGGTGCTCTTGCTCGGGCTCATTGTCGTTCCACCGCTCTGGCTCGACCGCGCGCCGGAGACCGATGCCGTCGTGATGCAGAAGTACGAGGGCTATCGACTCAATCGCGATCCCGATGGCGGCTGGCGTCGGCGCCTCGTCGTCTGGACGCGCTTTCACACGCCGAATGGAACGCCCCACACGAGCGAATTGATGCTCGGGAATGGCGACTACGACAGCATTACCGTCGGGTCACATCTGCGCGTGCGATACCTGCCCGTCTATCCATACACGACGCGACTGGTGACGCGGACAACGCTCATGCAGGCGCGCGAGCTCTTCACGCCGGAGACGACTCGCGGCCGCTGGATGGCGCTACTGCTGCTCTTCGCTCCGTTGACCTTTCTCATCGGCCGCCTAACGAAGATCGCCGGCTTTGCGGTCGCGGCCATCTGGCTCATGGCGAGCTGGATCTACGTTGTCCGCCCGATGCCGCTGCCCGTGGCAGGGCCGCTCCACACGAACGCGCGGGTGAGCTGGACCGAAGTGCAGTCGCGCGGAATTGGGCGCGGCCGCCGCGATCGCCTGACAATGCCCTATCGCCTCGTGGCGCTCACCTTCGTGCCGCCGGGCGCGCGCGATTCGATTACCGTGCTCGATGCGGTGGACTCGGTGAGCCTCACACCAAAGCCCGCCAATGGCACGCTCGAGCCGATCGGCTACGAGCCGGGCGCGCCCCGAACCGCGCGGCTCCTCGTCGGGACTCGTGCGTTCATCAACGCGAACCGCTACGAGTTCATCATCGTTGCGCTCGTGCCGATTGTCCTCGCGCTCATTGCGTCGAGGGTTCCGTTGAGACGAAGGCGGCCAGCGCCAAGCCCCGCGTTGACGATGGGCTAATCGAGAACTGTTTTTATCGTTAGGCACAGCGCAAGGACCGCACGCCGCGACAATAACTTCACCGCACGTTCCGTGTGGCCTGGGTTTCGGGCAGATAGACCGTCTGCGGACAGAAGCGATCGAGCAGTGCTTGCGCCTTCTGGGTCGTCACGAGCGACACTTCCTGTCCCGTGTCCAGCACGAGCGGATCGTCCTTCGCCGCTTCCGTGAGCGCGGCGCGAAGGCGCGGAACGTCCTGCCGCCAATGCACGAGCAGCTTCTCGCGCAGCACCGGCGATTCGCGCTCGCGGTACCGCTTTAGCAATCCATCAATGATCGCCTGCACGCCGGCGTTGGAGATGATGAAGGTGTCCTGCGACTCGAAGAGGTCTCGGAACATCACCGCCACCTGTTCGGCGACGTCGCGCTTGCCATCGGTCTTCGGTAATTCCTGCTCGACGTCACGCATAGGGGGAGGGGGAGGGGGCGAGGGCGGTGAAATCATTCTCGGCGCGCCATTCTCGATCTTTGGCGCGCTGTTCTCGGTGGTCGTGGCGAACAGCGAGCGCACGAAGCCCTCGAGCTCCTCGCGAATGGTCGGCGTTCGTGCCTCTGTATTCTCTTCGTTGTCCATGGCGCCAATCTATTACTCGGCGAGAGACTCGGCGAGCACCCTCGAGAACCCCCGATCTGTATAGGAAAGCCGGAGTTAGGCGTCCTTCGGATACCCAACAACCGGAATCGAGGGCCCGCCGTCCGACTGATAGAGGGCGGCCAGGTGCTGCCGACGCCGACCGATGGGCTGTTCACGGCCTCCTTTCCGTCGAACGTCGAGATCGACGACGGCAATGCCTATCAAGTTCAGTCCACCGAGGGGCAGCTGACGGGCAAGTACCGTGTGGAACACGATCGTGTCCGACGGGCTCGAGAGCTCCGCCTGACACGTCCATCGACGGCGGCGGTAGCTGTCGATGCACGAACACGACGTACGTTCCGGTGACACCTCGAGCCTTCGCTTCAATGATCGCGCGGCCGGGGCTAATGCCGCGCAGGAGAATCGTCGAGCCTTTCGCGCTCGATTCCACGATTGCTATCGACGGGGGCCAGGAAGACCACCGTGCATCGTTCATCGGATCGTACGACAGGATCCCGATGAGCCCATCCAGCCTTCCCGTCGCGGACAGGCGAACGGTGTCTCCGACCGCGACCAGCGTGTCGCCGTAGATATCGATGCTGGTGAGGTGTCCGCCGCTGATATCTGTCAAACCAGAGAGGTCGCAGCCGCACAGACAGACCAGGACGAGTAGCGTCGAGCCACCTGCGCCTCGTTGCGCCATCATTCGCATGGTCTACAAATAATCATCGCGCGGCAGGCTGACCCATACGTCAATTGACGCAGTCGTCGGGGTCGGTAACTTCTCGGCCACCCCGCCACCTCATGGTGCCCGATGCGCCGACTCGTCCCGCTGGGTCTTCTTCTCGTCGCCTCCACCGCGACCGCCCAGAACAAGCCACGCCAGGAGCTCAAGGAAGTTGCTCCCGAAGCCGTGGATACCGCGGTTTATCAAAGACTCAAGTACCGCTACATCGGCCCGGAGGGGAATCGCGTCACATCGGTGACCGGCGTGGCCGGCGACCCGAACACCTATTACGCGGGCGCCGCGTCTGGTGGACTCTGGAAGTCGACCGACGGCGGCATTCACTGGGATCCCGTATTCGACAAGGAGCCCGTGTCATCCGTTGGCGCGCTGGCCGTGGCGCCGAGCGACGCCAACGTCGTGTACGCCGGCACTGGTGAGCCGTTCACGCGGAGTCACATCTCCGCCGGCTGGGGAATGTTTCGTTCGACGGACGCGGGTAAGACCTGGACGCGCGCGGGACTGGAGAACACCGGCCGCATCGCGCGCATCGTCGTTTCTCCGACGAATCCAGACCTCGTCTATGCGGCGTCGCTTGGATTCGCCTACGGACCGCAGCCGGAGCGCGGCATCTATCGCTCCAGCGACGGCGGCAAGAATTGGGAGCGCGTGCTGTTCGTGAACGACTCGACGGGGGCCTGTGATATTGTCATGGACCCGACCAATCCACGCATTTTGTACGCAGGCTTTTGGCAAATTGAGATTCACACGTGGGGACGCTTCAGCGGCGGCGCGGGGAGCGGCATCTGGAAGTCCACCGACGGCGGCACGACCTGGAAGAAGCTCGCCGGCGGCCTGCCTAACAAGACGGTCGGCAAGATTGGCCTCGGCATCAGCAAGGCGATGCCGAATCGCATCTACGCCGAGGTCGAGACGGGCGATGGCGTGCCGACACCGGATGGCAAGCCCACCGACAGCGGTCGTCTCTTCCGATCGGACGACGCCGGCGAGAGCTGGCAGTTAGTCAATAGTGATCGTCAGATGGCCGGCAGGACGCATTATTACAACCGGATGGGTGTGTCGCCAGACAACCCTAACGAGGCCTACTTCCTCGCGTCGAATTGGTCCAAGACCCTCGACGGCGGCACGACGATCGTCGATCCAACCTTCACCGAATACCCCGGCGGCGACCATCACGACATCTGGATCGACCCGACCAACGGCAATCGCATGATCGTGAGCCACGACGGCGGTGTTTCGATTTCGATAAACCGCGGCAAGTCGTGGATCCAGGAGCAGCTGCCGCTGGCGCAGATGTACCACGCCGAGGTGGACAACAGGGTGCCGTACAATGTGTATGGCAATCGGCAGGACGGACCGTCGGCGATGGTGCCGAGCAATGCACGCGCGGGCGACTTCGGCGGCTTCGACATTCCGTCGATCACACGCGGGCACATGCAGACGGTCGGCGGCGGTGAGAGCGGCTGGGCATGGCCGGACACAGTAGACGGGAATCTGATCTGGTCGAGCGCGTCGGGCTCGGGTTCGATGGGCGGCATCGTCACTCGTTATGACCGGCGCACGCATCTCGTCCATACGGTCGAGATCTGGCCGCTATCAACTATTGGGTGGCCCGCCGACAGCCTGAAGTATCGCTTCGTCTGGACGGCGCCGGTGACGTTGTCCTCGCACGATCACAACGTGCTCTACATCGGCAGCCAGCACGTGCACATGACGAAGGACGGTGGCAATCACTGGGCGGAGATCTCGCCCGATCTCACGCGCAACGACAAATCGCGTCAGAAGATCTCCGGCGGCCTCACGCCCGACAACATCGGCGTCGAATACGGTGACGTCATCTTCTCCATCGGCGAATCGCCGATCGATGCCAAGGTCCTCTGGGTCGGTACCAACGATGGCCTGGTGCATGTCACGCGCGATGGCGGCGCGACGTGGACGAACGTCAGCGCCAATGTTCCCAACTTGCTCAACTGGGGCACCATCTCCAATATCGAACCTTCACGGTACGATCTGGGCACAGCGTACATGACCGTCGATGGGCATCAGGCGAACAATCGCGAGACCTGGGTCTACAAGACGAATGATTTTGGGAAGAGCTGGAAGCTGATCACGAACGGCGTACCAAAGTCCCCGCTCTCGTACGCACATGTGATTCGCGAGGACCCCGTCCGGCGCGGGCTGCTCTATCTCGGCACCGAGAACGGCCTGTACGTCTCCTTCAACGACGGCGCGAACTGGCAGTCGCTGCAGAACAACCTGCCCCACGCGCCGGTCTACTGGATGGTGATCCAGCCTCAGTTCAACGACCTCGTCGTCGCGACGTACGGCCGCGGCTTCTGGATCCTCGATAACATCACCCCGCTCCGCACCCTCGGCCCCAGCGTGACGTCCAAAGATGCTCATCTCTTCCCAACGCGTGTCGCGTACCGCCTGCACGATACCGAGCAGCCGATGTCAGTGAGCTATGATCCTTCCGCGGGCTTCAGTCCGCCGTATGGAACACCGATCGATTTCTATCTCAAGAAGGGGAGCGACAGCACGGTCCGCGACAGCGCCGGCACGAAGATCGTGAACAAGGACTCCGTCGCGATCACCATCAGCGACGCGAGCGGCACGGTGGTGCGTACGATCAAGGCGCCGCGGAACGCTGGCATCGGTCGCGTGTGGTGGAACCTCCGCGGCGATCTCACGAAGCAGGCGAAGCTCCGCACGCCGCCCGAATACGCCGACTGGTACAAGGTGCCCCTCGAGGGGCGCAACGCGCCGACGGTGAGTCGGCTTGCGGTGCTCGAGCTGCCGGGCACGTACACCGTTCGTCTCGCGGGTACGAACGAGTCGCAACAGCTCGTGCTCAAGCGCGACCCGAATCAACTCGAGGCGACGGAAGCCGGGCTCGCCGAGAACGTTGCGCTCGAGCGGCAGCTGACGGGTGACATGGACGCCGCGGTGACGATGATCAACAGCCTCGAGAACATTCGCGGCCAGCTCGCGGCGATGCGGGCAACGATGTCCGGCGACTCGACGCGCAAGGACGTGCTCGCGTCGGCCGACTCGCTCGACGAGCGGCTGCGCGTCGTCGAGCGGAAGCTCTTTCAAACTCGCGCGACGGGCCGCGGCCAGGATGATCTGCGCTGGCCGGAGCGTCTGAGCGAGCAACTGCGGTACCTGGCGGGAGAGATCGAGTCGAGCGACTACGCGCCGACGGAGAGCCAGCGTCAGGTGGCAACCTTGTTGAACACGCAGCTGAAGGCGGTGCGGTCGGACTTCGAGAAGGTGACGACCGGCGACGTGACGGCGTTCAACACCATGCTGCAGCAGCGGAAGGTGCCTAACGTGATCACCAATTGACCGCTGGCGAGTGGCGCACGAACGGCTCCGGTTATCGAACCGGAGCCGTTCGTGAGGCCGATGTAACGAGTTATTAGAACCGTAAACCAAGCGTGATCGGAATCCACGCTGCCTGGTTCACGTGATGGTACCGCGCCTCGAGGTAGGCGGGACGTCCGACGAGCGAGAAGTTCATTCCGGCGCCTGCGTTCAGGCCAACCTTCGTCGCCGCCGACGAAGTGCTCGTCGTCGCTCCGGCAGGCGTCACTTCCGCACGCGTGTTGTAGATCCCAGGGCCCCCGAGAAGATATGGTCGCAAGCGACCAATCGTGTTGAGCGCGTACGAGGCGTCGACGACGCCAGCGATCGAGCTCGACTTGCCGGTGTACGTCACCGTTTGATTGGGCCGCGCACCAGCGACGGTGAAGTCCTTCTCACCGAAGTGGTAATACGCCAGCTCCGCGCGCAGATCGATCGGCCATCCGAGGCGGTGGTACGAGCTCGCGCCCTGCACGTGAAAGCCGCTCGATGCGTCGTTGCTGAGATCACCCGTGGGAACGCTCATCCCCGCGCCTGCTGACCAGCTGATCGACGACGTGGGGGAGTGGGTTCTTGCGCGTTGCGCACCGACGGTCGGCGCGCTGAAGGTGATCGAGAGAACGACGAGTCCCATGTAGTGCCGAATCATGGTAACTCTCCCGAAGAAGAATTCCGCGATCCGCCGCAGCACCGCTGGCGGAAGGCGTCATGCGAGCGACGCTCGATGGTGTGCGCTGTAACGGGTCGAAACGCCTGCTCGCACTTTGCTGCGCAACTCTGCGATAGCGGCATCGGCGTTAGGCAAGATCGGCTGACGGGCGCTTTGCCCGGGCGCGAGAGCCTAACGCGCGGCGCTATTCCCGGTGGGCGATGGACGGTGGGCGATGGACGGTGGGCGATGGCACTGACCTCGTCAGCTGACAGCCACCGCCCATCGCCCATCGCCCGCGTCACTCGTATCGTAACGCCTGCATCGGCGACACCCGTGACGCCCTGAGCGCCGGTACATACCCGGCCGCCAACGCCACGAGCGCCAGGAACACCACCGACCCGGTTATTACCATCGGATCCGCCCCGGACATTTTATACAGCATCGCCTGCGCG
>DASXPH010000028.1:0-9108 GCA_036493735.1 Gemmatimonadaceae bacterium
CTCAATCCACTTCGGATCCGTGAAGTCGCCACCGAAGAAGCCGACGATGCCCGCGTTGTTGACCAGGAGGTCGACGTCCGTCGCGGTGGCGGCGGCGGTCGCGATCTGCGTCGCGTTGGTCACATCGAGCTGGAGCGGCACAACGCGTGAGCCATGGCGTTCCACCAGAGGGACGAGCGCCGAGATATTGCGGGCGGCGGCGTAGACCTTGTTCACGCCGGCCGCGACGAGCGCGTCCACGATAGCTTCACCGATGCCGCGATTGGCGCCGGTGACGAGTGCGGTCTTGCCTGACAGTGCGTATCCCATGTCGAAACTCCTGACGGCCTCGCGACGCGCGAGACCGAACGTGGCACCCGTGTCCGGGCGTCCGAGAATAGACCGTTCTGTCTATTCATGGCGTTGACAATAGACCGATCTGTCTGTATTGTCAAGAGGTGCCGCAGAAACCCAGGAAACGGGCGAAACCCTCCGCCATTGGCGTCCGTGACCGCCTCCTCAATGCCGCCGACCGCCTGTTCTACCGGGAGGGCGTGAGGGCTGTAGGTATCGATCGCGTGCTGGCGGAGGCCGACGCGGCGAAGGCATCGCTCTATCAGCACTTCGGCTGCAAGGACCTGCTCGTGGCCTCGTACCTCGAGCGCCGAACCGTGGATGCCCGCGCGAACATCGAAGCCTACCTGGCCGACACGCCGCCGTCACAACGCGCGCTCAAGTTTTTCGACTGGGTGGTGGCCTGGGCCGAGTCGAAGGACTTCCGCGGGTGCCCGTTGCAACACACGGTCAGCGAACTCACTGATGCGGCGCATCCGGCGCGTGCCATTGCTCACGGTCAGCGCGAGTGGTTCGCGGAGCGTTTCCGCGAGTGGACGACGGCGGCGGGCGTGAAGGACCCAAAAGCGACGGCTCGCGCGCTCATGGTGCTGTTCGATGGCGCCGTCGCAGGGTCCGAGGTTGACGGGCCGCAGCGGGCGAGCGACGCGCGATGGATGGCCAAGAAGCTGTTGGCCGGCTGAACGCGAACGCTCTCCTCACTTCTACGGAACGGCGTTCGTTGAAGCTCAGTGAGCGCGCCGCCTGCCCTGCATGGTGCGACGATCCAGCGCGCTTGGAGATCACCTTTGAACATCGGAAGCGCCGTAAGTGATCGAGCGACGTTAGGAGGTTTTACACGATTCGATCGACGATCACGCCGGGATGCGGCGGTAACCTGCTGAATCCAAATCACAGCGCAGGGCAGCAGAATTTGAAGGAGGGTTTTGCGCTACACTGTTCCGGACCGCTCGCAAGTGATTGATTCTAAACGGAGAGATGTCCGAGTGGTTGAAGGAGCACGCTTGGAAATTGATTCCGCCTGCGCGTGCTGACGCACACTGAAACCCACCAACGCACTTCCGATCAACGACTTCCCGCAACAGTGATCTGCTTCAGCGTGCCCCCGTAAATGGCGGTGTTGCCCCAGGGTTTCGGGGGGCATGCTCGAAGTACGCAGGATCCACCGCGCTGCTCGTCACGCGCACGGGCGAGTCCGGAGACAGCGACGCGCAGTCCGATCCGGCAGGAATCAGCGGCAGCGATGAGGTGACGGCGGCCAGGCGCACACCTGGAAGCGTGCGCAACCGATCGAGCGCTTGTGCATAGACCCCCCGACGACTGTCTGGCGCGAAAGGCGGCGACGGGAGAAAGGTATAGGCATAGAGCCGCCCGGCCACAGCAAAGCCTGGATACATCGCGTGCAGCCGCAGCAGCGCCGCGACGAAGCTGGCGCCGATGAACAGCAGGACCAGGGACATCACGACCTGCGCGACGAGTCCGACGGGCCTTCGCCGAGCGCTAGCGCCAACGCTGCCCTGAGCGACCAGCATTCCGGACATTCCGGACACGCGCCAAGCCGGGAGCAAGCCACAAAGCACCGTTGTCACGGCGCAGATGCCCGCGGCAAAGACGAGGGCACGCCAGTCGAGCGATAGATCGACCTGAATGGCGAAAATGCCTGCAGCCAGCGGCAGCGAGCGTTCCAGGATCGTCCCGGCCCACAGGGCGAACACGACACCGCACAATGTGCCGGCAACGGCGAGGACAAGGGCCTCGGTCAACAGTTGCCGGAGTAGCCGGGCGCGTGACGCACCGAGTGCGCGCCGAACCGCGAACTCACGCTGCCGAAGGGCGCCTCGCGCCAGCAAGAGATGGCCGACATTCACGCACGCGATCATCAGCACCACGGCAACGACGGCACCCATGAGCGCTGATAGCGTTCGCGCGAGACGCCGGCTTCCCGGATTTGGAAGCGTCCCTACGGCGTCGGCCAGCAACGGAGTCGATGCCTCCGGCGTGGACCCGCTGCGGTCGCGCATCTGAATGGCGAGCGTGTTCAGTTCAGTCGTTGCTTCCCTCGCGTGGGCGCCGGGACGCAGATGGCCGAAGAACATCAGCATTCGCGCAAGCCGTCGCTCCTCCGCTTCGGTCGTCGACCGAAAACGGGTCTCGATGGGCGCCCAGAGATCGGTCCGTAGCGGCGCGCGTACGCCTGCGAATTCGCGGGGCGCAACACCGACGATGGTGTACGAATCTGTGCCGGACTGGATGACCCGACCCAACGCGTCCGGGCGACGATCGAAGTAGCGCTCCCAAATGGCATCGCTGATCACGGCAACGGGTTCACGATCATCGACGAACCAGCGTCCCAATGACGGTCTGACGCCGAAGACATCGGCGTAGTTTGCAGTGGCGAACTCCGCGCCGATGAACTGGCTTTCGCCGTCGATCGCCAGATCGGACTCCATGGAAAGAGTTCCGGCAACGGCCCGTAGCGATCGAGTGCCTGAGCCGACCGCACGAAGCAGAGGGATTGACAGTGCTGTCTCCTGCCCGCGACTGATCCGTATCAGCCGGTCCGACTCCGCGACCGGCAGCGGTCGTAGCAGCAGCGCGTTGACGATCGAGAAGATCGCAGTGCTGACACCAATGCCAACACCCAAACAGATCACGGTGAGAAGCGTCGAACCGCGAGCCCGGTACAGCATGCGCACGGCGAACCGCGTGTCTTGGCCAACGTCCTGGAGCCATGGCCAGATCCACACATCTCGGGTACGATTCTTCAACACGCCTACGTTCCCGAACTGTCGTCGAGCCCTGATGCGAGCCTCGTCGGCCGGGGCGCCCGCCTGTCGTTCCTTCTCCTCGCGCATGGCCAGATGGAACGCCATCTCATCTTGGAGATCTTGCTCGAGTTGGGGGCGCCTGATGAGCGCGCGCAACCGAAGGCGAAGGCTATGCAGCCACTCGGGCATCAAGGACCTCCATCAGATTGCTTCCAACACGCGATTGATGGCGCTGCTCGCTCTGCGCCACGACTCGGTCGCTTCGCGGAGCCTCTTGCGTCCGCTCGGCGTGAGCCGGTAGTACTTGGCGCGGCGGTTGTTGGCCGAGACGTCCCACTGCGCTGCCAGCAGGCCGCGCAACTCTAACCGGTGGAGGGCGGGATATAGCGCACCCTCTTCCACGTCGAGCGCGTCGGCAGAAGCGGTGTGAATCCAGTCCGCAACTTCATAGCCGTGCTTCTCGCCGGTCGCCAAGGTGCGGAGGATGAGCAGTTCGAGAGTGCCCTGAAGAATCTCTGCTTCCTTGTCTTGGGCTCCCATAATGCGTTTATGGGAGTGTCCCCTAAGGCGTTTATGTGAGTCAATGGAAATGCTCACCTGACGGCCGACCGACGGTCCTCAACCGATCACCGTCGCAAGTTTCGCCGTGATTGCCCTCGGTGGTCAGCAACGGCGCGCTGACTCATCGAAATCGCCATAACTGATCGCGCAGCATTGAGAGGTCTGACACAACTCGCGCTGGGCCCTCGTCGTCGCTCGGGTCAAAGCGCTGAACCCAAAGAAGATGGATCTCCGATGCCGGAATTCGCCGGCGTGTGCGATAATCCTCGTTCGCCGCTCGCAAGCCGTTGATTCTAAAGCGGAGAGATGTCCGAGTGGTTGAAGGAGCACGCTTGGAAATTGACTCCCGCCGCGCGTGCTGACGCACACCGAATCCCACCAACGCACTTCCGATCAACGACTTCACCCTACAACGATGTGCGTCGACGTGTCCCCGTAAATCACGGTGTTGACCCAGGGTTTCGGGGGGTATGTGACACAGTTCTGACACAGTTCGCCGATTCACTTACACCGTACATCTCGATG
The DNA here is from genome assembly GCA_036493735.1 of Gemmatimonadaceae bacterium. GTDB lineage: Bacteria > Gemmatimonadota > Gemmatimonadetes > Gemmatimonadales > Gemmatimonadaceae > AG2. Next base: position 4,188 of record DASXPH010000028.1, read on the forward strand.
TTCTTACGTACGCATCGATGGGAGCGGACAGCAACTGAGTCGAGTTCGAGCCGGTCGACTTGGTATCGCCCTCGTACCGAGGGCGATACCAAATCTTGCAAAAGCGAGAACGCGTCCGGACCAGTTCGTCAACACTAGATGCGTCAGAGCATCCCCGCAGCATTCGAATTCCTCAGGGCCCGAACGTGAACACATACGCGCGCAGCCCTGGACCGCCAGAGGCCAGCGTGAGTACGTGGCGTCGTCGCACGGCTCCGGCGACCAGGCGAATCATTCCCGATCGATCGAAACGCGCAAATCCGTCTGTGCCCACATCCATTCCGCGTGCGTCTCCGACCGGCTGTCCATCGAGCAGTACTGAAACAGCCGCAACTCCCGCTGCCCCGGGTTGCATGACGAGATTCACCTCGGAGGCCGTAAAAGGGAGGACGATTTCGCCGTTGCCCTTGTTCAGTTCGATGTATTCGTGGTCGATGTGCCAATCGCCGTTCAGTGTGACAGCACCTGGCTCGCGCCGGTCGGCGCCGAGGTAGGTCTCGTTCGTAATGCCGGCGTAAGAAGGCTGACCAGTCTTCTCAAACGTCGTCGACTCGCCGCTCAACGGCGGCAGCATGATTCCGGGCTGTGCACCAAGCAAGAGACGCCTGATCTCACGCTCGATTTCGTCGTAATTCCCTTCTCCGACCCATCGGTGCACGAGGCGTCCACGATCATCAAAGAGATATTTCGCGGGCCACGCGTCGTTCCCAAATGCCCGCCAGATGGCGAACTCGTTATCGATCGCGATCGGGTAGGTTAGTCCTCGATCACGAATGCCGCGGTCGATGTTCTCAGCGCGCCTGCCGAATTCGAACTCGGGGGCATGGACCCCGATCACAACGAGACCGAATGATGCGTACTCGCGATTCCATGCCTTGACATACGGCGCGGTGCGGATCCAGTTCACGCAGGTATATTCCCAGAAGTCGACAAGCACGACTTTCCCGCGCAGCGCCACAGCCGTGAGCGCCGGCGAATTCACCCAGCGCTCTGCCTTCAGCGAAGGCAGTGTGCTGTCCGCGATCACGAGACATGATGCCGCGGCGAAACCGAGCAGTACGAACAGCGGACCCACGGTGGCTAGCACGCGCCGTCGCCATTTCCACGCTCCGCGATGGTCTTCGCAAGAAGCAGTAAATCCATGTTGGACCTCCTGTGTTTCGGCGTTCACGTCAGTCGCCGATGCGACCGAGGTATGCCCCAAGCTCGTTTTCGGCTGCCCCTGGCTTGTGAAAGCCAAGCTTCATGAATGCCTGGAGCCGCGCCTGTGTCGACGGTCGTGCAACAGACGCCATGCATGCGTCCCATCCGGCCGCGATCTCCACATCGGCCGGCAGGCTGGCGTTCACGAGACGCTTGGTGTTGGCGATTGCCCACTTGTCGAATGCCGAAATGCGTGTCGCGAGGGCGTCGACGAACGCGTCGAGCTCGGCATCCGGGAGCGCCCGGTTCACATAGCCGTAAGCCTCGGCCAGTTCTCCTCCAATGTCGTTCGAGCTGAGGAGCACTTCCAGCGCCCGTCCGCGGCCGATCAGGTGAGGCAGACGCGCCATCGGTCCGCCGCCGGCGATCATCCCGACCCCTACCTCCCATTGCGAGAGCACCGCCTTTTCTCGACTGACGAACGTCATGTCGCACGCGAGCGCAATCTCGCTGCCGTTGCCGGTGGCGCGTCCTCGAATCGACGCGATCGACACGACCGGCATGCGTGTCAGTCGGACGAGGATGTCAGGCCACGCCTCGAGACCGGTCGGCCCTTGCGGAATGCTCTTCAGGTCCGCGAAGTCGGCATAGAAGTCGCTGTGGTTCAGGAAGAAGCCGTCGACGGCGCTATCGAAGATTACGACCCTGACCTGCTCGTCGGCTTCGATGGCCGACATGATGGTCCTGAATTCACGGACAAATTGCGGCCCCATGACATTGAGCGGCGGATTGTCGAACGTGATCCGCCAGCATGCGGGTGACGTTCGATTGAGTCTGATTTGCGCAGCGCTCGTTACCGGGCTCACAAAAACCTCCAGCGGCAGGACAAACCAACCACGCACTCCATTACACAGGACGCGTCGACACGAATCTATTGGACGTTGGTATCGCATCTGGCGCGGATCCGCGCCACCTTCATGCGCGGTCTACGCAAACGCAGTCGCGCGAGACGCGGACGGTTGTTGCTATGCCCGAGCGTTATCCCCTCGATCGATTAAAGGTCCACTCTCATCGATCGAGAGAATCGATCTCACGGGATGCCTGCTCCTCGCGAAGTGCCTCACCGAACGTGTGATGAAGGCGCCGCAGACGAGGCAAAGTGTCGCCGTCCCGGACCAACGCCACAATGAGAGGGTGCTCCTCCAACGACGCAGGAACGACGATAAGCCGCTGTCGGCACGCTCTAAGGACAGGGAGACTGGCCTCCAGGTCCTGTCGGATCGGTTCGAGCTGGAAGGGTGTCAGAAGGCCCTGTTCGAGCGCCGCCTCACCCAAGGCACACAGGAGAGCGCACCAGTGATAGAACGCTCCGAACGGATGATCGGACATTGGATCGTCTTCGTCGTCCAACCCAGTCGCCAGTTGTCGGTCGAACGTCGCCATCGCCTCGTTCGCCCACGTCCAATGGCGCAGGAGGCATGCGAGGTGATCCCATGACGCGTGCTTCAGCGATCCGTTCTCCGACGCGTCCACATCGACGCGGATGTCCATTTGATGTGCTCCCCCAGCGCTGTGAACGAATTCGGTCTCGGGGCGTTTACCGCTGCCTACACCGCTTGGACCAGCGGCATGTCGACGACATGCTCGGCCACGAACCAGACCTGTAGCTCGTTGCTCCGGATCACATTGCTGACGATCAAATCGTTGGTGCCGTCGTCAGCCGCTTCGGCCGCAAGGCGCGCCATCGTGCGGGCCTCCTTGAGAACAATTTCGTGCGCGTGCAGCAGCCTCGAAATCTGCACCGGCACCTCTTCGCGGCCCTTCGGCGGCCGCGGGATCAGCGTCGTCTCCGCGACATCGTGGGCCATGGCGAGGCTGATGCCCCCCAGCAACTGGATTCGCTCGGCAATCTGATCGACGAGCTCGTTCTGCGCCTCGTAATGCTTGTCGAACAACAGATGCAGCTGGTAGAACGTCGGTCCGGCGACCTGCCAATGGTGCTTCTTGTACATGTCACGCAGCGTCATGGTGTCGGCAAGGAGCTGGTTCAGGTTCTCGACGCTCTCCTTGCAGACGTGCTCGGCCAATGCAATCGGGAGCTTGACGAGATGACCGAAGGGCTGGATCTCGTGTGCCTGCTGCCCCGTCAGCGGCTTTGCCTGATTGAGAAGGGTGTCCGCATCGATCGTTCTCTTCGTCATTGTGCTTCTCCTGGCCGCTTCGCTCACTGGTGCAGCACCTGGTGAACGAACGCGACCGCAATCGACCCTTCGCCTACAGCGGACGCCACCCGCTTGATATTGCCGCTGCGAACGTCGCCAACCGCAAAGATGCCTGGCCTGCTCGTTTCGAGCAGATACGGCGCGCGTGCGAGAGGCCATTTCGCACGCGCGAGCTCCTCGAGCGAGAGGTCCGCGCCGGTCTTCACGAAGCCCTTCTCGTCGAGGATGACGCACCCGTCCATCCATGACGTGTTCGGAACCGCGCCGGCCATGACGAATAGATGGCCAATCGGGTGGGTCTCGACGACCCCGGTTCGCTCGTCCCGCCATCGGAGCCGTTCGAGCCTGCCTTCGCCCTCGAGGCCGACGATCTGCGTGAGCGTCCGCAGGGAGATGGCAGGGTTGTCTTCGATGCGACGGCTCAGGTACCGTGACATCGTCTCCCCGAGGCCAGGACCCCGAACCAGCATGTGCACGTGACGCGCCGTCGAAGCCAGAAAGACCGCCGCCTGTCCCGCGGAGTTACCGCCGCCGACGACCGCCACGTCGTCGCCGACACACAATTGAGCCTCCATCGGAGTGGCGGCGTAGTAGACGCCCGCGCCTTCGAAAGCCCCGAGACCGTCGACCGGCGGTTTCCTGTAGTGCGCACCCGTTGCGATAATCACCGACCGGGCCGTGATACGCGTTCCTTCATCGATGTCGAGCGTGTACCGCTCGCCATCGCACGTCAGCCGCGTCGCCCCTTTGGCGACGACGACCTGCGCTCCGAATTTCAGCGCCTGCGAATACGCGCGGGTCGTCAGGTCGAGGCCCGAAATGCCGGTCGGAAAGCCGAGGTAATTTTCAATGCGCGAGCTCGATCCTGCCTGGCCACCGGGGACGTTCGACTCGATCACGAGGACGTCGAGGCCTTCGGATGCGCCGTACACCGCGGCGGCGAGACCTGACGGCCCGGCGCCCACCACCGCCAGATCGGCGACGTGGGTGCCGTCGAGTGCATCGTTGAAACCGAGGCAGTCGGCGATCTGTGCGTTCGTGGGCTGACGCAGGATCGCCTGCCCTCGGCAGAGCACGATTGGAATGTCTGGGACACCGACGCCAAATCGATCAAGCATTTCCTGTGCGTCCGCGTCGCGATCGAGATCGACGTACCGGAACGGATGTCCGTTCCGCGTCAAGAACTGCCTCACGTCCAGCGTCCCCGGGTCGTGCGTCGATCCGAGCACAACGACATCGCCCAGGTTCCCGGCAATCAGTCCGAGGCGGCGCTGCAGGAACGCGCCCAGAAGGATCTCGCTCAGTTCCGCGTCGCTCTGCACGAGGTTGAGCAGCTCGCCTCGATCGAGCTGGATCACCTCACCAGGCTCGGACACGCGCACGCGGAAGATCGAGCTTCGACCGGTCACCACCGCGCATTCGCCGGAAAACTGGCTGCGCGCATGCGTCGCAATCAGCGTGTCGCCCGGCTCTGGACGCACAACCTGGAGCTCGCCGGATATGACGACGAACAGCGG
>DASXPH010000029.1:0-29802 GCA_036493735.1 Gemmatimonadaceae bacterium
CGAATGACACGGCCGAGGCGCCAGGCCCTTACTCCTTCTGACTGCGCGGCCCGCACGATGGTTTCAGCGTCGGATGGTGCGCAGATCACAACCATTCCTACCCCCATGTTGAACGCACGGAACATTTCGTCCCGCGCCACCCCGCCCGAGCGCTGCAGCTGCGTGAACAGGTTCGGGATCTCCCAGCTGCGGGTGTCGATCTCCGCGTCCAGATTCGATGGGAGGGCACGGTTGACGTTGCCTGGCAGGCCTCCACCGGTGATGTGGGCCATAGCGTGAATCGTGCCCAGCAACGGGCGCAGCGCAGGCAGATATGAGCGATGGACGCGAAGCAGCACGTCGGCCGTCGACTCCGACTCGCCCGGGAAGGGATCATGCGGCCCGAGATGCATGCGGTCCGTCACGATTCGGCGTGCGAGCGAGTACCCATTCGTATGAAGGCCCGAGCTCGCGAGACCGATCAACACGTCACCTTCCCGCACGCGCTCGGCTCCTATGATCGCGTCCTCTTCCACCCAACCGACCACAAATCCGGCCAGGTCATAGTCCGGCGGAGTGTACACGCCGGGCATCTCCGCCGTCTCGCCACCGATGAGTGAACACTCATTTTCGCGGCACCCGGCGGCGACGCCGGCGACGACCGCTTCGGCGACGGCGGGCTCGAGCACGCCGAAGGCGACGTAATCGAGAAAGAACAGTGGCCGCGCTCCCTGCACGAGGATGTCGTTGGTGCAGTGATTCACGAGATCGTGTCCAATCGTGTCGTGTCGACCCGACTCGATCGCCACTTTGATCTTGGTGCCAACGCCGTCGGCGCTGGCGACGAGCACCGGCTGTTTCGCGTCAGCGGGCATCCGGAACATTCCGCCAAAACCACCGAAGCGGCCGCGCGCGCCCGCGGTGAACGTCGATTCCACGAGGCGCTTGATGCGCGTCTTCGCATCGTCGGCGGCGTCGATGTCGACGCCCGCCGTCCGATAGTCGAGCGCGCCGCCGCGATCGCTCATCAATCCATCTCCTGCTCGAAGGCGACGAGCCGGTGGAATTCACGCACGCGAGCGGCGATGTCGGTCGGGCCAACCTCGAGCAGGCGCTCGATGGAGAACTTCTCCACCGCGAACGATCCCATGGCCGATCCGTAGACGACGGCGCGCCGCAGACTGCGCTCGGAGAGATCGCCGTTGCGCGCGAGATAGCCCATGAAGCCGCCGGCAAACGAGTCGCCCGCGCCGGTGGGGTCGAACACGTCTTCGAGCGGATACGCGGGCGCGAAGAAGATTTCGCGTTCGCTGAACATGAACGCGCCGTGCTCGCCCTTCTTGACGATGACGAGCTTCGGTCCGCGACTCATGATCCAGCGCGCGGCCTTGAGGAGGTTGTACTTCTCGCTCAGCTGGCGCGCCTCACCGTCATTGAGCGTGATCAGATCGACGCGCGACAGCAGCTCGAGCAGCTCGGGGCGCCGGCTCTCGATCCAGAAATTCATCGTGTCGCAGGCGACGAGCTTCGGCCGTTCGACCTGCGTCAGCACATCGAGCTGCAGCCGTGGGTCGATGTTGCCGAGAAAGACGAACGGCGCGCTACGAAACTGCTCGGGGATCTTCGGCCGGAAGTTGGAGAAGACGCCGAGATGGGTCTCGAGCGTCTCGGCGACATTCAGGTCGTGCCGGTAGCGGCCGCGCCAGCGGAAGGAACGTCCCTCGGCCCGCTCCAGCCCGGCGAGATCGACACCGCGCTTGGCGAGGGGCTCGAGCTTGTCCATGGGATAATCGCTTCCGACCACGCCAACGAGCTGCACGCCGCAGAGCTGACTGGCAGATGCGGAGAAGAAGGTCGCCGATCCGCCCAGGACATCTTCGGCTTTGCCGAACGGTGTCTCGACCGAATCCAGTGCGACGGAGCCAACTACCAGGAGTGACATGCGTTGAGCGTTAGGCGTTGAGCGTTGGGCGTGAGCGCCCGCGGTCACATTCTTTCCGGAGCCGAGATGCCCAATGCGTTGAGGCCATTGCGAATGACGATCTGCGCCGCGCGCGCGAGGACAAGGCGCGCCCGCATGATCGGCTCGGGCTCGTTGAGCACGTGCGCGGTGTGATACCAGTGATGGATCTTCTTCGCCGTGTCGTGCAGGTACGCCGTCAGACGCTGCGGCTCCAACGCTTCGGCGGCGCCGCTGACGACCGACGGGAAATCGAGCAGCGCCTTCATCAGCTCCTGCTCTTCCGGCAGCGACAGCGCGTCGAAGTCCCCGTCTTCGGCGCGTATCGAACTCGCGTCGATCTCACCGACGCGGAAGATGCCCGACATGCGCGCATGCGCCATCTGCACGTAGTACACCGGATTGTCATCCGATTGCGAGCGCGCGAGGTCGATATCGAAGGTGAGCGGTGAATCGCCCTTGCGCATGAGAAAGAACCAGCGCACGGCGTCGCGGCCTACTTCTTCTACGAGCTCTCGGATCGAAACAATAGTACCAGTGCGCTTGGAGAACTTGACCTCTTCCCCGCCGCGCTGGAGCGAGACCATCTGATGCAAGACGTACTCGGGATAGCCGGCGGGGATTCCCATCTCCAGCGCCTGCAATCCGACACGCACGCGAGTGACCGTGCTGTGATGGTCGGCGCCCTGCACGTTGATCGCGCGGTGGAAGCCCCGCTCCCATTTCGTGATGTGATACGCGACGTCGGGAACGAAGTACGTGTAGCTGCTCCCGAATTGTTCGCTCTTCCGCATCACGCGGTCCTTGTCGTCGCCGAAATCGGTCGTGCGCAGCCAGAGCGCGCCGTCTTTCTCGTACGTGTGCCGCGCGCCGATGAGTCGCTGCACCGTGTCGTCGACGCGGCCATCGGTATAGAGCGACGTCTCGAGATAGTAGACGTCGAAGGTGACGCCGAACGCCTGGAGATCGAGATCCTGCTCCTTTCGCAGCTCGGCGACGGCGAAACGTTGAATCGCTTCGAGATTTTCTCCGCGGGTATCGTCGTTATGCGCCGCGAGATACTTCTCGGCGATGTCCTTGATGTACTCGCCGTGATAGCCGTCGGGCGGAATCTCCCCCTCCTCACCCGCGAGCTGGCGGACGCGCGCCTGCACGCTCCGGGCGAGATTGTCGATCTGAGCGCCCGCGTCGTTGTAATAGAACTCGCGCGAGACTCGCCAGCCGGTCCACTCGAGCAGCGAGGCGATCGCGTCGCCTAACGCGGCCTGGCGGCCGTGGCCGACGTGCAGTGGTCCCGTCGGATTCGCCGACACGAACTCCACGTTCACTGGCTGACCGTGACCAACATCAGCATGCCCGTACGATTCGCTCGCGCGAATCAGCGCGGCGATGCCGTCGCTGACGACGTCGCCGTCGACACGAAAGTTGATGAATCCCGGTCCGGCGATTTCCGCTGAGCGAATACCGGCACGACGGAAATCGATCGCGTTCACGATGCCCTGGGCGACATCGCGTGGTTTACTCCGCAGTGGCTTCGCCAGAACCATCGCGAGATTCGTCGCCCAATCGCCGAAGGCCGGGTCGCGCGGACGCTCGAGCACGGGCTCGATGGCATCGGGCGCACCAAGCGACCGCGCCGCGCGCGTCAGCTCGGCGCGAAGCTGTTCGGTGGAAGACATCACGTGCCGGATTTCGGGGTGCCTGACGACGGCTTCTTCGGTGAGCTCGCGTCGCTGCTCGTGGATGACGCGGCAGGCTTCGACTCGGACGGCTTGGATTCACTCGAGCCGCCGCCGCTCTCGCCGCCCTTGCTGTCGCCGCCCTTGCTCTCGCCGCTATTGCCTTCGCCCTTGCTCGAATCGGAGCTCGTGCTCGGTCCCGCTTTGCGATGCGCGTTCTTGCCGTAGTCGGTGAGATAAAAGCCCGAGCCCTTGAAAACGAGCCCGGCGCCACCAGACACGAGACGCATTGCCAGCTTGCCGCATTCGGGACAGGCCAGTTCGGATTGGGCGTCGCTGATCTTGCGGTAGAACTTTTCGAACTCGTGGCCGTCCGGACAGCGGAACTCGTAAGTTGGCATTCGGCAGGTACTTAAGTACGGGAGTCGGAACTGGAAAGTTAGCCGCTCGCTAGCGGTCGCAGCAAGGTCGGATCCCTTACGCGCAGCCAATTCGGGCTACTCAGACCGGCGATACCCCTAATCTGAACAAGCATCAACGATTTGAACTGCCGCGGATGCCGCGGAAACAGCGCGGACACTGCGCGGGTCCTGCACACGCATCGAGGCCGACGCGGCGGTCGGCGTCGGTGCTCAACGACAGTTCATTCGGATCTTGAATCACAGAGAACACGCGCCGTCTGTGGTTTTAATAATTTTAAACCCTAACATTTCGCTCAGCTCGCCTATCGCCCCGACCCCGATGCGTGTGCCGTTGTCAAAGAATCCTGGGCTCGTTGCGAGCGGAGACGGCAGAGCCCACGGAGCAGACCCGCGAAGTGTCCGCGCCGTGTCCGGCCGTTTCCGCGTTTCCAGCAGTTGATGCTTTGCTCGAAGAACGAGTTGGCAAAGGTCGCGATGCTTCACGCCCGTCGGGCAGAAAAGAAAGCGAGGGAGACACACTCGCGTCTCCCTCACTCGAAAGCGACCGAACGACTGTTTTTACCGCGGCAGTGCCCAGCTCAGGCTGAGACCGAACACCGTGTCGTCGATGATGTCCGCACCAGCGGCAACGCTGATGGACGGCCGGATGACCCAGGACGGCGAGAACTGGAGGCCCGCGCCGAAGCCGAGCAGCAGATACGTGTCCGACGCCGAGCCGACGTTGCTGATGCGCTGGGACGTGTGTCCGATTGCCGCTGATCCGAAGGGGAGCAGCGAGAAGTCCTTGTTCACCGGAAGAACGCGCCCGATCGACGCGCCCGCGGTAAAGGTCTGCGACGAGAAGTGCTCGCTGCCGCCAACACCGTTATCGATCGATGGGCCGAAGCCAAGACCGAGCGTGGCGCCAGGGCAGACTTGCCAGGGGCTGCGATTGCCAATTGGCATGGCGTAGCCGACGCCGCCGCCGAGCACGAGGGAGCTGCCGTTTAGCGCATCATAATCGGTGAATCCGAGTGATCCGCCGCCGAACAAGCCATCGGTGTGGCCGAAGTTGAGACCACCGCCGAAGTTCGTGGTGTGGTCGGTGACGCCGAACGCGCCGGCGACATGCGTCGGGCGGCCGCGGAACGAAAGATCGCCTTGGCAAACTTGGGCACTCGCGGATGACGCGACGAGCGCGACGCCGGCGATCGCGGTGAGGATGCGGTACTTCACGTGGCCTCCAGGGGTGGGTAGCTCGCGAGCGGCAGGCAACAACACGGAGCTCGCACGTCCGATGGACGATGAACCCCACCGGTGCGTCACCAGTTTGCGTCTAACGAGGTTGATGCTTTCCCCACTCCTGACCCAGCGTGCCGGCAATCTCCCCGACGGTCGCGCGCTTGCGGACCGCGTCCACGATGAGCGGCATCAGCGGTGGGCGTGAACGCACTTCCCCACCCTGTCCGTAACACGAAGCGCTCGCTCGGAGGGCAGCGAGAGTCGCGTCGACCGCGGTCTGATCGCGCTTCGCACGTGCCTTTCGCACACGCTCAACTTGCCCGCGCTCGAGCGTCGAGTAGTCGGGTGCTGGCACTTCGGGCGGCTCCGTGCCGTCGGCGAATCGGTTCACACCAACGATGACGTTCTCGCCGCGCTCGACGCGCAGCTGGAACTCGTAGGCACTCCGCGCGATCTCTTCCTGGAAGAAGCCAGCCGCGATCGCGGCTCCCGCGCCGCCCATGTCGTCGACGCGCTTCAACAGCTCCAGTGCTCGCGTTTCGAGCTCCGTCGTGAGGTGCTCGACGTAGTAGCTCCCGGCCAACGGATCGGCGGTGCTCGCCGCGCCCGACTCGTACGCGATCACCTGCTGCGTCCGCAGCGCCAGCGTCGCCGCTTCTTCAGTCGGGAGTGCGAGCGCTTCGTCGTAGCCGTTCGTGTGCAGCGACTGGGTGCCGCCGAGCACCGCGGCGAGCGCCTGAATCGCCACGCGCACGACGTTGTTGAGCGGCTGCTGCGCCTGCAGTGTGACGCCGCCAGTCTGGGTGTGAAATCGCATCCGGCAGCTCGCGTCGTTGGCGCCAAAGCGATCTCGCATCAGTCGCGCGAAGATGCGCCGCGCGGCGCGAAATTTCGCAACTTCTTCAAAGAGGTCGTTATGCGCGGCAAAGAAGAACGAGAGTCGCGGCGCGAATGCGTCGACGGCGAGACCCGCCTCGACGGCGCGACCGACATACTCCATCGCGTTCGCGAAGGTGAACGCCAGCTCCTGCACCGCCGTCGCACCGGCTTCACGAATGTGGTATCCGGAGATCGAGATCGGATTCCAGTTCGGCACTTCCGCGGCGCAGAAGCGGAACACGTCGGCGATCAATTCGAGGCTCGGCTCCGGCGGGTAGATATACGTGCCGCGAGCGATGTACTCCTTGAGGATGTCATTCTGAATCGTGCCGCTGACCTGATCGCGACCCACGCCCCGCTCCTCACCGACAACGATATACATGGCCAGAAGAGTGGAGGCAGTCGCATTGATGGTCATCGAGGTCGACACGTGATCCAACGGAATCCCCTCGAGGAGGACGTGCATGTCGTCGACCGTATCGATTGCCACGCCGACGCGCCCGACCTCGCCTAACGCACGCGGGTCATCCGAGTCGATCCCCATCTGTGTTGGCAGATCGAAGGCGACGGAGAGGCCGGTCTGCCCGGCCTCCAGCAACAATCGGAAGCGACGATTCGTCTCGGCGGCAGTGCCGAAACCGGCGTACTGCCGCATGGTCCACAGACGGCCGCGGTACATCGTCGGCTGCACGCCGCGCGTGAACGGAAACTGGCCAGGATCGCCGAGATCGCGCGCGTAGTCGATCGGCGCGTCCGCGGGGCGATAGACGGGACGCGGGGCGAGGGGAGACGAGGTGTCGTCTGGGCTCATGGATCCGTGACTGGCGTGGCGCGTGAAGCGTGGCGCGTTGAGCCATCAGCCACGAGGAGTGAGCGCGTCACGCATCACGCGTCACGCGCCACGCTTCACGCGCCGACGAGTTGAGCTACCCCGTTGAGCGCTTCCTTGGCCATCTCCACGGACGACTTGCTTCCGATGTAGAGCGGGGTGCGCTGGTGCAGCTCGGTGGGCAGCACGTCGAGCACGCGAATCAATCCGTCACTCGCCGCGCCGCCGGCTTGCTCGACGATGAAGCCGAGCGGGTTCGCCTCGTACAGCAGACGCAGCTTGCCCTTCGGTGACTTGCGATTCGCCGGATAGGCGAAGATGCCGCCGCCGAGCAGATTGCGATGGAAGTCCGCCACCAACGAGCCGACGTAGCGCACGCTCAGCGCCTTGTGGCCACCCTCGAGTCCGCGGTAGCGACGCATCAGCGACTTCACATTCTCGTCCCAGAGCTGCTCATACGAGTCGTTGACGGAGAGATATCGGCCGTCATCCGGAATGCGGATGTTCGGATGCGACAGGAGGAACTCGCCGATGGACGGGTCGAGGGTGAAGCCGTGCACACCCTGGCCCGTCGTGTACACGAGCATCGTGCTCGATCCATAGATCACATAGCCAGCCGCCACCTGGCGGCGACCCGGCTGGAGGAGATCCTCCATTTCACCGTGACGGCCGCGCGTGATCTTGCGGACGACGGAGAAGATGGTTCCCACGGGCACGTTCACGTCGATGTTCGACGACCCGTCGAGGGGATCGAAGAGCAGCACGTACTTACCGCAACGGAAGTGCTCGGGAATCGGGATGATGCCTGGCTCTTCCTCGGAGGCCATCGCACACAGGCGACCGGTGTGGTCCATGGCCTTGATGATGATCTCATTCGACACGACGTCGAGCTTTTGCTGAACTTCACCCTGGACATTCTCGGCGCCGGCGGAGCCGAGGATGTCCGCCAGCCCTGCCATGCGGACCTTGCTGGCGATCATCTTCGCCGCGAGCGCGATGTCGTAGAGAATGCCGGAGAGCTCACCCGTCGCCTCAGGATGCTGGCGCTCCTGCTCGATGATGAATCGCTCGATGGTAACGACTGACGTCGCGGTGTGTCTGACCACGGGATTAACCTCCCTTAAGGCGAACCCTTCAATCCCTACCGTGAAGGCGCTGCGCCGCGTACTCGCGCGCGTCGACCTCGTACCGATTGGCAAAGTAGCCACGCCTCGCGCTCTCCCACAGATAGCGAAGCGGAAATGTGACGTCGGTCTCAAACTGCTGAACGTGTCTGAATTCGTGCAAGAGTAGCTCCGCTTCCAGCAACGCCGTCGATGATAGAAACACCGTTCGCCAAAGCGTGATGGCCGCGGCCGAACCACGAAGAAACCAACCGGCGACGATCACCGGCACACCGCCGCGCCTCCAGGCGACATGCCCGAGCTCTGGATAGCGAGCCAGAAGCGTGTCGGGCAACTGGATGCGCCGGCCCATCACGGTTGCGACGATGTTGGTAACTCCCATCTCTGACCGTTCGCGTCCACCAACAATCGCCGACCGTCGGTGCTGACGACGATCGTCCCGAGCCGATCCGTTCGCAATACTTGTGCACCTCGCGCGGCGAGGGTTGCCATGACGGCCGAACTCGGATGGCCATAGCTGTTTCCGAGTCCGACCGATACCAGTGCCACCTCTGGGCGTACCGCGTCGAGAAAGGGACCGCTGCTGCTCGTCGAGCTGCCATGGTGGCCGACCTTCAACACTTGGGCGTGCAAAGAGTCGCCGTACCTCGCGACGAGCCAGTCCTCCTCCGGACGCTCGGCGTCGCCCACGAGCAGGACCCGGACGGACCCTGCGCGGACGAGAACGATCGTACTCGCGAGATTTGGATCCGATAGACCCGCTGTCCAGGCGGAATCAGGACCAAGAAAACGGAACACCACGCCGTCCACGACGAGCGAATCGTCAGGGTGAACGCGCTGCCAGGCGGTGCCTGCCTCACGAGCGCGCAAGAGGGACGCCCGATACGCGTTAGCGTCGCCGGCGAAGGCAGCATCGAAGTAGTGCGCGGGATGGAACGCGCCGATCACGGTAGACGCGCCCCCCACGTGGTCGGTGTGAGGGTGCGAGAGGATGAACGCGACGAGCGGCCCACGCCGGCGCGACAGATAGGGCACGACGACCGAGCGCCCAGCGTCCCCTCCGAGCCACGCCCTCCCCGCGTCGATCAGTACCCAACTGCCATGTGGCGTACGGATGCCAATGGCGTCTCCCTGCCCGACGTCGATCAGATGCACCTCGGTCATCCCAGTGCCGGCCGGGGCGAGTCCAATCCAGACGAGGCCGACCGTCGCCGAGCTTCCGACGAGCATCGCCGTGCCCGGAAAACGACTCACGCATGCCACGATCAGTGCCACGGATGCAACAGCCGCGAGCACGGCGCCTGGCAGCGTCGGCGTAACGGCGACCCACGCACCGGGAATGGAGGATCCGGCATACGCAATCGCGTCGAAGCCCACGAGTAGCGGGTGGGCCGCGTCTCCGACGATGCTCGCCAGGGGAGGCACGGGGGCGAGTAGGAGGCCGAGAAAGAGCATCGGCTGCGCGAGGGTCATCAGCGGCGCGGCGACCAGGTTGGTGAGCGGGCCGACGAGACTGATGCGGCCGAAGGTCCAGGCAACGAGTGGCGCACTGGCAATGGTCGCCACCGTCGACACGATGAGCCCCGCGAGGAGTGTGCGACGCCAGCCACCAATACGGCGCGGGAGCGCCCGCCTCACGAGTGCGCCTCCGGCGAGGAGCGCGGCGAAGCCGATGACGCTCAGCTGGTAGCCGACGTCGAGCACCGATCGCGGCGAAACGAGCGGCGTCGCGGCGCCAATGGCGAGCAGGGCCCACGGCGACGTCGGCCGCTGCATCAGCCGGGTGGCACCTAACGTCACGAGCATCGCGGCCGAGCGCACCGCCGCCTCGGGCGCGCCGATGAGCACGACGTAAAATGCGACGACGACGATCGAAGCAATCGTGGCGGTCCGTCGCGCGAGATGGAGCAGCTGAAAGAGAATCTCCAGCGCGAGCGCGATGATTCCGACGTGCAAACCCGAGACGGAGAGCATGTGCGCGAGACCAGCCGCCGCATAACGATCGCGGATCTCGGGCGACAGTTCCCGGGTGTCGGCAACGAGCAGCGCGCGGGCGAGCGGCGCATCCATAGGGAACACGCGATCCACGGCCGCGGTCGCACTGGCGCGCCAGCGCATGAGCCAATCCGGGCCGTCGGTGACGACGATCCTCGCGTTGCGCACGATGTAACCGCGCTGTCCCGGTGTTATCTCCCCGGTCGCGACGACGGTACTTCCTGTCTCCGCTCGCCCGGCCTCCACGGCGAGGCTGAGCGGTGTCGAACACTCTGTGGAGTGCGCGTGCACGAATGCGCCTGGCGCCGCTCGCTCGTCGATGATGGCACGCCACGAATGCGCCCGGCCGATATCGAGCTCGCACTCGACGTCCGCCAGGCCGCTTGTCGCGGCGACGAGGGCACCCGCCATGACAGCACCGCCCGCGGCGCACACGAGCAGCCGCCGATGCAGGCCGCCGAGAGCCACGGTGGTGAGCCCGAGAATCCCTGTGACGGAGGAGCCGAGGCCGAAGCCGCCTAACAATCCGGCGACGTAGGCAAGAACGGCGACGGCGATGAGGGGCATGCTCGCTCGAGGACGGCCCTACATCGGTTGGGCGAATCGCATGCGCCACATTGGACCCAGGCATCCTCATCGGCATGATGATTCCCTTGCCACTGGGACCAAGTCGTCGCGCACCAGACGCAATTGCAAATTCAAAATTGTCGGCAGCGGGGAGCCGTTCGCCGCAACAGAAAATGTCAGCGGTTTCAGGGCAGTGTCAGCGGTTTCAGCGGCCCGCCTCGATGCTGACGGAGAGGTGGCCTAGCGGCTCGACGGTCCGGACTTACTGTGGAGCACCGACTCGGACGGTGCATGCCGAGGCTGTTCCGCCACCCGATTCATGGCATCGAAGACCAGGACCGCGAGTTGGGCGCGCACCTGATCCGTGTCCAGATCAGCGGCTTCGACTGCCCAACCGAGCCCCGTCGTCGTGTAACGCGGCTTAGTCTGATTCATGACCAGCGCGACGACGTCATCCGCGCATTGCTCACAGGCGCAAAAATTCGCGTGCGTCCTCGTGAGCTTGTCGTGTACTTCGCGAACGGCGCGTTCGAGCGGACTCTTCATCCCGCCATCGGTAGTGGTTGTCGCTCTCGTACGATGGTCCCTGTGAAGGTCGAGCCGGTCGTACCGGTGAGCTCCACGTTGAAGTATCGGCCGATCATCGAATCGTCGCCTGGCAGGAGCACCGTCTTGAAGTCGCGCGTTCGCGCCTGGAGCAACTCGCCTCGGCGAGCGCCCTTTTCGACCAGCACCTCGTACCGACGACCGAGCAGTCGGATGTTTCGCTCGCGCGACATTCCGCGCACTGTTTCGATGAGACGCGCCATTCGGCCGGACGCCACTTCTTCCGGCACCGTCATCTCGGCCGGCAGGCGCGTCGCCGGCGTGCCGTCGCGCAGCGAGAAGATGAAGGTGAACGCGTCGGCGAATCCGACTTCCTTGACCGCGCTCAGCGTCTCCTCGAAATCCTCCTCGGTCTCCCCTGGGAAGCCGACGATCACATCCGTGGTGAGCGAGAGATTTGGAATGGCGGCCCGCAACCGTGCAACGCAGTCGAGGTACTGCTCGCGCGTGTAGCGGCGCAACATGCGCTTGAGCGTGCGTGTCGATCCCGACTGCATTGGCAGATGAACGTGTTCGCAGACTGCCGGCACCTCCGCGAGTGCCTCGATCACGCGATCGCTGAAATCGTTAGGGTGCGGACTGGTGAAGCGAAGGCGCCGAATTCCAGGAACGCTCCCCACAGCGCGAAGCAGATCGGCGAAATCGGCGTCGCCGTCGTGATAGGAGTTTACCGTCTGTCCGAGCAGTACGACTTCACTCATCCCGTCGGCGACGACGTGCTCGACCTCGCGCACGACGTCGGCGAGTCGACGGCTGCGCTCGGCGCCGCGGGTGTAGGGGACGATGCAGTAGGTGCACCGATAATCGCAGCCACGCTGTACCGGGATCCACGCTTTGACCTTGTCGAAGCGACGCGGTGTGAAGTCTTCGTAATGCTCCTCGAGGTCGAAGCTGGTCGCGATCGATCGCTCGCCCTCGCGCGCGCGCTCGACGAGCGCGGGCAGGGCGCGATAGCCATCGGGTCCGACGATGAGACTCACGTGCTTGGCTTTCTCGAGCAGCTGCGGCCCGAGACGCTGCGCCATGCAACCCGTCACGCCCATCACGGTGTCCGGCTTCATGTGCCGCTTCAATTCGCCGAGCCGGCCGATGACGCGCTGCTCGGCGTGGTCCCGAATCGCGCAGGTGTTGACGAGAATCACGTCCGCGCCTTCCGGTCCGTCCACCGGCACGTAGCCATGCGCCGCGAGCTTGCCGAGCATCAGCTCGGAGTCGCTCACGTTCATCTGGCAGCCGTAGGTTTCGAGGTAGACAGACGGCAACGGGCTAGGGGCTAGGGGCTAGGGGCTAGGGCCACCGCCGAGAGGCGGTCGTCCGCGGCGCGCAATCGAGCGGAGAAACGCGTCCCGCGCGGAATCGACGACGGTTCCGGAAGCACGGAAAGATAATCTTCAGTTATGCCTTCGCGCTCGTGGCGGTGGCTGGGACCGCGGACGACGATGACGTCGGCCAGGCCGCCGATGCGAGAAACTCGGTAGGCGGCTGCTTTCGCCGCGGCCAACTCCCGGAGCTCGCGAGCACGATCAGTGGCGATTTGCGACGGCACCACTGCACCCAACCGTTCGGCGGCGGCTGTGCCCGGCCGACGTGAGAATGGGAAGACGTGCAGGTACGTGAACGGCAGCCGCTCGACAAGCGCCACGGTGCGCGCGTAGTCGTCATCGGTTTCTCCCGGAAATCCGACGATGATGTCGGCGCCGAGACCGAGCACCGAGCCTCGTGCCGCGAGGCGCTCGACGACGTGGGCATAGCGCTCAGCGGTGTACCAGTGCCGGCCCATTCGCTTGAGTACGGCGTCCGATCCGGATTGCAATGGCGCATGCAGATGCGGAGCGACACGCTGGCGGTCGCCGGCAAGCAGTGCGAACAAGCAATCGTCCACCTCCGTGGCCTCGACGGAGGAAAGTCGAAAGCGCACGCGCGGCACGTCGTGCACCAGACGCTCGAGGAGCTCGCCTAACGATGACCCGACGTCGCGGCCGTAGCTGCCGATGTGAATGCCGGTGATGACGATTTCCTCATGATGCTCAGCGAGCGACAGCGCCTCGGCGACGATCGCGTCCGCCGGGCGGCTGCGGTTCGCTCCACGGGCGAGCGTCGTCGCGCAGAACGTGCAGTGCTCATCGCAGCCGTCCTGCACGCGGAGCAGTGCGCGGACACTCGTCTGTGCCGCCGCGCGCGCAAGAGCCGCAACCGGCGACAGCTGGAGTGTGGCAGCCAGCTCACCCATGTCCGCCCCGGCAATGAGGCCGTCCACGTTGGGCAGCGCCCGCAGGTCATCGTCGTCACGATGAGCGGCGAACCCCGTCGCGCATCCCATGATCACACTGCGGATCCGTGGCTGACTCCGTGCGGCGCGACGTACCGCTCGACGAAGGTCCGCCTCGGCTTCGGCGGTCACCGCGCAACTGTTGAAGATGGCAACGTCCGCGTCGGCCGCGTCGGCGACGACGGCGTGACCGGCGCGTTCGATCATTGCGCGCGCCGTCTGGCTATCGTAGTGGTTCGCGCGACAGCCGAACGTCTGCAGGAACACTCTCATTGGCGTGTCCGAGCCTACACGCCGAGCGTCCCCGACACGCGCACGACCTTGTGCGGCGGTTTGATGGGCAGGGTGAAATGGAACGAGCTGCCCTGCCCTTCGGCGCTCTGCACCCAGATCCGGCCGCCGTGTGCGTCCACGACCATCTTGCAGAAGGCGAGGCCCAGGCCGGAGCTGCGGGTGCGCGGCACGGCCTGCGTCTTCACGCGTTCGAACTTGCGAAAGATCAGTTCATGATATTGCGGTGGGATGCCCGGTCCGTTGTCCGCGACCGTGAACAGCACGCCATCGCCATCCTTCCTCGCCTTGAAGTCGATCTTCACGGCCTGGGCCGAGTGGGTCACGGCGTTCTGGACGAGATTGTTCAGGACCCGCTTGAGCAGTTCCTTATCGGCCTCGAAGACCGGCGCATCATCGGCGACTTCCACGTGCGCCTCGGTGCCTTCCTGCTGGAAGCGCACGGCCCACTCGTGCTCGATCTCCGTGAGCAGCGCCGCCGGCGCGATCGGCTGGAGATCGAGCGTGAGCTCCGCTTCCTCGATGCGTGACACCTCGAGTACGTCGTTGATGAGCGCCAACAGATCCTCGGCCTTGCTCTCGGCGTCGCCGATGGCCTTGCGCTGCTCCGTCACGATTGACCCGAAGTCCCCGTCGAGCAACATCTCCATCGTCGCAAGCACTGACGTGAGCGGCGTCTTCAGATCGTGCACGATCATCTTCATCAGATCGTCGCGCATCTTCTGCAGCTCGCGCTGCTTCCGCAAACTTTCCTCGAGCGCGTCGGTGGCCGCCTTGAGCTTCAGCAGACTGCGAACACGCGCGCCGAGCACGAGGCGATTGTGGGGCTTCGTCAGGAAATCGTCGCCGCCCGCCTCGATTGCCTTGACGCGATCGGTGGTGTCGTTGAGCGCGGTGACGAAGATGACGGGGATGTTCTTCGTCCGAGGGTCGCGCTTGATGCGTCGACAGACCTCGAACCCCGTCGAGCGATCGTCGCATCCCAGGTCCCCGGCCGGCATCGACACGTCGAGGATGCACAGGTCTGGCTTGCTCTCGAAGCAGACGCGGAGCGCCGACGGCCCGTCGTAGGCCGCGATCGCACGAAAGCCGAGCACATGGAGCTGATCGAACAATAGCTCCACATTCGCCGGTACGTCGTCAGCGACGAGGATCAGCGGCGCATCCGCCGGTGGCTCGCCGTCTACGTGGCGCTGTTCCGTCAGGGCCGAATACCCAACCCGATGCTCAACGTCCATGCGCGCTCAATGATACCAATGCCTGCATCCCTGTGCGCGCGGGACAGTCCAACGTCCGTGAGGACGCGGCCCGACGCCATGGTCAGGCCAAATCCCGCGCTCAGACTCTGCTCTTTCACTTGCTGAAAAGTCGGCCCTGCCTCGTAAGGCAGGGTACGCCAACGTCCCCCCACGCGCAGCATGAGTGGTTGGCTGCCGAGCCTCGGACCGGCAATGTCGGCGCCGACGCTCGTGTCCCACGAGTCGACGGCGGCCGACGTCCCCTGATTCAGACCATTCAGCTCCGACCATTTGTTGTACGAAGTGCGAGCGGCGATCTCCGTGCCCTCTGCCCCGATATAGGCCAGCGACAACCCAAAGCGATCCGGAACACGACCACGAGCAAGCGTAGTGTCGTTCCGTCTCGCGTTCAATGTCCCACCCCAACGGTAGGAGCTAGACGCGACAAGCAGTTTCGGCACCACGACCTCGATGCCGCCCGAAACTGCCCCGCCGTCGAAGCTGAGGGTGGAGCTGTCGGCAAAGTTGCCGAAGGCCGTGTTGTTCACGAACTGTCGACCGACGAACACGCGGTCGCTGCCGCTGATGAGGTGTCCGCCCAATCCGAGCCGAATGTACGTGTTGGGCGTCCACGCTGCAGCGAGGCGCAGATCGTTGATCGAGCCGCTCGAGCCGAACAGGAAGGTCGAGCTGACGGTATCCGTGCCGAACACCACGTTGCTATCCACCGAGGTCGTCCAGGTGCGGTCGAGCAGGGTGGACGAAGTGAGACCAACGGCCCAGCTCGAGCCGATCGGAAGAATGGCGGCAAACAGCGGATAACGGGCCGTTGTCGTGGCATCGGTAACCGGACCGACCACCACCTTGCGGTACTCGGGCTCGATCTGAAAGAACAGCGTCGTCGCGGGAGTGAAGGCAAGCGCCGCCGGATTGACGAGCGACAGCGGATCGGTCTCAGCGATTGCTCCGCCGGTGGCTCCGGCGCGCGTACTGAGCTGCCCCTGGGGATACCCGAGGCCCTGGCCACTCAGATTGGATTGCGCACCTAACGGCGCAATCGCCGCCACCAGCAGCGCCACCGCCAGCAGCGCGACACGGCCGTGTGCGCTCTGACGTCCGGGAGATTTGGAACGTATTGCGGTCACGGCAGCCCCAACGCGACTGGAGGAACGTAACTGAGCTGGAGACGCGGCCTCAAACCGGCCGGCGCTTCGCTCGAGAAGAAACTGGCCATCGCTGGATTAGAGCCCTCTTGTCCGATCACGAGCACGAGCGCGCGTTGCGTCTGTTCGGGCTTCGTGTTCTTCCACACGCGAACAGTGTTCACGAGCTCCAACCGCCTGGTGCCAGAGTCCGAAGGCACGACGATGAGCGAGTCGACCGTAGACGTGTTGATCGACACCAGACGTAAGAGGCGTGGTATGTCGGTGACGATTGCGCCCGCGGTAACCGGGAACGGATAGACCGCGAGCGAGTCAAGCGCGCTCGGACTATTTCGTGTCGGATACTGTGTAAGGGTCAGCGAAGCCCGCACGACCGTCGAGGAATCGACAATGTGCGATGGCAGGTTGAAGAGCATGTAGGTGCGTCGCGCCGGGAAGCCGCCAACGGCAATCGTGCTCGTGGCGGGCAACGGCGTGCCCTTCGCCGTGATGACGAAGTCGGCGAGGTCGTTCCTCAGCGTCGTGAGGGTCGAATCGCTCGGCGTCTGCGAGAGCAGGGACACGGTGACGGCGGTGTCGGAGGCCGGCTTGAAGCGCAGCACGGACGACCCCGAGCTGATTCGCAATTGTGCCGAAGTCGAAGAGACGAGACGCAACCCGATTCTCAGCCGCGAACCGGTGATGATCTTGCTCAGCACGGCCGACTGGGAAACTGGCAGGAACAGCGTGTCCTTCGCGAGCGAGTCCGGCTGGAACGTCTTCGATCCCAGGAAGCGGCTGGGATTGAAGAGCGGCAGCAAGTCGGCCGCGACCGTGTCCGACGGCGAATCGACGTCGTACATCTCGATCGTTACCGGCGACGTGGGGAGCCCGGGAACACGCTGCAGCGTACTGGTATCGAGCACGACGCGGAGCGTGGCGCTGTCGATGTGGTTCACGAAGGTATCCGCCGGAACGGTCGGATGCGGATACGTCTTGCCGATGGAGTCGAAGCGGAAGATGACTCGCGTGTCGAGTGTGTCGCCGCGCGCGGCGAGCAGCAGCGGATCCTCTTCGCCGATGATCGGGAAGCCCGGCACGCTGGAGTCGATCGCGATCGCGTCGACGGTGGTGTCCTTCAACTGCACGTCCTGTGCGGCGGGACAGAGCATCGGGCACGCCGCGCCTGACTCGAGCTTCTCGCCACACGCCGCAACGGAGACCGCGGCCGCGAAGCCAAGCAGAATGAGTAAACGCGAAAAGCGAGGGGAACGAAAATCGAATCTCCGGTTCATCGCCGGTCCAAAGACTTAGGGGTGAAAGCGCGCGGAAGCAGCTCGTCGAGCGTCCACCTCGCCTCGCGACCATTGCTCGTGACGCTCACCACGACCAGGTGCGGTGAGAACTCCTCGAGCACTTGCCGGCAGATGCCGCACGGGGGCGTCGGCTCCTCGGCCTCGGTCGCTATTGTGATAGAATCGAAATCGCGATTACCGCGTGCCACCGCCGCGGCAACGGCACTGCGTTCGGCGCAGATGCCGGCTGGAAAAGATGCGTTCTCGACGTTGCAGCCTTCCGTAACACTGCCGTCGATGGCGAGGAGAGCAGCGCCGACGCGAAAACCGGAGTACGGGGCGTACGCGCGCGCCATCGCGCCGAGCGCCCGCTCGCGCAGCATCGTCATGACCCGGTCGCCTCGTGCATCGACGAGCGACGGCTGATCGCTTTCCATCCTTATTGCGCCAGGATCGTACGAAGGAAGGATGTCCCGGCGCCAACGAACGGGACGGAGAACCAGTCCGCGACCGTCGCGCCGAGATCCGAGAAGGACTTCCGCCGACCGATGTTTACCGCGCTGACCTTCGGGCCAAACGCGAGCACCGGCACGCACTCACGTGCGTGATCGGTCGAGGGGGTGGTTGGATCGTTTCCGTGGTCGGCGGTGATGAAGAGCAGGTCGTCCTCCCGCAAAGCGGACAAGAATGAAGGAAGGGCGGCATCGAACTCACGCAGCGCCTCATAGAACCCCGGAACGTCGTTTCGGTGCCCGAATTGCTGGTCGAAATCTACAAGGTTGCCGAAGAGCAACCCACTTTTCGAAGACTTTAGCCATTCTCGAATCGCTTCGATGCCCTCGGCGTTGTTCGCCGTATGCCGCGAATTGATCGCGCGACCGGCAAACAAATCATCAATCTTGCCCACGCCGTCACGCGCGATACCGACCGCCGCCAGCGAATCCAGCAGCGTCTGCCGAGGCGGCGCGATCGAAAAATCGCGTCGGTTCCTGGTGCGATTGTACGCGCCGGGACGGCCAAGAAACGGTCGGGCGATTACTCGCGAGACATCATTCGGGGCGACCAGCATCTCTCGAGCGCTCTCGCAGGCCGCGTAAAGCTTCTCGAGCGGAATGGTCTCCTCGTGCGCCGCGACCTGAAAGACGGAGTCGGCCGACGTGTAGAGGATCCACTTTCCAGTCCGCTGATGCTCCTCGCCAAACTGGTCGATGATTGCGGTGCCGCTGCCGGCGATGTTCCCGATGACACCCCGGCCGGTACGTCTCGCAAACTCTTCCACGAGCGACTTGGGAAATCCATTGGGATACGTCGGGAATGGACGCTCCAGCTGAACACCGGCGATCTCCCAATGACCTGTCGTGCTGTCCTTGCCCGACGAACGCGGCACCATGATTCCCCACGCCGCGGATGGCGAACGCTGAGCAGCAACGCCATCGAGCGGAGCGATATTTCCGAGTCCGGCGCGCTCGAGATTGGGAAGCTGCATCCCACCGAGGGCACGAGCGAGATTGCCGAGGGTATTGCTGCCGACGTCGCCATACGCATCGGCGTCCGGTGCCGCACCGATGCCGACGCCATCGAGGACGACGATGATCGCGCGTCTATCGGGCGCGGCGGAGGCGGGGGTCATCCTTCCTCCACGCCGTCCGCGAGGTATCGTCGCGGAAGTCGCCCTCTCAGTCCCGTGAGCAATTCATAAGGAGAAAGGCCGCCGGCAGCGGCGACATCGTTCACCGTCAGAAGCTCCTCCCCGTCAGCGCCGATGAGCGTCGCGATGTCGCCGACCTCGCATGGAATGTCGGTGACGTCCACCATCGTCATATCCATGGTGACGTTGCCGGCGACGCGTGCGCGCTGGCCGCCGATGAGCGCCGTTCCAATGTTGCTAAATACCCGGCGATAGCCATCCGCGTACCCTGCAGCGAGGGTCGCGATTCGCGAACGTCGCCGGGCGTGAAACGTAGCGCCATAGCTCACAGAATCGCCTGCTTCGATCGTCCGGAGATCGACAACACGCGCGCGAAGGGAAACGACGGGCTCGGGCTCGAAATCGGCGCTCTCGCCAAATCCAACGCCGTACAGAAAGACGCCCGGGCGAGCGAGGTCCCATTGACGGTGGTACTCGCTTCCGCGATGTACAGCTCCCGGGCTATTCTCGGCGTGAATCATCGGCGGGCGCGCCGGTAACGCCTCGACCACCTTGATAAAACGCTCCTCCTGCTCGATTCGTGAGCCGTCGGCTTGCTCCGCGGAATGGAAATGAGTAAAGACTCCTTGCGGCGGCGCGGCGGCAATCGCGTCGTGCAGCTCCGCGGCGTCGCGCCACGACACGCCGGCACGACTCATTCCCGTATCGACCGCCAGATGCCAGGGCAGTCCGGTCCGTTGCCAGATGCGGATGGACTCGGCGTCTCCCAGCGCGGGCGTTAGGCGCGCACGCCTGGCCGCGTCGAAATCGTCAGCGAGCAGGGGCGTGAAGACGATGATCGGGCGTTCGATGCCGGCGCGGCGCAGCTCGTCACCTTCGGCAACAGTGGCAACGCCGAATCCCCAGGGATCGAGCTCGTGCAGCGCGCAGGCGACGCGCACGGCGCCGAGGCCATACGCATCCGCCTTGACCATGGGCAGCAAGCGCGAACCAGTATGCTCCGCGACTCGCGCTCCGTTTCGCAGCAACGCGCCCAGATCGATCTCGACCCAGGCGCGTGTCAGATGACTCTGCATGCGCTAAGATTCGCGAGTCGCGAAGTATAGAAGAGCCGAGGAGGCCATGCAAGCGAAACCGACACTTGAAGATACGTTGTCATTGATGCGCGATCTGCGGCGTCGCTGCGAATGGGACGCGGCGCAGACCCACGAATCGTTGCGGCCTTACCTGATCGAGGAAGCATATGAAGTGGACGACGCGATTCGCGCTGGAGACGACCGGATGCTGCGAGAAGAGTTGGGCGACCTGCTGCTTCAGGTCCTGTTCCACTCCGTCGTCGCCGAAGAGCGCGGCGCGTTCGACTTTCACGATGTCGCCGAGACGTTCCTCGCCAAGATGAAGGGGCGCCATCCGCATCTGTACGGCGACGGCGTGCGACAACCGTGGGAGCGGATGAAGGCGCGGAAACGACAGAGCATCGCCGATGGGCTGCCAGTCGATTTGCCATCGCTCCATCGCGCCTTTCGCCTGCAAGACCGTGCTGCCGGGGTGGGCTTCGATTGGCCGGACGTCGAGGGCCCGATCGCGAAAGTGGAAGAGGAGCTGAACGAAGTGCGAGCGGAGATCGCCGATCATCCCGATCTCGCCAAGCGCTCCGCGACACCACAGTACGACGAGCACCACGAGCGCCTTGAAGACGAGTTGGGCGATCTCTTATTCGCCGCCGTGAACCTCTGTCGTAAAGCAGGGGTCCATCCCGCGCTCGCGCTCGATAGAGCAAACATGAAATTCTCGCGGCGCTTCCGTCGCGTGGAGGAGCTGGCCGCCGAGCGCGGGATCAAAGTCGGCAATGCGACGCTCGAAGAGCTGGACGCAATTTGGGACGAAGTGAAACGCGTTGAGGGTTGAGCGTTGGGCGTTGGGCGTTGGGCGTTGGGCGTTGGGCGTTGGGCGTGACGTAATAACTAGGGCCGAAGGATCTCCGCCGGCCCGTTCCGTGTTCCCACGCTCAACGCCCAACCCTCAACGCCGAACGCTCATGGCTTCAGCCTCTGCATCATCCGCGGAAAGGCAATGACCTCGCGGATGTGCGGCAGACCGCAGATCCACGCGACCGTGCGCTCGAGGCCGAGCCCGAAGCCGGAGTGCACGAACGTTCCGTAGCGGCGGAGGTCCAGGTACCAGTCGTAAGCGTCGAGCGGCAGACCCTCTTCCTTGATGCGCCTAACGAGCTTCTCGTAGTCGTCCTCGCGCTGCGACCCACCAATAATCTCGCCATACCCCTCCGGCGCCAGGCAGTCGTCGCACAGGACGGTGCGCGGGTCGGCGGGATTCTCCTTCATATAAAAAGCCTTCGCCTGCTTCGGATAGTTCATCACGAAAACCGGCCGGTCGTAGTCCTCGACGATCAGCGCCTCGTCCTCCGCGCCGAGGTCATCACCCCACTCCGACTTGCTTCCCTTTTTCTGCACGATCGCGAGCGCCTCCGAGTAATCGAGGCGCGCAAAGGGTGGCTTCACCGTTTCGAGTTTGCTCACGTCGCGCTCGAGCACCGCCAGCGCGTCCGCGCACCGGTCCAGCGCGCGGCGGACGAGATACGAGACGAAGTCCTCCTGCAACCGCATGTTTTCCGCGGAGTCGTACCAGGCAACCTCGGGCTCGATCATCCAGAACTCGGTGAGGTGCCGCCGCGTCTTCGATTTTTCGGCGCGGAAGGTGGGCCCGAACGTGTAGATCTTGCCGAAGGCCGCGGCGGCGGCTTCACCGTAGAGTTGACCCGTCTGCGCGAGGTAGGCTTTGCCTTCATCGAAGTACTCGGTCTCGAACAGACCGCTCCGCTCACCAATCGCCGCCGTCAGAATCGGGGTGTCGATGCGCAGGAATCCGCGCTCGTAAAAAAAGTCGTGAATCGCCTGCTCTACCTCGTTTCGCACTGCGAAGATGGCGCGCTGGCGGTTGCTTCTCAGCCAGAAGTGCCGGTGATCGAGCAGGAAATCGATACCGTGCTCCTTGGGCTGAATCGGGTAATCGAGTGGGCTGGGGCCGACGATCTCGAGATTCGCGACCGAGATCTCGTGGCCGCCCGGGGAACGCGCATCGGCTTTCACCTCGCCGGTGATACGCACCGAAGTCTCCAGCGTAAGCGAAGCAAAGCGCTCCCACACCTCCGGAGGCAGCGCGTTCTTCACGAAGACCGTCTGGGCGATGCCGGTGCCGTCTCGTACGACGGCAAACGCGACTTTGCCCGAGGATCGAAGGTGTGTGACCCAGCCGTGCAGCGTCACCGTCGAGCCGACATGGTGGCTCAACTCGGCGATCCGAAGAATGGCGTCGGGCATCTGGACGGTCGTGCTCACGAAAGTAACGCGATGGGCGTCACGGACATTTCTCGCTAATCGTTACAAGATGAATCGAGTACGCTACACGCCCGAGGAGCCCAATTGTAGCCCGAGGCAGCCCCGAGCGCGCGACGGCGCCGGACTTGCAACTGCCCGGTAGTAACTCTCGCAACCGTACGCGCCGCGGAAATGACCTTGCGCACGAGGCTCGTCCTGGGCCTCCTCACCATCGCGATCATTCTTGTCATCCCGCTCCTGATCGCCATTCGAGCGATGGATCGGATTCATCGGGATGCTCGCGCCCTGCGTGACAATGAATTTGCTGCCTCGCTTCTCCTCGGCCGCCTGCGTGAGGGGTTGAACGACCTCCGGCGAGAGGAGACGGCACTCCTCTTCGTGCACAATGCACGCACGAGAGACCTGATGGACAAGCAGCTGAGCGTCGTCGCCGGCACCGCGGATTCGCTCAAGGGCTTCAACCTGGACAAGTCGGCGGGCGACGTGAGCCGAAGTATCGCCGACATCGTCGCGTGGGCACCTCACGAATACGCCGCGGCCCTCGCCGAGCAGCGCGACTCCGCCGAGCAGATCTCGTCCACCCACCTCGTGCCCGCCCTGAGCAACGCGGACCGGAGCGTCCTCGAGGCGGAACGGGCGCTCCGTGAGCGCACCGCGCAACGGGTCGCCTCGGCGGCTGTCGCGATCTCTCAGGCGAAGAACGCGGCGGTGATGGCGGAGGCAGGCGCGCTGATCCTCGCCGCCCTCATTGGCATCTGGCTCACCCGCTACATCTCACGGCCGGTGCGATCCCTGGAGGAGGGAATGGAGGCCGTGGCGAGCGGCAATCTCAATTACAAGCTTCCGCTCAGCCCGTCCCGCGCCGACGAGTTCGGCCGCCTGGCCGCGAGCTTCGAGGAGATGACGAAGCAGCTGAAGGAGCTCGACAAGCTGAAAGCCGAGTTCGTGTCCGTGGCGTCGCACGAGCTCAAAACGCCCATCAACGTCGTGCAGGGATACGTGCAGCTCCTCGAGGAGGGGGTATACGGAACTCTCACCGACCAGCAGCGGACCGTGCTTCGGACGTTGGATACTCAGGTCCAGGCACTCGCCCGGCTGGCGAAGCAGCTTCTGGATGTGAGTCGCTTCGAGGCCGGCGGTGGGAAGCTGGATCTGCGCCGGGTCGCGCTCGGCGCCTTCCTGGACGATCTGGAGCAAGCCTTCCAGATTCTGGCAATGCAGCGCGGGATTCGCTTCGTTGTTAGGCGCGGCGAGAGTCTCCCGGCCGAGGTGCTGTGGGACGGCGACCGCATGAACGAGGTGCTCGGGAATCTCCTTGCGAACGCCTTCAAGTTCACCTCGCGGGGCGGTGAGGTGGAGCTCAATGCCGACACCCTGGACAGCATGCTGAACCTCGAGGTCCGCGATTCGGGCGCCGGCATTCCGCCGGAGCAGGTTGCCCACGTGTTCGAAAAGTTCTACCAGGCCGACAATCAAGTTGCAGCCGCGTCGAAGGGCTCGGGGCTCGGGCTCGCCATCGCGAAGGGCATCGTCGAGGCACATGGAGGAACCATCAACTGCGAGAGCACGCCAGGCATCGGCACGACCTTCAGCATCGTCATGCCGACACGCACGACACGCCGCACCTCCGTACCTCGCCGGGTGCCGGCAGAGGCCCTCTGATAAACAAAGGCTCATTCATATGAGGCGGACACGGCTCCTCGTCGTGCTCGCGGCCATCGGTTGCGCGACGGGAAAGAATGCATCGGTGCCGGCAACGGGCGAGCGCGATTGGGGCACCACCCTGGCGAAGGCCGAGATCGCGGTGAGCGAGCGGCGCTATGCAGACGCCGACCGCCTGTTGGCGGAATTCGCGAACCAGAATCCGGCCAGCGACGGCGCGGTCGAGAGTCTCTACTGGCGCGGCCTGATCGAGCTGGAGCCGGCGAATCACGACGGCGCGCCTTCGACTGCGGCGGCTTTATTCGAGGCGTACAACAAAGCCGAGGGCCCGCTGCCCCACCGTATCGAGGCTGATATTTTGCGACATCTCGCGCTGCATCTCGAGTCATCCGCGCAGCCCGCGGTGGCGACGGCAGCACCGGCCGCGACCCCCTCGACGTCCGCGCCGGCGGATATCAAGGCCAAAGACACCGAGATTCAGCGGCTAAAGGACGAGCTGGCGAAGGCGAACGACGAGCTCGAACGCATCAAGCGTCGCCTTACAGCTCCGACGAAACCTTGAGCGTTGGGCGTGGCGCGCCACGCTATCCTACACGAAACAGCTCGAGCGAGCGCCGATAGCGCTCGCCGAGCACGCGACGCAATCCGGCCTGGGGCGCCGCGGTGAGATCGGGATCGAGCGCCAACAGCGTTTCGGCGGCGGCTCGCGCGCGCTCGCCTAACGCTTCATCGCGCATTGGATCGGCGATGCGGAAGGTGGGTACCCCGCTCTGGCGCTCGCCGAAGAGATCGCCCATGCCACGCAGCCGGAGATCGGCGCGCGCGATCTCGAAACCATCGTCGGTGGCGCAGAAGACGCGCAGCCGATCCGCCGCCTCCGGGCTCACGTCCCCGAGCAGAATACAGAATGACTCTTCGGCGCCGCGGCCGACGCGTCCGCGGAGCTGATGAAGCTGCGACAGCCCGAAGCGCTCCGGGTGCTCGATGAGCATGACGGTCGCGTTAGGAACGTCGATCCCGACTTCGATGACAGTCGTCGCGACGAGGAGGTCCAGCTCGCGATCGCGAAACCGGCGCATGATGTCGTCTCGTTCGGCGGCGTCGACGCGACCGTGGAGGAGCGCGACGCGCCGGTGCGCAAATGGACCGGCGACGAGCGCCTCGTACATCGTCGTGGCGGCCTTGAGGTCGGTCTTTTCCGATTCCTCGATCACGGGATAAACCAGATAGGCCTGGCGTCCCTGCTCGAGCTGTCGATCGACGAAGCCCAGCACCCGCGCGCGGGCCGACTCCGGGCGCATGGCGCTGAGTATCGGCTGCCGCCCGGGCGGGCGCTCGTCAAGGATGCTGAGATCGAGATCGCCGTAGAGCGTGAGCGCCAGCGATCGCGGAATCGGCGTCGCGGTCATCAGGAGCACATCCGGCGCTTCACCTTTCGCCGCAAGCGCCTTGCGCTGCTCGACGCCGAAGCGATGTTGCTCGTCCACGGCGACGAAGCCGAGCTTCGCGAACATCGTCGCTTCCTGCACAAGGGCGTGTGTGCCGACGACGAGCACGGGCTCGTCGGTCGCGAGGCGCTGCGCGACGGCTTTCCGGTCACGCGCGGCAAGGCTCCCGGTGAGCAGAATCGGCGTGACGCCGACCGGCTCGAGCAACGTCGTCATGGTCCGCGAGTGCTGCTCGGCGAGAAGCTCCGTCGGTACCATAATTGCCGCCTGATACGAATTCTCTAACGCCAGCAGCGCCGCGAACAGCGCGACGATCGTCTTGCCGCTCCCAACGTCGCCCTGCAGCAGCCGCTGCATGCGGTGCTCGCTGCACATGTCGGCAAAGATCTCGCGAGTCGCGCGTGTCTGGGCGCCCGTGAGCTGGAAGGGCAGCGTTTCCTTGAGACGCGTCGTGAGCTGACGCCTGTTCTCGAAGCGAATCCCGCGTCGCTCCTCGCGTGCCAACGTCTTCGCCCGCAGATGCAGCAGGTGGACGAAGAAGAGCTCCTCGAACGCCAGACGCTCGCGTCCGCGCATCGCCTCCACCAGCGAGGTCGGTCGATGCACCATGCGCAGCGCGTCTCGTATGCTCGGCACAGCGGCGGCGGACATCACCTCGTCAGGCAGATACTCGGTGACGAGCGGCAGCAGGGCGTCGAGATGTGCATCGATGATCGAGCGAATGACCTTGAAGGAGAGTCCTTCAGTCGCCGGGTAGACCGACAGCACGCGACCTTCGCCGGTCCCACTCTCGTCATCACCCAGATTGATGAACTCGCGCGGCTGCAGCTGCCGGCCGTGAAAAAAGCGCACGCTCCCGGTCACCAGCAGCGTATCGCCCTTCGATATCGTGCGGTCGAGAAAGGGCTGGCCGGGCCAGGAGACCTCCATCATTCCACTGTCGTCGCGCAGCACAGCCTGAAAAATCCTCAGCCCGCGACGAGTCGGAATTATCCCTTTGGAGATGACGCGGCCAATGACCGTGCCCTGCATTCCCGTCTCGAGCGACGCGATCGGCGAGACCGTGCTGGCGTCTTCGTAGCGATGCGGGATGTGATACAGGAGGTCACCGGCGGTGATGACGCCCAGCCGCCGAAACGCTTCGGCGCGCGCTGGCCCGACGCCCTTCAGATACGAGATGTTCGTATCCAGGAAAAGGCGCTGGCCCGACCGGGATGGCTGCGCCATTCGGGGTGCGTTCACTCTTCGCTGAGCAGGTCCTCGGAGAATGCCGCCGCGTCGAAGGGAAGCAGATCTTCGGCGCTTTCTCCAACGGAGAGAAACTTGACCGGCACATCGATCGCCTCGTGCACCGCGACGACGATCCCTCCGCGCGCGGTGCCGTCGAGCTTCGTGACGACCAGACCAGTCACAGGCACGGCCGAGGCGAAGGTCTTCGCCTGCTGGACGGCATTCTGGCCAATGGTGCCATCGAGCACGAGCAACGTCTCGTGAGGCGCGCCGGGGAGCCGCTTCGCGATGACGCGCGCGACTTTCTTCAGCTCGTCCATCAGATTCTCGCTCGTGTGCAGGCGACCGGCGGTATCCACGATCACGACGTCGGCCTGACGCGCGATGGCGGCGTCGATCGCGTCAAAGGCGACAGCCGCCGGGTCGCTCCCAGCACGCGCGCCAATGAATTCGGCACCGGTGCGCTCGGCCCAGAGTCGCAACTGATCGATGGCGCCGGCACGGAAGGTGTCGCCGGCGGCGACGAGCACCTTCTTCCGCTCCAGGCGAAAGCGTTCACTGAGCTTGCCGATGAGGGTCGTCTTACCCGCCCCATTGACGCCAACGATGAGAATGACCGTTGGCGGCGCGGAAATCGTTAGGCCGGGATCGCTCCGTCCCGCCAGCAGAGCTTCTTCGACGCCTCCCCGTAGCGCATCGTGGAATTGCTCCCGGGTCTTCACGTCGCCCCGTTTGGCGAGCCGCTCGACTTCCTCGACGAGTCGCATTGTGACGGGCACGCCAAAATCCGCCTCCAGGAGGAGCTCCTCGAGCCGTTCGAGCGATCCTGTTTCGACGCCGCGTACGGCGACGCCGACATCCATGAGCGCGATCTCCTTGATGCGCTGCCAGAGTGAGCGCTTGGGGAGCTCGTCCTTCCTTTTTAGTAAACGCAAGCTGGTGGTTGGTGGCTGGTGGCTGGTGGTTGGTGGCTGGTGGTTAGTGACTGGGTAGAAGGCAGAGGGCAGAGGGCAGAGCGTGAATTCGGATGGGCGGCGCTCCGCGCCGCCTTTCCTCTCTCACCAGCAACCAGCCACCAGTCACCAACAACCAGTCCTTCATCGCATTCCTACGCGGCGTCGCACGACCCATTCCGCGCAGAGGAGGAGGAGGAGCAATGCATACGCCCATCCGCTGCTGCGAAGGCGTGGTGCGGCATCGACCGGCACTCCACCGCCGACGACACCTTCTTTCACGCGCGGCGATCGGGGCAGCCATTCGCTCGCATTGTTCACCGCGAGCATCATGGTGCCACCTCTTACCGTCGCGGAGTATAGCCCAGGAGGCAACGTCGGCGACTCGGCAACGGTAGCATCCCCGCGGAATCGAACCGTCATCGAATCGACTCGCGTCGAATCGCGCGGACTCAGCCGGCGCAGCACGACGTGTACCGACGAATCCGTCGCGTTGCCGCGATGCCAGCGAATCGGCTCGCCCGCTCGGAACGCCGCGCCGGTCGGGACAACAGCCCGTCGATCCGCACGCTCGGCCGCCAGCCAGTCGAAGAGACTACCCCAAAGTGCCGCGAAGGCATCGGCCGAGGCGCCCCCGCGAAATCGCCAGTGCCATAGACCGGACGCGTTGACGATCACGACTCGCCTCGGCGTATCGCTGCCAGCGATGATCACGCGACGATCGTCCTCGCGCCCGCGGCGAACCTCCAGGGCCCTCCACTGACCGGCGGGAGGCGACGAGCCAACGTTTACCGGCGGCAAGCTATCCCAAGGCAGTCCGCTGAGCGCGCCGGCGAGCGGTGAGGGGGGCGCGGCCGCCGCGTACCACTCCCCATCCGCGCCGGTCGCCGGCACAACGAGCGCGAGCGGACCCGACGTCGCGACGCGCGGCGGACCGAACACCGCCGTGTCGCCGTGCAAGATCGCGACTGGAGCATCCCGGAAGGCGTTGCGCACATCCGCTTCGGACACCGGCGCGAGTGTGCCGTCGACACGCCAGTTGCCGGGTGAAACACGGAAGTAGCCTCGCGTCGGCACGGCGAGCGCGCCGCGCAGCACGCTCAGTGCATAACGAGCATCTTCGTCCGGCGAGGTGGAGACGAACACGGCACTCGCGGCACGCGAAAGGTCGATCGCGATCGCCAGGCTGTCGTTGTGCGGCTCCACGTCGCCACGGCTCCGGACGATCGCGTGCACGACGGTCGGCCCCTCCCGTCCGTCTATCCGCGCATGCAATTGCAGATTGCGCTCTGCGAACGGCGCGAGAGAGTCCACGGCGACACTCGTGATGGGAGTGTCGCCGGCCATGATCGTGAGCGTTCCAGGATAGGAGCCGCGACCACCAGCGACGAGCCGGACGTCCAGCTCGACCGTGTCGCCGCTGACTACCGCTCGCGGCAGCTCGAGCGCCGATACGGCGAGATCGGGGCCCTGCGCGTGCGGAACGAGAACGACTCTCGAGCCGGCCGGCAGGTCGTTCAGCGCTTCGGGGTCCGTGAGCTCGCCATCGGTGATGACGACGAGTGGATGACCGCGGCCGAGCGCCCGCTCGACCGCGGGACGAACGAGCGACGCAAGATCGCGCGGCGTCGTTAGGCTGTCTCGGGTGGAGAACGCGCGCAGCGAGTCGCCGAAGAGGAACAGCGATTCGGGCTGCGCTGCCCGCACGTCTCGCCACGCCTGATGCCAGGCGGCGAGATCGCCGCCCCGTCGCCAGCTGGCCGATGCATCGAGAGCGACCCATGTCGCCAGCGGCTTTCTGCGTCCGGCCGGCGCATCGAGAAGGAGAGCGGCGAGGAGTGCTACCGCGGCGAGGCGAAGGAGGGCGGGAACGATTGCGAGCGCGCCAAGCCGGAGGTCGCGCCCCGCGTACTGAAGGAGCGCGAACAGGAAGCCGGCGAGTACGGCGACCACCCACGGTGACATGGGCGAATTCTAGCCGTGCGATAGTCGCGCGCGTTAGCGCGCGA
>DASXPH010000030.1:0-23142 GCA_036493735.1 Gemmatimonadaceae bacterium
GGTTCCATCGTCAACCGGGCGTATTCATTGGGGCTGAGACCCTTGAGCGCTCGGTGAGGATGATTCGCATTGTAGTCTTGTCGCCACGCCTCGATCTTGGTGCTGGCATCCTCCAATCCTTCAAACCAGTGGACGTTCAAACATTCATCGCGGAAGCGGCCGTTGAAGGATTCGATGGCCGCGTTGTCCGTCGGCTTGCCACGACGACTGAAGTCGAGGATGACCTTATTCGTGTACGCCCAGAGATCCATGGCCGCCCCGACAAACTCGCTGCCGTTGTCACAATAGATCCGTTGCGGCAATCCGCGGTCGAAGCGAAGCCGCTCGAGCGTCGCCACCACGTCCTGGCCGGTGAGCCCGCGCCCCACCGCGATGTCGAGGCACTGCCGCGTGTACAGATCCAGCACCGTTAACGTCCGGAACCGCCGGCCGGCGGTGAGTTCGTCGGCGACGAAGTCCATGCTCCAGATGTCGTTCCTCGCCGTCGCCGGACGTCGCTGCTCACGATGGACCGCGGTCGCGTGGCGCCACGGTCGCTTCCGCCGAAGGGCCAAGCCCTCCTCGGTATACACCCGATAAAAGCGCGCTTTGCCGACCTCCCAGCCTTCTCGTTGCAGCAGCACCCGGAGCCGTCGATACCCGAACCGGACGCGCGTGTGCGCGAGCTCGCGCATGCGCGCCCGCAACGCCGTCAACGGGTCTTTGCAACTCTTGTAGTACGCGGTGGACCGCGTGGCGCGGATGACCGCGCACGCGCGGCGCGCGCTGACCGTGTAGTGTCCCATCAAGTACCTCGCGACCTCGCGTTGCTTGACGGGTTTCAGAACTTTTTTTGGATCACGTCCTGGAGCATGACCTTGTCGAGCGACAGGTCGGCGACCAACCGCTTCAACTTGGTGACCTCGTCGCGCAGCTGCTTCAGCTCGCGGGCTTCACTCGGCTGCAGGCTGCCGTAGACCTTCTTCCAGCGGTAGAAACTCTGCTCGGAGATCCCGACCTTGCGACAGAGATCCCCAACGGGCACGCCCTGCGCGGCCTGCTGCAACACCGCGGTAATCTGCTCAACCGAAAAGCGCTTCTTCACGGCACGCCTCCTGGGCCCTTAGGCCCGATTGTGCCGCAGAGTCACTCTGGATCTGGTCTGAAAAAGCCGGAGCCCCTCAGAGCCGCCAGTTGGCTGGTGAATCGCGTGTGGCAGTCAGCGTTTACGGATCTCGCCGTAATGTGCGCCGTCCCAGACGAAGGGCCGACCACCGCAAGGCAAATGGCTCTCCCCTTACGCATTTCGACTGGTCTCTACT
Organism: Gemmatimonadaceae bacterium; assembly: GCA_036493735.1. GTDB lineage: Bacteria > Gemmatimonadota > Gemmatimonadetes > Gemmatimonadales > Gemmatimonadaceae > AG2. Next base: position 1,302 of record DASXPH010000030.1, read on the forward strand.
TCCGCCACCTGCCGGAGCTCAAGTCGTAATGCTGGGATTTCCGAACAGTGCCGTTTCCTCGATCGCTGACCGCACAAATTTTCGTGCGCAGTACGTCCTGCAGAGCGGCAGAGTCGTTGAGGTTTTCGAACGGATGCGTGATGCGGGGATGTACTCATTTCCGTGCTTCTCGATTGATCAGTCAGTGGACGGCGGGTTCAGTGGAGGGGCCGTCTTTTGGGAGGGACGTATCTGCGGCATCGTCAGCGGGGACTCATTCGGGCACACTTACGCAGCAACACTCTGGCCGCTCTGTCTGATGGAATGCCACTATCCAGACATCGCTGGTCCTCTTGGGGCGAGTCACACGTTTGGCGCTTGGTTCGACCAGGGTATGCTGCGTTCGCCTGACTGGAAGGCGGTCAAAGATCGAATCGGAATAGAGCCGGACGACCGAGGCCAACTACGGCCAATCCTTCGGCTGGCCTAAGGCACCCGTCGCTTCCGTGTACGTCCAGATTCTTCGCGTTGGCGATACGAACAACGCCCACGCATAGAAGCGACCGGCGCGGGGGAGCTTCCTTTCACCCCACATCCGTGGTGCGTGCCAGCGCAACTCCACGGCGTAGCGCGCCACCTCACGGTACCGGTCACTTCCTCCGTGTTCGAGATCGGAGGCTCGGTATCCAACCACGTCCCGGGGTAGCTTCAACCTGCCGGCTAGGCCAAGCGTCTCTACGCAACGTCCTTTCGAATGTGCTCGGCGAGCACCTCGTTGATCAACGTCTGGTAGCCAACGCGTCGACGACGCGCTTCCTTTCGGAACGACTCGAGAACGCTCGGATCAACGCGAATCGCGATCAGTCGCCGCGGTTCGTCACCGATCGGGGGCCGTCCTACTCGGCGCATCCCCTTCAGCTGTTCGGCGGACGCCTCGGGAATATCCGAGTAGTCAATCTTTCGCGCCGTACGCCGCGCGTTCGCGGCGGCTTGCCCGCCGCGCGCTGATGATCCGGATCGTTTCGGCATCGCCAGTTCTCCTGAGCGTGTAAGACACCACGAGGACGCGCCGGTCCGCGGACCGGCCCAGTCGCAGGAATCGCTGTTCGTCCTGCGAGTGCTGCACGTCTGGGCCGTCGAGCGCGTTTCCGTCGAGAAATACCCTCACTGCCTCATCGAATGAGACTCCGTGTTTCGCCGCGTTGGCTTCGGCCTTCCGCGGGTCCCACTCGAACACCTATTTAGTATATACGAAAGCTCGGATGCACCAGTTGAAAGGACGTGCCGACAGTCAAGGAGGCGCCTGAGAGATTCCTCGAAGGTTGCGTCGCCAGCGGGCTCCCGGATTCGACGATCAAGAAACAGAAGAACGTTCTCGAGAAGCGTCTTGCTGACGTGGTCGGAGACGCACGGCTGCCGGCTGCTCAAGAGCCTGGCCGTGGGCAGCCTTTTCTCACGGGTAGGGAATCATCGAATCTCGGCCGCAGGACCACGCTGCCCAAAATGAACGAGAGCCTCCTCGATCGCGCGCTTCACGTTGACGTCGGGTTCTGTCTTCAGAGCGGCGCCTAAGGCGTCCCGAGCGACCGTGTTACCGAGTGCGCCGAGCACTTGGGCGGCCAGGCGCCGGCGCGCCGGGCCACCGACCTTGAGAACGTCGACGACGGCCTCTGTGACCACATTACCCGATTCCATGAGCGCAGCAGCCGCGCCGTCGCGCTCGAGGTACACCGTCAAGCCACTCGCCAGCGGAGATTGCAGACGGCTTAGAATCAACGCGGCGTCGCGCCACGTGTCGGCGTTCACGTTGCGTCGTTGGCGGATCACGTCGTTGACGAGGTACGCAGCGACACTCCCCTGATCCTGCTGACCTCGTTGCGCCACACGCATCAGCGTGTCGGCCGCCAGCTTGCGATCGGCAGAAGCGGCAGCCTCGAGTTTGGTGACAGCCTCTGAGAGCGGGGCCGGCGCCCTTTCATGTGTTTGGGGCAGAGGCCCGCTGACCCACCGGATCGCAATCTGAGCCTGCTCGCGCGCCGACGCATGCTTCGCAGCAATCTCGTTCAGCAGCGGCCGAACCTCCGGATCCATAGTGCCACCGAGCGTGGTGGCAAGTTGATGCGCAACGTCATCGCTTCGTGTCATCAGCCGCGGCGCCGCGGTCTTCAGTGAACGCGTGGCTTTTCGTAACGGCGTGTCGTCCGGCCAGTCGAAGTGGGGCGCGAAATTGAGAAATTGGAGGCCACCGACCAGAACGGCATCGTCATCGGAAGTCAGTGCGGAAACGGCCATGCTGACGATCTCCTCGCGATGGTCCTGGAACCACGACGCATTCCACGACGCGAAGTACGCGAGTTGCTTGTTCGGTCCACGTTCCTGGAGCGTTCGCAATGTAACAGGTACAATGCGTTCGGCCGGGAACACGCGCAATCCCGCGAGAGCGCACGAGGACATCAGTGGATCGGACAAATAGGTAGCGTCGATGACGGCTTGGGCGACACGCGGGTCGGGTGCAGCCGCGAGCAGCGCCGGGAGGTAGTCCCCGACGAACGCGCCCGTCTCAGTCGGCGGTGTTCGCAGGAGTTGCGTGAGCCAAGTCTCACGGGCGGCCGGCGCGGACGCGCCCACTTCGAAATCCAACCACTCCGATTGCGTGAGGACTCCTGGCGCAAGGCTGCTGCCGATTACCGTCCAGCGAACTGAGTAACGGCCGGGCTTATCGATAACAAAACCGAGGTTCAGAGGCAACCGGTTCTGCGGAGAGGTCGGGGGCGCGATGCTGCCCTCGACGCGACCCACGAGCCCACCTGACGAATGTCCACGCTGCGGAGCCAGCGCCTGACCGTCACGCTTGAGCTCGAGCTGATTCGATCCAAAGTATCGAGGATCGTCCTGAAACGGATAGCGCGCTGTCAGATCACCATGCAGATTTGCGCGGACCCAGATAGGTAATCCGATGCGGGCCGGAGTGTCCACCGATATAACGAGCGGCTGAACAGTTGCCGACGACGCCACTGGCGCGACGGCGGAAGAGCCGAGGACGGCCAGAGTGGCCACTGTTCGTGAGATCCACATATCTTCGCCGCGCTCACAGCGACTGTGGCCAGAATAGCAGTCCACGATCGACACCGCCAACCGGACGGCCGACGCCCGAAGCGTCATCTTGACCTTCAACGGAAGCGCGGAACGGGCGCCGCTCTTGGAGGCGCCGGGACGCTGGAAGATACCCAAGTGGCGCCGGGAGCGGGTTTCCGCCGTTCCCTGCGCCTCCACAATGGCTCCAAAAACCGGGTCGATTTCCGGGTACGCGAGGAGAATCGCGAGGACTCGGTGACGGCGTCGAAAGTTCCTCGTATCAGCAGTTTGCGCCAGAAACGCGCGTCTCTCGAAGATTTCCCAAACTGCTGCTACGAGATTGCAACTCCCGGCGCCTCCACCATTCTTGCCTGCGCGCGCGCGGGCCCCGCTTCGCTGCCCACGCTCGCTGCGCGCTCGGGGCCGCCGCACCGCGGCGCCTTCCCTCCGGCCCTCGCTTGCGGCCGCAGGCGCTCCTTGTCCAAGGGGCCGGCGTTTAGCCCCTCGTGCCCTGCGCCCTCCACGATTCCTCCACGACTTTCGGCGCCGTCCAGCAACCGGATCGCTGCGTCCAGTGCCGCCGGACTCAGGTGCATGTAGCGCTGCGTCGTCCCGAGATCCTGGTGACCGGCGAGCTCCTGAAGCGCCCGCGCCGGCGCGCCGCGCATCGCGAGATGCGAACAGAACGTTGTGCCGCAGGATGGAGCAGCTCAATTACAACCTGCTGTTTCGCTGGTTCGTCGGACTGACTGAGCCTCCCTTTGGGGTTCTCCATAGGCGCGCGGCAGGCGCGTGGCGACTCCTCGGCGACGCTCAATGTCGGCGATCGTGTCGGCGCCGGTCGGGTGGAATCCGTCGTCAGCCGCGCCGCCGGCTGACCGGTGAGCGGTTGGAACGCCCGCGATTCTCTATTTGCAGCAGCGTCCGCCCGTCTGTACCCAGCGTCGCTCCGCCACGAGCATGTTCGCAAAGTATCTGAGCTGAGCGTCGGAGAGTCCCGCTGCGCGCGCGTGCTTTTCGAAGTCCAGCATCTGCGCCAGGCTGCCGCCCCAGCGCGTCTGCAGTGAAGCGAAGTACTTGTAGCGAACGACGAAATTTCGCGGATCGACGCCGATGGATTCGTTGAGCATCCGTGTTGCGAGATCGTCACCACCTATCAACGCGTCCAGCATCGTGACGGCGATTATTGAGTGATAGGTGAGCAGCGGCTTTTTCGTCAGGGTGAGTGAAGCGTTGTAATCCCGCATGGCCCTCGCGAGGTACGTGGACATGATCTCGATCTGTTGACGCGGCGTGTCCTCGATATATGCGCTGCCTCGCGCCTGCTTTCCCAGGTAACGCAGATAGATGCCTCGCGCCACGAGCGCCGAGTATGAGCGGGGCATTTTGTCGGCCCAGGCGTCGTATCGACCTGCCAGCGCGGGATCGGTGTCGTAGAACGCACGGAACTCGTGTAGCAAGCGCACGTCAGTGATTTGTCCAAACTCGTACGAGCGCTGAATACCGTTCATCTTCCCGTCGAGCTCGACGTAGCGGGACTGGCGCAGCAGATTCAGAGACTCGCGCTGGCTGGCCATTTCCTCTGGCGTGTCTGGCGGATCGTTCGCTTCCTGGGCGTGTGCGGAAACGCCGGCCGTGATCGAGACCGAAACCAAAATTGCAACCCAAGTCGACATTTTCGCGGGTCTCGACACTGTTGCCCCCAGACTTCCTTGAAGTACGGCGTCTGCAGATTCAGTGTCGTCACATGCATCAAGGTTCATGCCATATAGAACACGCGGCAACGTCGCGCGGCGCGGTTGGCGCGGTTTGGGGGAACGGCCGTGTTCGTTGCGCCATTGATTGCGCTGACGGCAGCGCACGTCGCGCAAGATCACTACCGTGTCGATCCTCATTACGACCTCAAACACTTCGAACGCTGGAAGGCCAGAGGCGACTACTTCTACCCGCCGAACTCAGTTGGCCTGCTCCAGATCCCTGAGTCGGATGATCGGGGAGTGGTCGAGAGAGCCCACCCTTACGAGCCCCACTCCCCAAACATACGAATTATTTCGTTGACATACGAAATAGTTCGTATAACACTCGCGACATGCCTCCACGGTCGCTCTCCAAAGAACCTGATCCGCCGCCGCTTCCAACCGACGCCGAAATCGCCATTCTCGCGGTGCTGTGGCGCCAGGGCGCCAGCACCGTGCGCGAGGTGCATGAAGCGCTGGGAAAGGACAACGGATATACCGCCACCCTGAAGTTGATGCAGCTCATGTTCGAAAAGGGGCTGGTCGTGCGCAACGAGCGCTACCGCTCGCATCTGTACGAGGCACGCGCACCCAAGGAGCAGACGCAGCGGCAGATCGCGGGCGACCTGATGAAGCGGGCATTCGATGGATCGGCGAAGAGCCTGGTGCTGGGAGCGCTTGCCGCGCAGCCGGCGTCAAGCAAGGACCTAGACGAGATACGCAGCCTGTTGGACGAGCTAGTTAAGAGGAGGGCGAAACAATGATCACGCTCCTGAACCATCCGTCGACGGAACGTCTGGGCTGGACGCTCCTGCATTTTCTCTGGCAGGGCATGCTGGTGGCAGCGCTTTACGCGCTCGCCCGGGCGTTGGCCGGTGGCCGGATGTCGGCGCGCGGCCGCTATGCCATTGCCTGCGCGGCGCTGTTGGCGATGACCGCGGCGCCTGCGGTCACCTACTGGTGGCTCGGCACCCTCGGGCACGCGGCGCCCATCGGGGACCTTGCCGGCCCAGGCGCACCGCAGCCCGTCTTGGGAGTGGCCTTCTCGCCGATCACCGATCCCTGGCGTCAGGCGATGCCGGCGATCGTCATGGCGTGGTTCGTCGGCGCCGCCGGGTGTTCGCTCCGGCTGCTGATGGGATTCATCTCGGTCGCGGCCCTGCGGCGTTCGCCGCATGCGCCGGTGCTCGCCGAATGGCAGCGCATTCTTGACCGGCTGATCGAACGCATGCAGGTGTCGCGACGCGTGCGGCTGCTGCCGACGGATCGCGTGGACTCTCCCGCGGTCATCGGCTGGCTTCGCCCGGTGATTCTCGCCCCGGTCGGCGCGCTCAGTGGGCTCGCACCCCAGCAGGTCGAGGCGCTGTTGGCGCACGAACTGGCGCATGTCCGGCGGCACGACTACCTGGTGAACGTGCTGCAAGGGATCGCCGAGAGCCTGCTCTTCTACCATCCCGCGGTGTGGTGGATCTCGAACCAGATCCGAACCGAGCGCGAACATTGCTGCGACGATCTCGCCGTCGAGGCGAGCGGGGATGTGCTGGTCTACGCTCGCGCGCTGGCGGCGTTGGAATCGATGCGGCCGGCACATTTCAAGGCGGCGCTCTCTGCCAACGATGGTTCGCTCTTGCGCCGGATCCAGCGCCTGGCCGATCCAGTGGCGGCGTACAGGCCTGCCGGATGGGGAGTCGCCTGGTCGCTGGGGACCCTGCTGCTGGTGGGGATCGCAGGGGGTGCGGTGACCGTTGCGCACGCGCAAAGCCCGCCGGTGGTGTCCGTCGACACCGTGTGGATGGACACGGTGAAGCAAGGTGACATGAAGCTGGAGGTGCGCGCGGCGGGTGCAGTGACATCTGCACAGACGGCGGCACTCAAAGTCGCTGAGAAGCAGATGCAGGACGTACGGCCGGGGATGCCGGCGGCCATCGCGTTCAACAATCGCAAGGAGATCGTTGCCGGCAAAGTCGCGGCGGTGCATCCGGAAGTGGCGAACGGCACAATTACGGTCGACGTCGCGATAGATGGCGCGCTGCCGCCTGGTGTCAATCTGCAAGAACCGGTGGACGCCACTATCGCGGTAGGAGCGCTGACAAACGTCGTACACGTCGGCCGGCCGGTGTCTGGTCAATCCAACAGTCGGCTCATGCTCTTCAAGCTGGAGCCAGACGGCCATACGGCGAAGAAAGTCCCGGTGCAGTTCGGCGCCGCCTCGGTGAATCTGATCGAGATCAAGAGCGGTCTACGCCCGGGAGACAAAGTGATCCTCAGCGATATGTCGCAGTATGACAAGGTGGCCGCCATTGTGTTGCGGTGATCATTGCGAGCGAGCCCGAAGCCGTCTACTCAATACTAGTTCGGCCGACACGGTACTTCGTGAACCAGGAGGAGCCAATTCATGAACAGGAGCTTGGCCATCACCGGGGCGGTCACCGGGTGCCTCCTTGCACTGCGTCTCGTCCAGCCGACCGCGTTGCAGGCGACCCCACGAGCCGCGCCCGGGCAGGGCGCCGAAGTGGCTCGCGCGTCCAATGACGCGACGCTCAAGGTCGTGCTACTCGGAACTGGCGTCGGCCCACCGGTCAACCTGGAACAGTTCGGAGCGAGCACGTTGGTGGAGGCCGGCGGCAAGCGCTTGCTCTTCGACTGCGGGCGGGGTGCGACAATTCGACTCACTCAAGCCGGGATACCCAGCAGTTCGGTCAGCCGAGTGTTCCTTACTCACCTGCATTCGGACCACATCGTTCAGCTTCCGGATCTGCTCTTGACGGCCTGGGTGGGACCTGGCGCAGGTGCGCCAGGAAGAACAGTTCCGCTCCAAGTCTGGGGTCCGGATGGCACCCGCGACATGATGAGCGCTCTTGAGAAAGCCTTTGCCTTCGACATTCACATTCGCCGCGATCGAGACGAGAAATTCTCTGCCGAAGGCATTCGTGTCGAAAGTCACGACATCAAGGAAGGTATGGTGTTCGACGAAGACGGCGTGAAAGTGACTGCGTTTCTCGTGGACCATGGCCCTGTCGTGCCGGCGTTTGGGTATCGCGTTGACTATCGTGGCCGCTCGGTTGCCCTGTCTGGCGATACGCGGTTCTCCGAGAACCTGATCCGTCACGCTGAGGGCGTGGATGTCCTCATTCATGAGGCATACGATGCTGTAGCGGTGAGGGCTCGCTCACGGAACTTGACAGTCACGGAGGCCGTCATCGCCCACCACACCACTCCGGACCAAGCTGGCCAGGTCTTCGCGAGGGTTAAGCCACGCCTTGCTGTCTACTCACACGCCCCTGCGACCCAGAGCGTGATTGACCAGACGCGGAAGATCTACTCGGGTCCGCTGGAAGGTGCTGAAGACCTGCTGACGATCGAGATTGGTGAGCAAGTTGTCGTTCGTCACTTCGGGCGATAATGCCTTCACGGTGCGAGCAACGAGCGGCCGAACCCGCAACTGGAGCCGACGGCGCGACACGCCAAGAACTCGACGCGCCGCGGCTCAGTTGCAGTCGTTAGGCGTCTGGTCGGGTGTCGAGCAACGAAGATGATGTGCGGACCCGTATCCTCGGTGTTGTGGAGCTGGAAATGGATCAGCAGCCTCGGTGCGTGTTTGTAGCGAGCGGCGAGTTGCAGGGCGATCAGGTCCGTGGCTTTCTGAAGTCAGCGGGAATTACAACGGTGGTTCGGGGTGAATCGTTGCGCCAGACTCATGGCCTTACGATCGATGGCTTGGGCGCAGTGGAAATCCTTGTGGCGGATGCGGACGCCGAACGCGCGCGTTCGTTGCTCGCTGAGGCAGATGCAGGTCGGTTGCGACTTGGCGACGATGCCGACGTTCGAGACAACGACGCGCCGTCGTCGATCGTAGGCGAGTGACGAGCGGCGACGCCTAAGGGAGCCGACGCGCCTGACGGCCCTGCGATCATGTTGCTGAGGTGCTGGCTCATTTGCGATTAGCCGGCTGAAGAAAGAGGCTCAACGACTACGAGCACGATGAAGCCGCGTGTGACATCTTTCGCTCCACAGTTCCTGGTCGACGACCTTGAGCGCTCGATCGCGTACTACCTGAAGATCGGCTTCACGTTCGGCGAGCCATGGGAAGGGTTCTACGCGATCGGCGTTCTGGACGGACTGGAGCTTCACTTGAAGGAAGCGCCCAAGAATCACGCGGACCGCCAGCACAAGCGCGACAACGATCATCTCGACGCCTCGGCGGGCGTTGACGGCGTCGAGGCGCTCTACGAGCAGTGCGTCGCCAACGGCGTGACGATCATCAAACCGATTACGGCGACCGAGTGGGGCACGAAGGGCTTCTATGTCGAGGACCCGGATGGCTACATCATCGGCTTCGGCGGCCGCCCGGCCGCAGGCTAACAACCGGTTGCACGCGACGGCTCATCTTCGGTTCGCCGCGCGTGAACCAGACGTTAGCCGGACCCAACCGACGTAAAAGATCGCGCGCCTCCGACTGCGGCCAATCGCCGCGGCCGCGATAGTTCTCGTACGTCAGTCTCCGCTCGGCCAAGTGTCTATACTTGTGGCATTGCCGATCGGAATGGAGCGGCATGGCGTTCTACAACTATGGGATCCGCAGCGGTCGCTGTGCCTGGCTGTGGAAGTGTGGTTGGCGCCGGCGCCAGGAGGCATCGGGCAACGTGCCATAGACACGCCGAGCGCAGGCGTCAGCGGTCTCTTCGCCCTATCGGCTCGAGTTAGCGGTGAGCCGGCCAACCGCGCGAGCGAGCCGACGGCGCGGACCTGCCGTTGGCGTGCCGCGCCTCATCGCGAACGTTAGGCGGCAGTTCAACAGGGACTTAATCTATGCCAGCGCAGCGGGTCCTCGTTCTTGGCGCAGCCGGCGGCACGGGTCGCCAGGTCGTGGAGCAGGCGGTTGGGATGGGTCTCGCGGTCACAGCGTTGGTGCGCACTTCGGCAAAGGTGCTCCAGCCTGATCGATCGGTGCGGGTGGTCACCGGAGACATTCGCATCGACCCTGCAATAGTCCGAGGCGCATTCGGGAGTCAAGACGCCGTCATTTCCGCTCTTGGCGTTGGCCAATCCTTTAAATCGGCAGGACTCATCGCCCAAGCCGCCTCGCTGATCGTCGCCGCGATGCGCGAACATGGGGTGCGCCGCTTGGTCTTCACCTCGGCGTTCGGCGTGGGACAGACGTGGCAGGATGCGCCATTCATTCCGCGTCTCTTCGTGAAGACGTTGCTGCGAGATGTCTACGCCGACAAAACCGCGGGCGAAGAGGTCATCAAGAACTCCGGGCTCGACTGGACGATCGTGTATCCCGCCGGTCTCACCAACGGCCCGCGCACAGGATCAGCACGGGTGGGCGAGCGACTGAGCCTATCTGGTTTCCCGCGCGTTTCGCGTGCCGATGTCGCGGCAGTGCTGCTGCAGCAACTTAACGATCCCAGGTCTCTCGGGAAGGGCATTCTTGTTGCGGACTAAACCTGCGGAACCAGGCACTGCACAACGATGAACGAACGCATCATCGATGTGGCGAACGCGATTCGGTCCGATCGGTACCAACACGCCGACGCGGTCTTCGCTGCTGGCTCGATTGTCCGGGGCGAAGGTACGGCGTTCTCCGATCTGGATCTCGTCGTGGTGTACGCGCAACTTCCGTGCGCTTACCGGGAGTCCTTCGGGTTCGGCGGCTATCGTGTCGAAGCGTTCGTCCATGATCCCGCAACGCTGGAGTACTTTTTCTTGGAAATCGACCGGCCGAGCGGCGTGCCTGCCTTACCTCAAATGTGTTGTTGAGGGGATCGAGATTCCTGGGCCGAGCACGATCTCACGGGAATTGAAGCAACGAGCCGCCGCAGTCATCGAGGCGGGGCCGCCCGCGCTCGACGCCGGCAGCGAACAGCGGATGCGCTATTTTGTGTCCGATCTCCTTGACGACTTGCGAGCGCCGAGATCCCACGACGAGCTAGTCGGCGCTGGGACGCGGCTGTACGAGCAACTCGCGGACTACCATTTGCGTCGTCGAGGGCTGTGGTCGGCGAAGGGCAAGGCGATTCCTGGGGTTCTTCGGCGGGCGGACGCGGCATTGTGCACGGCATATTGCGATGCCTTCACGGAACTGTTTAGAGGCGATCCGAAAGCGGTCATTCGCTTGGCGGAAGATCTTCTGAGGGAAGCCGGCGGGCCATTGTTCGAAGGCTACCGATCCGACGCTCCGCCGACCTGGCGCAGGCGGCCGGGCACGGCCGTCTAACACGGCATGCAGCCGCGGACCGACGCGCCAGCCCTCTTGGCACGCAGAACGTCCTGGTCCGCGCAGCAGACATGCGAGGCGACGAGCTTGCGCGGATTTCGAGGCGACGCGATCCATCGACCTGCAGAGTCGTCAGACCGGAACGTTTCGGTTCGCGCCTGTGAGCGCTTTGCAAGACCAAGCACGATCGACCACGTCGAGAGTTGCCATCCGACTTTCCGTTCGCCGTGCGCACCGTTCATTCCCGCCGCACTGCCACGATGGGATCGATCGCGGCCGCTCGCGCGGCAGGAACGAGTGCCGCGATCGTGGTTGCGCACAGGAAGACTACGGCCGCGACGGCCATCACCGCAGGCTCAGCGGCCCCGAGGCCGAACAACTGCGACCGGATGAGACGCATCACTGCAAGCGATCCGATCACACCGGCGGTGAGCCCTCCGGCGACGATGCCCAACAGATCCCTCATGACGAGCGACACGAGGGTGGCGCGTCCAGCGCCGAGAGCGGCGCGGATCCCGAGTTCGCGAGTCCGCTGGACAACCGAGTAGTTCAGGACGCCGAACAGGCCAATCGCCGCGAGAACGAGGCCGAGCGAGGCGAACGCTCCTCCGATCGTCGCAAGAAGGGTTTCTCGTACGGTCGTGGTGCCGATGAGCGCGTCGAGCGTCGTCGCGTCGGTCAGCTGGATGCCCGGCTCGCTGCGCCTCGTCTCCTGCTCCACCATACCTACGACGCTCGCCTGATCCACCGTCGACCGGACATACATGGTGAACAGCCGCGGCGGCTTCATCGGCCAGTACGCCACCGGCTCCGGCCCGCTGCGAAGGTCCGTGTAGTGCGCATTTGCGACAATGCCGACGATCTGGTGACGCGTACCGTCGGTCCGCCGGAACTGCTTCCCGAGTGCGGATTGGCCGCCGAAATACATCTGCGCGAAGGCCCGATTCACGACCGTGCCAATCGGCTGCGCCACATCCGTGTCGCGAACGTCCAGGTCGCGTCCTCCCAGCAGAGGAATCTCGAGCGTCGCAAAGAAGCCGGGCGACACTCGATAGAAGATTTCCTCCCGTTCGAGAGGCGATTGCCCGGCCACCTGGACGCGCTCCATTCGCCTGCTCCCCTCGAACATCGACGTCCACGCCACCGCCGCGCCCTGCACGTTGGGCAGCGCAGCCACTCTGCGCTGCAGCTGCAGCGTCCGGAGGAGCGCATCCTGTGTGATTCCCAGATCGCTCCGCATGGTCAGAACAGCGACTCGACCCTCGGAGAGACCGGTGTCCACGCGAAAGAGGGTCAGGAGCGTGAACAGGAATGCAGCACCCGCGACGACCAGGCAAAACGCGAACGCAACCTGGATGGCGACGAAGTAACGAGTGATCCGGAGTTTGTCCGAGCGGCGCCCCGCGCGGAGCGTCGCCATCGGAGACGCCGACGCGCACTGCCAAGCCGGCAGCAGGCCGAACAAGAGCGCCGACACCGTGCAGACTGCGGCGCAGAAGACCAGCACGCGCGTGTCCATCGCCAGGTCGAATCGAACCGGATCGGTGCGCTTCCAGAGGAGGGCGACGAGCACGGGCGCCATGACGCGCGCCGACAACCAGCCCAGACAGCCGGCCATGAGCGACAGCAGCGTGCTTTCCGTCAACAATTGCCGCACGAGCCGGGATCGCCCGGCCCCGAGGGAGGTGCGAACCGCCATCTCCGTCGCGCGCGCGGCGGAGCGTCCGAGCAGCAGGCTCGCGACGTTCGCGCACGCGATGAGCAGGATCGTCGCGGCCACGCCAAGCACGATCCACAGCGGACGGCCGAAGGTGCGCCGGAACTCTGACAACCCGACCGCTCCGCCGCGCACGCGAATTCCCCTCTCGCCGAACTGCTTCAGGATTGCCGGCGGGATGCCGGTGGCGCGGCCGATCATCTCCTCCTGGCCCCGGTGGAACGCCGGCTGCAGCCGCGCCTGAAGCTGGTCGCGGCTGGTGCCCTCGCCAAGCCGACCAACGATGTGAAACAGACTCGAGGCGGGGTTCGAGAACACGCCCGGATCGAACGTCATGACGGGCACCCAGACATCCACGAATTTCCCGGGCTCGACGCCCGAGAAACCTGCCGGCGCAATCCCGATGATTCGATATGCCCCGCTTCCGAAACCGATCTCCCGATCCAGTACGCCGGGATCGCCGTCGAACCGCCGATGCCAATAGTCGAAGCTGATTACCGCGACTCTGGCGATCCCGGGCCCGGCGTCCTCGTCGCTGGAGAACAGTCGGCCGAGGTGCGGCGCGACGCGAAGCGTCTCGAACGCCTCACCCGACACGTATTGCTGGAGGAGTCGCTCCACCGGGGCCGTCCGATCCCCGATTTGCGCCTCGACGCGACTGATGCGGCTGAAGAGCGCCAGACGCGCAGCGCTGCCGGCGGCGGTGCGGAGATCGAGATAGAGCGGGTAACTGAACGAATCGGTCTCGCCGCGGTTGTCGGTCAGGTCGAGGCTGGGCGCGGCCAGGGTGAATAACCGCTCCGTCTCTGGCAGCGGCAGCGGCCGGAGCATCGCAGCGTCGACGATGGCGTAGATGGCGGTGTTCGCGCCGATCGCCAGACCCAGCGACAGCAGCGCCGTAAGGGTGAAACCCGGGCTGCGCCACATGCCTCGCCAGGCGTAGCGGAGATCCTGGAGCGTGCTGTCGAGCGCCGCCGACAATCGGATGTCGCGGCTCTGTTCCCGGATCCGCGCGGCATTGCCGAACGCCTGCCGCGCACGACGTTCGGCGTCCTCAGCGCTCATCCCCTGTGCACGGAACGCCTCCGCGCGGCGTTCGAGATGATCGCGGATCTCCTCGTCCAGGGCATCGTCAAGTGGCGCCGAATACAACGCGTTCTTCAGTCGAGTGAACCAGGACACGGATGTGGCTCCTTGCCGATGCGCGATCTAAGCGTGGCGCAGCACGCGCGCGACGCCGTTGGCGAGGACGTTCCAGCGCTCGGTCTCCGCCGCCAGCTGCTGCTTCCCGGAACGAGTCATCCGGTAGACACGCGCGCGCCGCCTGTTCTCCGTGACCACCGACTCCGCCGCGATCCAGCCGGCTTCCTCCATCCGGTGCAGTGCCGGATAGAGCGACCCTTCCTCCACTTTCAGGGCCTCAGCCGACAGCTCCTGGATTGCGGAGGCAATCGCATATCCGTGCAAGCGCCCTCGCCGATTCAGTACCGTGAGGACCAGGAGATCCAACGCGGTCTGCGCGGATTTGGGTGCGGACGCGCGCGTCTTCATCGGCCTATATACATAGCACACTAGGGTAGCGGACGTAGGATCAGCCACTCGGCGTAGGGGGCATCAGGGGCTCGCGCGATAGCCGGCGCGCGTCTGCGGGTACAACCGCTCGCCGCCGCGGACCTTCACCGCAATCGCCCGGTACGACCCGTCGAGCGCCTGATTGAGCGGCGCGTAGCCGAGCGTGTACTGGTTCCGGATCTGGTGAGCGACGTCCTCCGCGACGGCGTCGACGCGCTCGACGCTCTCGGGGTAGTAAGCGATGCCACCCGATCGCCCTGTCAGACGATCCAGCACCGCACGTGACGTCTTCGATTTCTCCAGGTGCCCAAACAGCCCGATCGCGTAGATGGCGATGTCGCGCTGCTGCGCGGCCTCGGTGACGGCATCGAGCGACGCCGCGCTTTCGTTGTCGACGCCGTCGGTGATCACCACGAGCGCGCGGCGATCGCGGGTGGCGTGTTCGCGCATGTAGCGCTCGGCCGCCTGGATCGCGTCGCGCATCGCCGTCCCGCCGATCGCGTCGACGCGGGCGACGCCGCGCGCCAGGACGGCGCGGTCGCTGGTGAACGGGACGTCCAGCTCGGGCTTGTCCGCGAAATTCATCACGAACAGTTCGTCTTCCGGATTCGAGGCGTTCGCGAACGTCAGCGCCGCCGCTTCCACGCTGACGCGGATCGAACGCATACTGCCGCTGTTGTCGATCAGCACGCCCACGGAGACCGGAATGTCGTCGCTCCGGAAGACGCTCAGCGGCTGGGGTCGGCCGTTCTCGTAGACCGAGAAGGCGGTGCGATCGAGATGGGGCACCACCTCGCCGCGCCCGTTCCTGACGGTGACGTGCAACACGACCAGCCGCGCCTCCGTGTGAAACGACGGCGCCTGGAGGACCGCGACGGCGGCAAGCGCCACCCCGGCGTAGCGAAACACCATCTACTCCTGGCTCTGGGTCTGGCCCTGGCGCGGTTTCTGCGGGGCGCCGGGGGCCAGCCGTACCTGTATCGGCGTGTCGGCGCTGAAGGTGACCTCGCGTCCTTTCGCGACGACGTTGCGGTAGACCGTCCGCGTCGCGCCAACCACCGAGAGTCCGATCGCGAGCGGCCGTGACATCTGCGCGATCACCGCGCCGATGCTGCTGAACCCGAACAGGCCACCGACGGCCTTCGCGCCCGGATTGCCCTGGGTGGTGACCACGTGAACCGGCACGCCCGGATCGTCGTTGTCCATCTCATGTTCCTGGTGAGCGGCTCCCCGCAGCGCCAGCAGCGACAACGCCGGTGCTATGAAACGCGTCTTTGAATTCGCGATCGTCGTGCCGCCTTCTTCGTCGACGGTGACGCCCGATCCCGCCGCCGCGTCCACGGAGTACAGGGAGCCGCGCAGCGGACGCGCGGCGAGGTTCGGCGACTGGATCGACTCGAACAGCACGCGCAGCTGGCCGTTGTGGTGCCAGTGCCGCGCGGGCGTCGCGAGCGTGACTTCGCCGGTGAGCTGCGTGCCTTCCGGCAGGATCAGCTGGTGATCGGCAGAGAAGACCGGCTGCGTGAGCACCGCCGTGATCGGCGCACCGCGCGCGGTCTGAGCCGAATCGATCGTCGTCGTCAACTTTGCCGTCAGCACGCTCTCAGGCGCCGGCAGCGATCCGGGAGGCGCCGCGACGGCCGCGGCCGCACGTCCGAAGCTCACTGGCTCGAGGAGCTCCACGTCGTAGACCATCCCCTTCGCGAGGAACTGCGGATGGTACGGCAGCTCGTTGATCGCGAAGTCCTCGAGGCGCTCTTTCTTGCCCGGATCCTTGAGCATGGCGAGCGCCTCGTGGGCTTGCGCCGAGATCGCTTCGCGCGCCAGTTCGACGTGGCCGGTCTTGCCTTCACCATTGCCGTCTTTCCCATTCGCGGCGACGTGTGGCGTCGCCCGCAGGGCGCCGCCTTTGACGAGGGTCGTCAGCGGGATCGTGTGGCCCTCGGCGTCGACGATCGAATCGAAGCGCAGGACCGCCTGCGGATGCGGACTGAAGTCGCCCTCGACGATCGCGAGCGTGCGCGCCTTTTTCGACGGCTCCTCGAGACGTTCGACATGGCCCGCCAGCCGGCAGCCGATCGGAAGCACGATCCGGTCGTAAACGTAGACCGCTTCGACGAGCGTACCGCTGATGGCCTGACCCGCCTGATGGATGGTGACGCGCTGATCGAGCGCAACCCGAAGCGCGCGGCCAGACTGGAGTGTCAGCTCGATCGTCGTCTCAGCCGGGACCTGAGCGGCGGCAGTCGTCGCCAGCGTTCCCGCTGACACGACCGAAAGAACCACGCAGGCGGCGCGCCAGGAGGTTAATGCCGACATCGCTCTGCACACGCCCACAGGGGCGAACCCGACTGAAGTGTGACGTTCGTCGCGACACCCCCATTCTACCGACATCCCGCGTCGACCGTCAGCGCCCGTGCGCGCCAAGGCCTCACTCAAAACGGAGGGCCTCAATGGGATCGAGACCCGCCGCGCGGCGCGCCGGGTAGTAGCCGAACACCAACCCGATGGCCCCCGCCACGCCGAAGGCCAAGGCCATCGCGGTCGGCGACACGCGGGTCGGCCAGGCGAGTGTCGACGCGATGAAATGACTCGCGAGCAGGCCGACTGCGACGCCGAGCGCGCCGCCGACGATGCTCAGGAGAAGCGCCTCGATCAGGAACTGGCGGAGCACGTCGCGCGCGCGCGCGCCGACGGCCAGACGAAGCCCGATTTCACGCGTTCGCTCGGTCACCGAGACCAGCATGATGTTCATGATGCCGACGCCGCCGACGAACAGAGATACGGACGCGACGCTGGCGAGGAGCACTTCCATCGTGCGCGCCGACTCCGCCACCACTTGCCCGATTTCCGTTGGATGCCGGATGTTGAAGTCATCGGGTTGATCGGCGCGTAGACGGTGACGGTCGCGAAGCAGCGCCTTGATCTGATCCTCGGCCATCGGTTGGGCCTGGGCAGACACCGCCGACATCATCATGTCGTCGAGCCACCAGTGTCCCATCAGCTTCTTCATCACCGTCGTGTACGGCATCATCATCGTGTCGTCCTGATCTTGACCCGTAACCGACTGCCCTTTTGGCGCCAGTACGCCACTGACCCTGCACTCCTCGCCGTTGACTCGGATGGTCTCACCGATCGGATCTTCGTCGGTGAACAGCTGCCCGACGACCGTGCTTCCAAGCACGCACACATTCGCCGCGCCATCGACGTCGCGCGCGTTGAACATCTCGCCTCGCGCGATCGGCCAGCTCTTCACCGCGAGATACTCGGGTGCCACGCCGCGCACCGAGAGACTCCAGTTCTGGTTGCCGTGGATCAACTGCACCCGCGTGTCAACGCTGGGCGACACGTTCGTGACGAGCAGGATCTGCTGTTGGATCGCCTTCGCGTCGCCCACGAGCAACGATCGGGAACCATAGGAGCCGGTCCGCACTCCGCCGACATTCCGGTTGCCGGCCTCGATCCAAATCATGTTCGCGCCAATGCTGGCGATGGCGTCGCTCACCTTGGAGGCGGCGCCGTCGCCGATCGCGACCGTGCAGATCACGGCGCTCACGCCGATGACGATGCCGAGCATCGTCAACATGCTGCGCATGCGATTGCGCGAGAGGGCCTTCAGCGCGACGAGACAGACAACAAACGGGCTCACCCAGGTTCATGATAGGGAGCGGCGGATGAATGGCCGATGACGGCCCGCCGCAGCGCAGCGGAGCGTGCCAGGACACGACGGCGCCGGCCGTCGACCGTTCGGAATTGATGAGCATCCGGACGCGTGAGTGATCGCGCCTGAGCTCGATCCGGTGCGAACGGTTTCAGCCTCGGCTTCCGGTGCCGAATCGGTCCACAGCCCGCTGCTGCTTCCAGCCGAGCATTTCGAGCGCGTGTCGCCACGCGCAGTACTCGCGCCGCAATTCCGCTGCCCATCTGGAGCGATCGCGCAGGATGACGGAACCGGATTTCACCAGCCGCGCTTCGTAGAACGGTCCCGCGGACCAGATTTCACAACACACATCGCCGCCGTTCTTGAACAGAGACCATTCGCGGCGGAGCAGGTTCGGCTTGTGGAAAGACATGGACCTCGATCGCAGCTATTCCCTGGAGCGGGGTTGCCGTTCTATCTCCCTCTCCCACGTGGCTGGGATCCGACCGCGTGAACCGTTACTCCGGGCCGCGAGACTCGGCTGGATCCAGGGCCGCCATTGCCTCGACGACGCCATGGTCGGGAGTGCCCGTCGGCACAATCTGCGTCCAATGCTGTTCCACCATCCGCTGTCGCCATGTCTCCGCGAGCGCAAACGCCTCCTCGCCGCGCGAGCTGCGTTCCGACAACAGCGTCTGGCCGTCCACGATGACGCGCAACTCCCATTCGGTCGGCCAAGCCAGCAGCGCACAGCGCGCGCGTTGACTGAAGTGACGCATTGTCCACAACGTGCCGGCGTCATAGGGCGTGCCCTCGAGAGGCGATGCCTTCCGTGGGTTCATCTGGTCCTCCCAGTCTGGCAGATGCCCACATGGTAGCGACCGCAGATGACGCTCCGGTGAAGGGGGGGTAACGAATTGGCAGCAGGCGGAATTGTGTGCAGATCCGGCCCGCGGGTGAAGGCCGGCCACCCGGACCTTGAAGAACTCGTCGAGATTCGACGCCACGATCGCTGCGGACTTCGCGCGCTCCGCGAAGGGTGTGGTCGGATCCCGGTGCCGATCAGTCGGACGTCGTGCCGCCTATAGCGCTGAAATGTTACGCATCCGTTGTCCCGATGATGCGCGTTTGTTACAGACGGGAGACAAGCTGCGAAGCTGCGTTCAATAGACTGACGGAGGATGATAAATGAAGGACGTTCTCGCGCTCACCGCGGCAGCGGTGACGCTCGCCATCGCTGCCGGCGGAGCGGCGGTTGGCACGAATCCGAACACGCTGACGCTCGCAGTTTTCGGCGACTCGCCGTACCTCGACCCGAACTTTACATCGAAGCGCGCAGAGTTCGACGCCACAGCGGCCTTTATCAATACGATCGACGCCGACCCTGGAGTGCAGGAGGTCGTGCACGTCGGCGACATCCATTCGGGCAGCGAGGCGTGCACGGTCGCCTACGACCAGGCGATCTACAACTTCTGGACGGCGTTCCACCGACCGCTGATCTACACGCCGGGCGACAACGAGTGGAGCGACTGCACCAAGGCCAAGGAGCTCGCCGGCAAGGACGTCTTCGGCAGCGGGCCGGATTTCAACGGCGATCCACTGGTGCACCTGAGCTTGGTCCGCTCGATCTTCTTCGCCAACCCGGGATGGACGCTGGGTCAGCACCCGATGCGTGTGATCTCGCAGAAGAACGGCTTCGATCCGGCATATCCGGCCGACACGCAGTTCGTCGAGAACGTCATGTGGGAGCAGTCGAAGACAGTGTTCGTCACGGTCAACATCCCGGGCGGCTCGAATAACGACACCGACACGTGGAATGGTCCGGCCAAGAACCAGGCGGCAGAGGACGCCGAGCGCGCGGCCCGTACCGCAGCCGACGTTCGCTGGCTGAACGCGGCGTTCGCGCAGGCCGAGGCTGACAATGCGCACAGCGTCGTCATCATCGGCCAGGCCGACATGTGGGACACGACCGACGCGCCGTCGCACCAGACGAACTACGAGCCGATCATCGCCGCGATGGCATCCGGCTCGCTGACTTACGGCAAGCCGGTGCTCTATCTCAACGGTGACTCGCATATCTATCGCTCGGACAATCCGCTGCAGCAGAACTCGGCGTGCGACACGGAGATCGATCCCTGCGCCGCCGACGCGTGGGGCCAGCACCCGTACTACGACGTGCTGAACTTTCACCGCATTGTCGTGCACGGCTCGACGTTCCCGCTGGAATGGCTGAAGCTGAGCATCGATCCACGGGCGGCGTGGGAAAACGCTTCGTCGCCGACCTCCTGGGGTCCGTTCAGCTGGCAGCGAAACACGCAGATGCAGCTCACCCCGCGCTAGCTCCAAAAATCCATCGACGTCGTTCCGCTGAATTGAACACGCCGTCACATCCCAGTGCCGCTGTCGTCACACCGCGTGGATACGCTCACCCCTCTTGTTTTGAGGAGGTCTCGTATGTTCAGACGGAAACACTCTGTAGCGGCCGTTGCGGCGGCGGTAGCCTTGTCCGGCGCGGCTGCACTCGCCATTCACGTCGAGATCGATGACAGCGTCGCCAGCGCGAACCCGCGCGCCGCCACTCCCAACGTGGTGATTGACGACTACGTGCTGAGCCGTATCGCGCAAGGCAGCGATCCGCTCGAGAATCCCTCCGGCGTGATCACCACGTTCGGGTACCTGAGCGACGGGACCCGGACCGAGCCCGACGAGAACACCTACCTCGAGTTCGACCGGAACCCCGGCGGCCCGACGCGCGGATACGACTACGGACGCCGTTTCCTCTTCCAGGGGCACGAGAACGCCGGCGGACTGGCCTACGTCACGCGCATCAACCTGGATATTGCTGACCCGGCACACCGCATCACGCTGCTGACGCCGGTCGGGCTGGACGGGACGACGGGCTTCTCGTCGATCGATGGCTCGACGTGGAATCCGTTCACGCGATCGCTGCTGCTCACGCAGGAAAACGCATCGACGAAGGGCGTCATTGAGCTCGACGCAGGCTGGCCGGCGACGGTCCGCACGCTCGAAGGCATCGTCGGCACCGGCGGATTCGAGGGCATTCATCCCGACGACGAGGGCAACCTGCTGATCATCGAGGACGCCGGCGGCGTCGGCGTCAATGTCGATCCGGCGGATCCGACTAGCGCGAAGACCGCCAAGCAGCCGAATTCGTTCGTCTACAAATTCGAGCCCTATGATCGCCGCGACTTGTCCGCCGGAGGCCGGCTGTTCGCGCTCCAGGTGTGGATCGACGGATCGGCGATTACGTTCCGTGCGGCCGATCCGGTCGGTGACACCTTCTCAGCGCTGCAGCTCAAGCTGCATATGCTCGGCACGTCGTGGCCCGTGCAGTGGGTGCTCGTGCACGACACGGCGACCGACGGCTTCACGTCGTTCAGTGCCAACGCGATGGCCAAGGTGCGGGGCGCCTCGCCGTTCAAGCGGCCCGAGAACGCGCAATTCCTTCCCGGATCGAACTTCGAGACGTTCTTTTTCTGTCCGACCGGCGACACCGACGCGGTTGCCGGGGCGCAGCCGGCGCTCGCCAAGCGCGGCACTTGGGGGTCGATCTTCCGCGTCGATTTCCACGTCAGGAATCCGATCGGCTCGATCGGCATCGTCGTGCGCGGTGACGCCGCGCACGCGTCATTCGACAACCTGACGTTCGCCGACGACCGAACGCTTCTGGCGACTGAGGACCGCGGCGACCCGCTGCACGAGCAGCTCGGGCTCCTCGATTCGGTGTGGGCGTTCGACGTTCGTGGACCGAAACTGAACCCTCGCCGGCTGATCGCCCTCGGCGACGACAGCGAGGCGGCGGCAATCGTCGCCACCGGCGGCGAGGGGGACAACGAGCCGACAGGTCTTCACGTGTCTGACGGCGATCCCTCGGCGGCCGG
>DASXPH010000031.1:0-14750 GCA_036493735.1 Gemmatimonadaceae bacterium
GACCGAGAAGAGCGCCGTGTTCGCCCCGATACCGAGTGCCAATGTCGTCACGGCGACGATGCTGGCGCTCGCACTGATCCTGAGCTGGCGTATGGCGAACCGAAGGTCCTGCAGCCAGTCATCGAGTCGCATATCGTCCTCGGTCGAAATCGCGCATAGCGCCAGCTTTAGCTCGTCGCGCCAGCGATAGCAGGAAGTGGGGTCCTTCGGGGGGCCATTTCCAATACTGCCATTGCATCGCGGTAGATCGAGGTCGCGACCAAATGGCAGTATTGCCGATGGCGCTCCCCTACGGATCCCACTTCCCGCTATCGGCAGCTATTTCGTTCCCTTCGGGCGTGCTCGACCACGAGGCAATACGGGAGCGGTGATGGGGCCCGCCAAGTTCGACAGGCGTCTTCAGTAAGTGCTTACTTCACAGGTTAAAGAGCGGGCGATGGGCCTCGAACCCACGACGTCCAGCTTGAGAAGCGACACGAAAACAAGGCCTCCGTTGCGTAATACGCTAAGAATCAACGGTATACGGCCAGCTTACTTCGGTATGCGCCAAGACTTTGGCGCATACTCCAGCCGCAACGGTGACCAACGGTGACCAAACCCAAACGGCTGAGGACGCGCGATTGAAGAGGCCTTGCTTATGCAGCGAGCCTAACGGCGCTGGCCTGCCCACTGCGCAATGCCGCATCCAGGGTATAGCTCGACCGTCACATCCAATCATTGCAGAAAATGCCTGAAGGCCTGGAAATATCTCCAGGCCTTCAGCCAACCACCGCTCCTAATGTTCGTACAACCGGACGCCGTGGAAGTAATCGACTCTCCATCATCGCATCATGACTATACCGAGAGCACCTCAACTGAGGCGGGACAAAGCCATAGTTCTAAGGTCGACCCCACCATAGCACGGATGCCCGGACGCAACTGAGCACAAGTGCGATCCACGCCACCCGTGCGTGACCTCGTGTAGCGATAAGAGATAGAGTCGCCACGAGAACCGTAACAAGCCAAGCAACCATCGCCAAAATCGACGCGTGGCCGACCGGGACAAGTGTGAATCGCGCTTCCTCAATCTGGCCAACCCAGAGGTGCGTGAGAATGCTGAAGCTGGCGCAGATCGCGGCGGCAATGTTCCAGCCCGCAACTGATCGAGTGGTACTTCCTGTCATCTTCGTCGCGACTAACGTTGTTCGAAGTTCAAGCGTGTTCATTTGATTGTCAAACACGAGATTATACACGGGAAGAATGAGATTCAGTGCCTCTAGGACTGGTGG
Source organism: Gemmatimonadaceae bacterium (assembly GCA_036493735.1). Taxonomy (GTDB): domain Bacteria; phylum Gemmatimonadota; class Gemmatimonadetes; order Gemmatimonadales; family Gemmatimonadaceae; genus AG2. The sequence goes on from DASXPH010000031.1 coordinate 1,269, forward strand.
GAGCGGCCATGTCTCCCACCAGTCGATGCGCCATATTCGCACGCCTGCAAACGATTCACACCGGCGGACTAGAACTCCGCACGTGAGACGGATGCTAAAGCTTCTTAGTCTCTCGTCCTGCACCAGACATTCTAGGGCATCTTCAATTTTTTTTCCCAACTAACCAGATCTCACCCATCAGAGCGTAAACTCTCCCATCTGGCGCGATGGCTGGGAAGAGGTGCCCATTGCCCGCCTCACCTAACGGGAAAGCTCCGATCCGAGGCGGGAAGCAAATTCGCCGTATGCATTGGTGCAGACTCCTTGCTCAGCCGTTTACAGCTACAACGGCATCCACACGTCCTCGTGCGATTATATTTCAGCTGCTCCATCAATTGCTTCGCCAACTAATGTTGGCGAAGGTCGACGAACGGATGGACTCCCTCTTGGAGTTGTCGAATTCAACGAGCTTGATGGGAATCGTTCCGACGAATTCGCCACGAGCTTGCAGGCCGGCCCATGACTGTGTATCAAGGCCTTCTCTCGATTCTTCGGGCAGCCTGTAGATATTAAAGGCCTGTGGGTAATCGTCTAACTCGTCACTGAACGGACAATCGAAGAAGTACAACTCTGCATTGCGCTCTACAATGAATGCGCGTGGAACATCATAGAAATCTCGATATACGATGCTAAGCCAATCAGCAGTCATTGGATTCGCCGCGGTTGAGAAAGGGTCTTTAGTGGATTCGCTGAGGCTTCGGAACGGGGTTGGGCTGTATCTCACCAAACGGGCAAGGGCCCGATCCGAGGCAAATATCTACATGCTTTTGATTCATCACTCCAGACCGAGTCGGTTCTGGTTTGCTCACCACAGTGCCACCTCCAGCTCTAATTTTGCCCGCGGTTGTAGCCCGAATCTTTCCGTGGGGTACACCCTGAGCAGCATCCTCGAGCGTTGATCCGGCTGCGCCAGAGAAGGTTTCTCCCGAAGGCGGGACTGGGCTTTCGCCGCCTCGGACAACGATCGCCTCATCGGGAACTGCTCCGCCTGGGAGATGGGCGGTTCCCGACACCATCATCACCGCTCCAAGAAGTGCTCCAGTGGCGCATCCGTCTCCTTCGCAGCTGCCCCCAGTCCAAACTGATGTGCCACGTGCTACGTTGTTCGCGAATTGAACAACTGATTGCGCGCCTTCTGGGTGATTGAGTGCCCACTGCATCACTAATTGGCACACCCACTCAGGGGGACAGAGTCCAAAGGGGTCACTGTAGTTGACGGGGTCTCCGCCTGCGAACCCATACAGATTGAGGCCTCCAGCTAGACCGGCAGGATCTTCCTGCGTGAAGTGATCCCTTCCAGTGGCTCCGTATGATCCCGAGTTGCTAACTCGCTAATGTTCCTTTTCTTAGCCGCTCAGTCCCTCCGATTTCCATCATAGTTTCACTGCCGAGGCCCAGACGTGCACTTTTGAGGGTGCACCTGCGTTGCTGCGGATGCCGCTCCACGGTGACAGCCTAACGAGATCAGCGCTCGAAGAGGGCCGCGACGGGAGCGCGGCGCTCAATCTGGAGGTGGGTGGCGACGTCGGTGAGGATCCCGGCGAAAGTGCCGACGCGGAGACTCGCATGGTCGGGGATCGTGATGTGATGCGCGCCGCCGTGCTGCTTCGTGAAGCGCAGGTGACTGCGGGTTTCGCTGGTGACCTGCCAGCTATGGACATTACACACGGCCGACTCGCATAGCGCCGAAAATTCGCAATGGCAGGAATCCGATACCTCCCAACTGAAGCAAGTGCGCACACGGTTGCAGGGCAGCAAGCATTCCCCGCGCTGCCCTGCAATTGCCAGCGATGATCGTGGGCTCACTCATTGAAGCGCGCCTACATGCTATCAAGAGCTCGGGGAGGCACCTCCCTCGAGCTCACCGGTTCTAGCATCTACGAGGAAACCCACCTCACCTTGCTTAGTAGCATCCCAAGCGCGGCCGACGATAGCTTGCTCATCGGCACGATCAATCTTCACGCCGTCCCAGGAGACTTGCTTGGTGCGCCAGCAGAGTCCCTTCGGTCCATACGCGACCAGATTCGTGTAGTCAGCGAACACGAGTAGATCAAGACCAACAATTTCTCGCGCGTCCTGAATCGGATAGGCGGCCACGATCTCGAACTCATTCGGATTAATCGTTGAGACGTAGTAACCCGTTCCTCCTGCGATTACACACACGTGAGCGGGTGATGGAGTTCCGTACACCGCGTTGTATCTGCCGTCGCCGCGTTGAAAGTTGCCAATCCATCTCCGCGCGTCTGTGGTGATTTCCACAACCAAGCCCTCGCTGCCCAGGCCGCGCTGCACAGCGCGGAATTGCATCGGTTCAGGACCCATCGCGGGAAGCCCTGGGAGGATAGTGCCTTCGTAGCGGTGCGGCCAAGCCGCATGGATTCCCTGTGTAGTCATTGTCACTTCGGATCTGGCTTGAAGAACCAATGTGTGATGGTTTCGGTGCGACCCGAGTTCGAAACCTCCACGCCGATTTGGTAGGTTCCTTCATATCCATTAATGCTTCCGCGCATCGTGTATTGAACATAGCTGCCGTTCACCACAGTTCGCTGGGCATGAGCCAAGACCTCCTCGCCTACTTGTTGCGGAAAGTTATGAAAAGGCCCGGTCTCTTCTGCCATGCGTTCCAGCACGCGCGCCGAGAAAATCCGAGTTACTGGAGCGCTGGTTTGCGAAGCTCCGGCCGCACCCGCTGCAGCTGCGGTTTCTGTTGCTGAACCGACTGGTGCCACCGCTGCGGATCCCAAGAAAACCTGACCCAGGAATACGCCCGTCCACCAGCCTGGACCCTTGTCTTGAAAATCGCCTCGCTGAATGTCACCGAGTCCATGCCAAAGGTTTTTGAGGACATCCAGAGTTGAGCACTTCTCTGGGTGCTCTCGGTCACAGCCCGAAAGGCCAAATGGATCTGAGAAATTCACGGGATCGCCGCCGGCGTACCCGTACAAATTCAGTCCGCCAGCAAGGCCCGCGGGGTCTTCCTGCGTGAAGCGCCCACTGGCGGGATCCAAATAGCGGTTCCGTCGATAGAGATAGCCCGAGGCATCCGTCATCCCGCCGATCAGCGATCCGTACCAGCTCGGCGGCCCATTCGGAAACATGTCCGAGCCGACAAGGCCATACGCGCCCGCGAACTTCCCAGGAAACGGCGGATACAACCCATCGCACGCCGCCGTCGGACATGTGCCCTGGTCCAACATGCCGCGCCAGTTCGCATGCGGCACGACGACCTCATCGCCTTTGAACAGATCGAGCGGCTGATCCATTCCCAGACCATGCGTGTAGCCGACAACGCCTTCTTGTGTATCATTGTTCGGCACACCGGGCGCGGTTGGCCAGTTGTTAGGCACGGTATCCGTGCCGCCGAAAAGGAACCGGAGCTCGTAAAGCATCTGCGAGCCATCCCAGATCGTGCGCGTCAGCGCATTCTGACAGCCCGATGAGGGATCCTTGAACTGACAATTCGTCGTGTGCCAGACACGCGCTTCGATGCGTCTACCCAACGCATCGTAGCGATACGTCTCCTCGAACCGGTAATCATGGTAGTTCGGATAGTTCGGCCGCGGATTCGAATCCTGGATTACATAAGTCCGCATTAGCCTATTGTCCGTCGTGTAGTTCTCGAGCTGGTCGTGGGTGGTCCGTTGCTGCACAGAGCCATCACCGATGTAGCCAGCGAAATGGGACGTGTACGTCTCTCCGACAGCGCCCGTCTGCCAGTAGTAGTACCACGTGGTGTCGCGGCCCCCGGGGATAATCGTCTCCGACATGGTCATGCGGCCGGACTGCGCCTGGAACCAGTTCGTTAGGCCGGCGCCCGTACGCGAGTTCGCGTAGTTGTTCCCGAGCGCGTCGGGTGTAAAGGATTCCTGCTGACTTCCAAAATGGCTGGTCGTCAGTGCTCCTAACGGCGTATACGACGCCCCATCGAAGCCATTCGAGAGCGCCTTGCCGCGCATGTCATATGTCAGCGTGTCGTTACGGATGTTGCTGGCGCCGCTGCCTGAACCACCCACGATGCGACGTACGAGTTCCCCGTCACGGTCGTACCACCGAGCATCGGTGATCTTCTGCGGCGAGGCCGTGATGCTCGTTAGCGTATCGATGCGACCTTCGGCGTCGTATTTGTAAGAAAAGCCATTGCCGAAGACGTCAGTGACCGAAGCGAGTGCTCCCGTGACTGGGTCGTACCCGTAGGCCGTCTGACCGCCCGTCACGGGCGAGAGATTCGCGGGATGACTGAGCGACGTGCGGCGGCCGTCGAGGTCATAAGTGTACGCGATTCCGTACTTCTGCGAGAAGTCGTGCTGTGTCGTGTCCGAGGCGCTGAATGCAATGGTGTCCGTCTTGATCGCGCCATTCGCGAAATAGGTGCGGGAGACTCGCGCCGAGCTGTTGTTCGCGGTCAGGACACGACCAGCCGGATCGTAGGTGAACGTCGCAATGTCCGTCGCCGTTCGCGTGGTGGGGCGATTGAGCACGTCATAGACGTAATCCGCACTCTCTCGTCCACCCGACGTGATATTTCCGGCGGCATCGTAAGTCGTCAGAATCCCTTCCGCGCCAATGAGACTGTCCGAGCGTTGACGGCGTGCGGCATCGTACGTGAACGCGTGGGTCAACCAGCCAATTCCATTCACATCTGGCCCGCTCTTGGTCGCCACGGTGTCGACATTGCCTTCAGCATCGTAATGCTTCCGGACGATGACCGAGTCGGGCGCACCGTCGCCTCTCGTCACATCGAGCGTGTCGGCGTCGATCGCGTTGTACAGCCGGCGCTCGCGGAGAAACGAGGTGTAGGACGCGTTGAGTGCCGTCCTCGTCAGCGTGTCACGACCGAATGCATCCCGGTCGATGTAGGTGCGCTTGCCCATCGGTGACTGGGCGAGGCTCGCATTCCCGGTGGCGTCATACACGACGGAATCGCGCGCCACGGGCGGTCCAGGCGTCTGCGTACTCCGCACCAGCCCGAGAGAGTTATAGTCAAAGGAAACCTGCCGTTGCGGATCGGCGCCGGGCTGCTGCCATACGCGATTCCCGTTATTCGGGTCATACGCGAAGGTCGTGCTGTCCGACATTGGTGCGACGATCTTCGAGACCTGATCCCAATGAAGATCCCACTCGTACCGCGTGGAGGCGTTGGCGCCTGTGCCGTACGGGTTCACCGCGACCGAGGTAGCAACGTTTCCATGCACATCGTACGATGCCTGCGTGACGAAAACGGTCGGGCCGGTGACCTGCGTTGCCAGCCCCGGCCACCGCGCATCTCCGCGCACGATGTTGGTCTCGTAGCCTAGTGCGTTCTTGATCCGCCGCAGCGCGCCGAACCGATCGAGCCAGAACTGCGTCGTGTCATTCACGTCTGTCCGCGGGCCGTCGAGGAGCGTGTAGGCGAGTGCGGTATCGATGGCAGCCGTCCCGCTCAGGCCCTTCGTCTCTGCGGCATAGTACGTGGTGATGATCGGCGACTCCGTGCGCATGCTGAGCTTGACCTGTCGCAGCTTGCTGCCACCGTCATACGTGTAGTAGACCGTATCATTCAGCGTATTGATCCGCTTGACGATCCGGCGACTGAAGCTCGGGTCATCGAGGTACTGTGTCGTGCGGCCATCGGCGTCCGTGATGCTGCGGAGCGTTGTTTGGCTCGCATCCCAGCTGAAGTTGACGGTCCGCGTAGACGTTCCCGCGTATTGGGTGACGCTCGCCAACGGCGCACAGGTCCCCGCATTGTAGTTGAACTGATACGTTGGCGAATGGCCGAGCGGCACGGTGATGCTCGTGAGTTGCTCACACGCGTCGTTCCACGCGAAGAACGTTGTATCGCCGAGTCGGTTGACGGTCTTTCGATGCAGTCCGGCGGCCGCATCGAAGAGCACCCGCGCGCCGTGCGGCAGATACAGCACGAGATACGAGGTGCCGCCGATCGTCTGCTGCTTGATATAGTCGGGATGATCGACTTGCGGCGCGGACCACATGTCGTTGCGGCCGCTCACTGGATAATAGATCCGTGTGCTGCCGTCGCCGCCGATGAAGAGTTTCGTGTTGTCGCTTTGATTGATCAGTCGATCCACGCCGGCGAGCCACCAGCCGGAGCCAAGTTTCGCCGCCGAGCGATTCACGATGATGACGTGGCCTGTGTCGGTTTGGATGGTCGTGAGCGTGCCGCCGACATTCTTCTGGATTGTCAACGTGTATGGATAGCTTCCCGTGGCGTCATTGATGCCATCGAAGCCGAGCACGATCTGCCGAGTCGCCCCGGCGACCCAGTTCGTACCGCTGTAGGAAGCCGTTGCGCGCGTCGTGCCGTTGACTGCCAGCGTGGCCTGTATAGCATCCGGAAGTGGCGAAGGAACAGTCACCAAGGACCTAACGAGCGGGTACGGGTGCGCCGCCTGACTGTTGTATAGGAACGTCGGTGTACGCGCCTTGTTCTTGGTCGTGACGGTAGGAAGTCCGTGCGCCAAGCGTAGATCACCGCATTCGTAGGCGCCCTCGGTCCCCGCCGCGATCGTGAGGCAGGCGCCTCGCTCAATCCCTGGACCCACAACTGCCGTGCTCTGAAGGGGAGGCAAATCGCCAGCGGTTTCCAGGCTTACCGCGATCGATCCATCGTCAGCTGAGCTGCCTGCCGTGCCGTGCAGCGTCACCGTCCCCGTCGAGCCTGTGGAGGCGGTGGTGTATTTCACACCAACGAGCGTCGACTGTCCGGGACTCAGAGTCACCTGGCTCGTCATCAGCGTGCACGTGCTGACGACGCCGACGCAACTCGCCGAGAGTTGGATCGTGCCCGCTGCACTCCCAGTGTTCGCCACGGTGAATCCATATCCGGAGCTACTACTCGGAGACGTTCCGATCGGCAGGGCGTCAGGCGTTATCGCTACGGCGGGAGAGCCCTGCACCGTGACGTTCCACGACCCTTCATCCGAGCCGAATGATGCGTACCCGGACAGCGACACTCCACCCGTTCCGATCGTACCGCCCGTCGTGAGCGACTGGTCACCGTATCCAACGCTCCACGCGTCGACGTACAGATCGGTCGGTCCGGAGCAGGCGGTCACATAGGTACCATCTGCGGTACAGGTGAGTATGACATCGTTGCCGAAGTCACTGTTGTTGTACACATCAAACCAAGCCCAGATGCCTGACGAGTTTCGGTCGGCGGTCATCGACCCATTCTTTGGCTCGATGTCCAGTTGCGCCGAAGCCCTGCTGGATCCAATGATCGAAAGCAGCACGATCACGCCGAGCCCCAGGAACAACCGCAGCGCGATATTCGGCGGATGACTTGTCAGCGGACGGCCAAGGGCGAGTCTGTTGCGTCGGATGTGCATGAGATGCTCCTGAAGAGAAGTGGCTATCGAATAGGCAGCCACAGTGCCACAGGAGCCTAACGCCAACTACATGCACCATCGTGGTTTATTGAATGCTAATGTCACGATGTCGCATATCGTCGCGTTGTGACCAGCGACTATCGCGCGAATTGTTGTTGGAGTGCCGCTCGCTCTTTGCACGGAGCGCTCGGAAAGAACGAAGGCCCGGTCGATGACCGGGCCTCCTCAATAGCGCTCTCGCAAACGCGATTTAACGCATCCCTTTTCTTCCTCGTGCCTCACGCTCCTCGAGCGCCTCACGATTCTTGTCGAAGACGGGCTGCTGCGCTGGGGATAATACGGCCCTTAGCTCCGTTCGCTCCTTCAGCAGGAGAGCAGCGAGTCTTGCCTTGCCGCCGGCAACGTCGACCGCGACACGGTTCATCGCCACCGTGTCGTGATGCGCTCGCGCGGCATGCGAGGCGGTGAGCGATGGATGAAACTGATCCACGACTGCCTTCGCTTGCGCTCCGAAAGCAGCTCTGATCGAATCGACTCGATGCTGCTGATCCGCGCTCAGTAAGATGCCGACAAAGAGGGGATGGCCTGGAGCTGCGCTCACTTCAACCGGCGGAGGTACCGATGCAGGCAGTGTTGGCGACCAACGCGCCGCCATCGCAACCAGTGCGAGAGGCGCGGCGAAGACGAGCGGGGCGAGTCCGGCGAGACGTTGTCGTTGGTTTGACATTGTTGACCTCTGGAGGATTGTGAACGAGTGACCTACGGTCCTATCACTGTGATCGAGCCGCATGCCGGGCGCGTCGCGGCTCGGCGCCGATTCGACGCAAACGCCGGTACAGCGTGGCGCGGTGAATGCCCAGACGCCGAGCGGCAACGTCGACATTCCACTCCACTTCATCGAGCAATTGCAGCAGACGACGCGCAGCGAAGTTGTCCCGCCTGGTCATCCATGCAGGCGGTGGATCGCCGCGCGAGTGGATGGAGCGTGACAGGGTCACTTGTGTGATGGTGGAACCATCCGTCAGTGCCACAGCGCATTCGATGACGGCGCGGAGTTCCCGCACATTGCCCGGCCACTCACGTTCGCAGAGGAACTCGAGCGCATCGGCCGCAATGTCCAAAGTCCAACCGTCCTCTCTTGGCATCTGCTCGAGGAAGTATCTGACGAGCGCTGGAATATCCTCTGCTCGATCACTCAGCAGCGGGAGTTCAATTCGCACACCGCATAGCCGGAAGAGCAGATCCTCGCGAAATCGGCGATCGCCGGTGGCCAGGCTCAGAGACTCGTTAGTCGCCGCGAGAAGTCGGAAGTCGCTTTTCCGGTCGACGCGACTACCGACGGGCCGAAATTGCTTCGTTTCGAGCGCGCGGAGCAGCTTGGCCTGGGCAGCGAGCGGGAGGCCGCCGATCTCGTCGAGAAACACCGTTCCGCGATCGGCTTCAGCAAGGAAGCCCGTTGAATCCGAAACCGCCCCAGTGAAGGCACCGCGCACATGGCCAAAGAGCGCGTCCTCGAACACGCCTTCACCAATTGCACAAACGTTGAACGGCACGAATCGACCTGTCCGTCCACTCGCGAGGTGGACCGACTGTGCGACCAGCTCCTTGCCTGAGCCCGTCGGTCCCTCGATGAGGACAGCGAGCGACGATTTGGCGATCCGCCGGATTATAGACCGAACTTGCATCATCGCGGCCGATTGACCGATCAGCAAGCCGGCCAGACCGCGGTCAATGGCGTCGGTATGATCCGAGTTGCTTAGCGCAACTCTTTGGCTTGCACCGGTCCACGCTGCGCGGGAGGCGGCCGAATTGGTTCCTTCCATCGGGATCCTCTATGGAGTGAGAAGTCTTTTGACGAGCGCCAGCAGCAGCTCGACCAATGTTTGGATCAAAGCCGTGTGGACTTGCTGGTCCGCGGCAATTGCCGGCGAGGAGGCAATCGTGACGGCGGCCACAACCTCACCGCACGTGCCTCGCAACGAACAAATGCGGGCGGCGAGAGAGTGCGGCCCAATCGCGATCGCGACCTCAGTATCGCTCGGCGCCGCTAGAGGCCCCGACGCGATGTCGCCGACGACTTCGAACAGGGCACTTCGATCCTTACCGTCGACTGTCACGACGAAGCTGCGCGCGTCGATCGGGTCGGCCGAGTCGCCGGCGGCAAACCGGAAAACGACGATCGGACGATCTTGCGGAACGCTCGCGTCGGGGAGCGGCTCGACGAGAGCGATCGCTGGAGGACGATATGCCGGGAGTGTCGCCGCCGATGCCGGCGGCGGCTGTTGAGCGACGAGCGGTCGGGTGTACATCGTCCACACAACGGCAGCCGTAATAACGGTCATTGCTCGCCTGCCACGTGAGCATAAACCATCGATGACCGACATGCGCAACCTCCTGTTGTGGGCTTTCGATGGCGCCGCCTTCTTCGCGGTTGCCTCGGATTGCCCCTACTAGAGAAGTTGGCTGCTGTATGCAGGCCCTCGGGTGACTCGGCTTAGACAGGCGCGCGACAAATCTGCCTATGTCACGTTAGGCATGACGACCGACAGTCGTCGGTCCGGTGTTAAACGGCTGCGCTGCCTCGGACTAGCTCGACGACGGGTGCGCTTTTTCGCGACGAGGCCAACGCAACACGACCGTCCCAAGCACGACACCTGCGCCATGAGGTAGGCGCAGCGAAGGGAACGCGGGATTGAGCGACCGCAGCTCGATCCCGAGCGCCGTTAGGCGCGCGACCTCCTTGATCACATACCCATGCTCAGAGTCACGTGCGACGACAACACTGCCTGGCTCTGCTCTCTCGCCGAGGCGCACGAGGACCACGTCGCTCGAATGAATGAGCGGTTCCATACTGTCGCCGGCGACCTGGAGCGCGAGGTATCGTCCCCGTGGGAGCTCGGCTGGCACCTCCACCGTGCTCGTACACTCAATATCCCAGAGCTCGTGCCCGGCGCCCGCGGCAACCGCGAGCTCCGGTACGACCAGCGCGCGGTGCGCCGACTCCAGATCGCCGAGGAGCTCGGCCGACGGTACGCGCGGAGCATCCAGAGGCCACTCCGACGGCGCGCGCTCGCCTTCGCGGACCCGCAAGTGCTCCGCGTGCAATCCGGCCAGAATGCGGTCACGTAACGCAGACCGTTCCTCGTCGCTAAGCGCGGTCACTGACGATCGGGACTTCATGCGGCCACTCTCTCGGCGCCTCAACTCGTCGACAAGCCGCTGATCTCTCTCGCCCTTGACGGCTCGCTGAAGCTCGAACGCATAACCGAAGAGGTGAACGAAGGCATCGCTCATGGCCTCGAAGCGATCCAACTGTTCGGCGGACATATCGTGAGGGTCCATCGCGAGCAGTTCGCGAGCTTCAGATGCGAATTCTTTCCAAGCGTGCGCGTCGCGCGTCTCGGATTCGCTGGATTCGGATGCTTGCTCCCTATGTGTCATCAGTCGGCTCCTCTTCATGATCGCGTCCGGACGACGAAACTTGGTGCTCCCCAGTATCATCTCGTGCACCGATGGAGCGCCCCTGGCTGGAGCGCTGTGGCATCTCGAGCGCGAGCACTCGTTGTTCGGAAACCGCACCAGTTCGACGGAGGAATCGACCGAGCTCCATCCGTTCGCCGAGATCGAGGTCTGCACCAAAGCGGAACGCCGCTTCAATCAGGCGAGCACGCAGCCTTTGAATGCGACTCACTGCGGCGGGCCGCGTGATCCCGAGCCATTCCGCGATCGTCGTATAGGAGATTTGGGCGCCCAGCCACCGCAGCATCGTGCGCTCATCTTCTGTAATGCCTTCATCGAACGCGCTCACCAGTCGTTCGAGTACCGACGCGAGCGGCGCCGGCTCCCAGTCAGGACCTCTGGCCTGCCGTAGCGAATGTTCCGAGCAGAGGCTCGCGACGACGATCTGCCTGAAGGCGCGCGCGTTGTCATCGACGTCGGCCAGGGCAGCGGCAATACGCGTGCGGTAGGTCGCCTCCAGCTCGCGCGTCTCGCGTACCCGCAGGCGACAAGCGCCCGTAACATATCCAGTCAGGTGGCGCGGCGGCGTGCGTCGCTCATCGCCGAGTGTGATTGCGAGGTCGAACAGCAACTCCCCGACCCAGTGGGCGCGTTGTTCCAGAGGAATTCTCGACCATCCCGCATAACGAGTAACAGCCGGCTCGAAGCGTCGAATGAATTCATCGAGTGCAGCAGGATCTCGAGCGCGCAATCCGTTCACGAGCACGCGGTCGCTTACGGTCTCCCATGAACCAAGTTTGCGCGCTCCATCACTTTGCACGGGGCGTTCTCCGGAAGCCTAGGTCACACTGAAGAGATACGCGCGATGCCGCCGCGTACTGAACCACGAGACACCGCGACGCAGGCCGCTTCGCCTCGCACGCCTCTCTGCTGTAGTAGTTGGCTGCTGTATGCAGCCGGGTGGAGTTTGGATCGAGCGGCTTTCCGACAAGTCGTTAACGTCCGCCTGCCGCCTAAACCGGGTATGGGTTCCGCAAGGTCTCTCGTCGCCGCTTCTCAATCCAACGACGCAGCACGGACATCACCGGCTCCCGTCGCTCAGCGGCAATCGTACCATCGAGCAACTGCTGTCGCAGGCGATCACTGCGGACTCGCCGCAAGCCAAGTCGTGTCGCTGTCCTCACGAGCGCGAGCGCGTCCACGATTATCGCCGCATCTCGTTGCAGCGGATCCTCATCGAATGAGGCGAGACCATCGCGACTCGGTAAATGGAGCTCGCGCGTCGGATATTCGTTGGGCATGCCTGGGCCACTGTCAGGCGTCGTTCGAAATCCGAGCCGCGCTCGCGCCGACTTCGCCATCTCCTCTTGACTGGGCCGTTCCCGTGCGGCGGTGAAGCCAAGGTTAGCAAGCGCCCGCCCGACGGCCGAGGTCTCTGTGTTCTCGAGGCAGGCAACCGCATTGATTTCACTGTCGCCGACGCGCTCCGCGGCCCATCCAGTGGCCCCCGGTAATTCGTCGTGAGCCCCGCGAAAGACCAAGGCCTTAAACACGATCTCACGCTCGGTGCGCTCGACGAGCTGCGTTTCGATGCGACCGAGTGGATGGGCGGAGTAGAACAATCGAACGCGCTCAGCCACGGTCGCGTAGCTGGTCTTATCGAATCCGGATCCCAGTTTTGACATCGGCGCAGCCCCGTTGTGATTCGGTATCTATTCGGGTGCGCAGTATGCTTGATCGGAGCCCCTTCGCGCAAGGGTGATCCAACGTAAAACATTCTAGAGCAACGTATTCCACAACGGGTTGTGGAAAGCTGACGTTCGCAATAGCGTCGGCGAGTATCGCGGCGCGTAGCCGCGCGCACGCCGAGACAGTTTGCGGACTCGGAAGAGCCGATCGATCACATTACGATTCCGCGGCCTCCCCGCGCGAGGCTCCGCAAGCTGCCACGCGCGATCAGCAGAACGCCGCCAGAGCTCCTGTGGTACTACAGAATGGCAGCTACGTTACCTGGCCGAGTTGACATCGCCTAACGGGTCGACTCGCTGAAGCTCTGTTTATAACTCTGGGCTGCTCTGAGAGATGGACGACCTCTGCTCTGCTCTTCATCCCAACGGTGACCAAACCGCGACAAGCTGGTCACCGTTGTGGTCACCGTTTGGAGGCTGCAAAAAAGGCCTGCCGGGATCGGCAGGCCTCTTTAGTAAGTGCTTACTTCACAGGTTAAAGAGCGGGCGATTGGGACTCGAACCCACGACGTCCAGCTTGGGAAGCGCCACGACAACGGCTCCGTTGCGCAATGCGCTAAGAATCAACGCTGTACGGCCAGCTTACTTCAGTACGCGCCAAGATATTAGCGCATACTCAAGCCGCAACGGCGCGTGGGCAGCCTAACGAAGCCATCCAGCACGAATATCTGTAGATGCGCCGGCACTTGGGCTGGCCCGTTTGTCATATCGCCACGCTGAGCTCGCGGCCACATCCCTCTACCCGGCGCTCGCACTCCGCGCTACGCCACACCGCGCCTGATCGCCTGCTCCATCCGATCGGCGAACAGATCGATCTCGTCGAGCGTGCTGTAGACGTTAGGCGTCACGCGCAGCCCCTGGAATTCGGGGTGGATGAGCGGGGTCGTGACGATGTGGTGCTTGGCGAG
>DASXPH010000032.1:0-10911 GCA_036493735.1 Gemmatimonadaceae bacterium
CTCCGCGGGGTGGATCGTGAGCTCGGCCTCTTCGCCGCCGGCGGCAAAGGCGGCACGTCGCGCAAGACGCCGATGCAGATCGCCGAGATCTGCGATCGGACGGGCGGCGACGGCGACCGTCTCGTCTACGCCAGCAAGATGGCGGCAAAGGTGGACAGCGCGGCCGTGCAGGATGGCTATCAGCTGTATCATCACGCCTTCTTTTTCACGACCGCCGACGACTGGTGCGTCGTCCAGCAGGGGATGAGCGACGCCAATCGGATGGCACGGCGCTATCACTGGCTCTCGGCACACGTCGCCAACTTCGTGGACGAGCCTCACGAGGCAGTGTGTTGCGACGCCCGGAGCGAGACGCTCAATCTGGTCGCGCATGAGAACGAGCCGGTGCGCGGCGCGGTCGCCGAGCTCGCCTCGCAACCGCCGAGCGACGTGCTGCAGGTAATGGCGAAGGTGCCTGAGCTCGCGATGCCCGTGAGGCACACGCTCTTCCCGGAGCTCGACGTGCCTGACCGGCAGATGCACACGATTCTCACCTCGACGTATGAGCGCGCGCCCACCGACTTCGAGTCACTCCTCGGCATTCCCGGTGTCGGCCCGAAGACGATCCGCGCCCTAACGCTCGCGTCGGAGCTCCTGCACGGCACACCGGCGAGTCTTCGCGATCCCGCGCGTTTCGCGTTTGCCCATGGCGGCAAGGACGGCACGCCGTTCCCGGTGGATCGCGAGACCTACGATCGGACGATCGAGATCATTGGAAAGGCCTTGAATTCCGCCGCTATCGATCGGAGCGAGAAGGTTGGGGCTTTTCGGAGGTTGGGGGCTTGGCGGGACGCCTCGCTCGTCACTCAGACCGCCGAAAGCTCCTCGTAAAACACCCATCAACGAATTGAACTGCCGCGGATGCCGGCCGTTTCCGCGTTTCAAACAGTTTGACCGTACATAACGAGGAGCATCGGTCAGTCTGAGAGGCTCCAATGCCGGATACTGAAGTGTGGCTTACGCCGCCGGCAGCCCGGTCACGAGGAGTGGCTCCCCCGCGCGAATGACGACCGTGTGCTCGTAGTGCGCCGCGAGCGAGCCGTTGTCCGTGCGCAGCGTCCAGCCGTCCGGCTCCTCCACGACCCGCGCCGATCGGGCGCTGATGATCGGCTCGACAGCGATCACCATGCCATCCGTGAGCACCCCTCGCGTCAACGCGCTGTAGTAGTTAGGCACCGACGGCGCTTCGTGGATCGTACGGCCCACGCCATGGCCGCACATCTCGCGGACGACCGAGAAGTCGTGACGCACGACCTCGTCTTCGATCGCCCGACCGATCTCGCGGATCGGCGTGCCTGCCCGTGCGACGTTCATCGCTTGCGTGAAGGCACGTTGCGCACACTTCCGTAACCGCCGCGCTTCCGCGCTCACCGGCGGCAGCGTCACCGTGCGTGCCGCGTCGGCGACGAACCCGTCGAGCTCCGCCGTCACGTCGATCTTCACGACATCGCCCGGCGCCAATACGCGCTCGCCCGGCACGCCATGCACGATCTGCTCGTTGACGCTGATGCAGGTGAAACCTGGAAAGTCGTAGCTCAACTGTGGCGCCGAGCGCGCGCCATGCCGGCGGAGAAAGCCAGCGCCAACCGCGTCGAGCTGGGCCGTCGTCATGCCCGGCTTCGCCGCGCGCTCCATCTCCTCCAGTGTCTGGGCGACGAGCGCGCCAACACGAAGGAGTCCAGTCAGATCGGACTTCGACGAAACCGTCACGGATGCCTTCCTTGGTCTGTGAACCAATTTACGCCGCGATCCGCCGTGGACGCACGCCTAACGACTTGCGCCTCCGGAACGCCACCCGCCAACGGAAGAACGACGCCACCACGATGATCAGCAGGCAGAGCTCGATGCCCACCTTCTCGGCGTCGAGATAGTCGATGGGGTTGTCCTTGAGCGATGGGTCGGACCAGATGCCGTGGATCAGGAAGAGCGTCGCCGTGAGGTAGGTACCGTAATGAATGATCCGCCACCGATCGTGGCCGATCTCTGCGCGATAGTACGACGTCACCACGATGACGATCAGGACGTATAGCGCGGCCGCGCCGAGTGTGTTGATCACTGGCTGCTTCGGCCCAACCATCGGATACAGCACGTCGACCAGGCGAAACTTCGCCTCCGACGACAACAGCAGCAGGATCACGTGCAGGAGCGACAGCGTCAGCGCGACGTACCCTGTCCAGTTGTGGATCCGGAAATAGTTGATGCGCCGATGCGGCCAGCTCTTCCAGGGGTTGTACTTCACCCCCATCAGCAGGCCGAGCAGGATGTTGAAGGTGAGTACGAATACCGCGACGATCCCGACGTCGCTGGAGAGCTCGAGTGCGGACATTCGACAAAAGCTACTGCCAGTACGAAGTACCGAGGAGGAAAGATCGCGACCCGAGGCCGTCAGCGAGAAGTACGAGAGTACAACTGCCGCTACTCGCTTCTCAACGCTTCGATCGGATCGACTCTCGTCGCGCGGAGCGCGGGCACGTACGACGCCGCGAAGGCGATGAGGGCGAGAAGCGCCGCCATCCCGAAGTAGACGATCGGATCGAGCGCGCTCACGCCGAACATCAGCGAGACGAAGAGCCGCGTCGAGAGCGCGGCGACGAGTGCGCCGGCGACCAGCCCGACCATTACCAGCCGAGCGCCCTGCCGGAGCACCAGGCCAAGCACGTCGCCGCTCTGCGCGCCGAGGGCGACGCGGACACCGAACTCACGCGTGCGCTGCGTGACGACGAACGAGACGACACCGTAGAGCCCGACGGCGGCGAGCAGCGCGCCGACCACGCCGAACAGCGTGAAGATGAAGGTGCCGATCCGCCAGGGCGCGAGCTGCGGCTCGATCAACGCCGTCATCGGCCGGACGGTCGCAAAGGCGACGCGTGCATCGAGCGCTTGCAGCTCGCGGCGCAGAGCACCGGAGATGGCCGACGGATCGCTCGTGGTGCGCACGTACAGCATCGTGATGGACGGCAGGTGTGGCGAGCGCTGCGCGATCGGCCGGTACAGGAAGGGCTCCGGCTCGCGCGTGACATCCCCGTAATGAGCGTCGGCGACGACGCCCGCGATCTGCGCGCACGCCGCGCCCTCACCTCCGGCGATGCAGGCGGATAGTGGATCGACACCATGGAGATAGCGTCGCGCGAAGGTCTGGTTGACGATCGCGACTGGCGCGCCGGTTTCCCGATCGTCGTCCGAGAACGCGCGGCCTCGCACGACCGGAATGCCGGTCGTCGCGAAGAACTCCGGTCCCACGAAGTCCGCCGAAGTGGCCCGCGGCCGCCCATCGGGCGAGGGCACGCTCGGAATATCGACGCCGAAATTGATGTTCATTTCGAACGGCATCGCCGTCCCTAACGACGCGCCGCGCACGCCCGGCATCGCCTTCACGCGGTCGAGCGCCCGCGTCCAGTACTCCGTTGCCTGCTCGCGGGTGAAGCGGCCGCCGCGGACGTCGGCCGTGGCGAGCAGCAGCCGATCGGCGGCGAAGCCGGTATCGACCGCCTTCACGTTGCGCAGGCTGCGGACGAACAGGCCGGCCGCGACGAGCAGCGCCAGCGACGCGCCAAGCTGGACGACGACGAGCACGTCCCTACCTAACGATCGCCCCGCTCGGGTGCGGCCCGACGCCCCCAGCACGGCGTTCAGCTCCTGTCGCGCCGCGCGCCATGCCGGCGCCAGCCCGAAGACGAGCGTCGTCAGCGCCGCCACGGCTGCCGTGAAGACCACCGCTCGCCGGTCCACGACCTGCGGCAACGCCGGCAGCGGCAACATGCTCGGGAGAAACGCCGCGCCGGCCATCGCGACGGCGACAGCGGCCGCGCCGCCTAACGCGGCGAGGAGGAGGCTTTCGGTGAGCAACTGCCGCGCAAGCCGCCCTCGCGTCGCGCCGATCGAGAGTCGCACCGCGATCTCGTGCGACCGATTGGCGGCTCGCACGAGCAGCAGGTTGGCGACATTCGCGCAGGCGATCACCAGCACGGTCCCGGTGACTGCGAGGAACCAGAGCGAGATCGGTATGCCTCGTCCGCCGCTGCCGCCACCGCGATTGCCTCCGGGACGTGCCGTGCTCGCGACCCCGCCAATGCTCGTCAGGCGCGCGCGTCGCGGGGCGGGCGCCCCGCCGCCGGCGCGTCCGCCACCTGGCCCACCGATCTGGATGCGCACTTCGCCGGCGGGCATCCCCCCGCCTGGACCCAGCCCCGTCGGCGGGAGCTCGGCGCCCTCGTCTCGCGCCGCGAGCAGCGCCGACTGCACGGAAGCCTGCGCCTGCTCTCGCGTCGCGTTCGCCGCGAGTCGGCCGACGATGACCAGCCACTGGGCGTAACGCG
The DNA here is from genome assembly GCA_036493735.1 of Gemmatimonadaceae bacterium. Lineage (GTDB taxonomy): Bacteria > Gemmatimonadota > Gemmatimonadetes > Gemmatimonadales > Gemmatimonadaceae > AG2. The sequence continues at coordinate 4,356 of DASXPH010000032.1, forward strand.
ACCGCACCATGCGGTTATCGTAGCCGAGGTCGGGCGCCGTGCCTAACGGCACCCACAGTGCAGGCGGGGTCGCGTCGATGCCGGCGAAGTGCCTGGGCGCGATGCCGATGATCGTGTAGGGATGCCCGTTGAGGACGACACTCGAGCCGACCGCCCGCAAGGCGTCGCCCGAATAGGCGCGCTGGAAGTACTCCCAGCCGAGCACCGCGACCGGCGCGGCCGCGCCTTCCCGATCGTCGTTCGTTGCCATCAGACGGCCGGCAGCGGGGCGCACGCCGAGCGTCGCGAAATAGTCGCCGGAGGCGAGCATCACCGACTCGCTGCGAGTGTCGTCGCCCTGCCCCACCTGCACGCTCGTTCGCGCAAAGGCCGTCGTTCGCGCGAAGCCCCGCGCCCGGTCGCGCACGTCCACGAAGTCGGGATACGCGAGCACCCCTGTCAACTGCGGCGGGCCGTTAGGCAGCTGCAGCTCGAGCTCCACGCGCGCCAACCGCGATGCGTCCGCGACCTCCGCCGGCGGCCGGAAGAGCAGCGCATCCACGATCCCGAACATGACGGTGTTCGCGCCGATGCCGATCGCGAGTGTGAACATCGCGACGAGCGTGAAGGCCGGCGACTTACGCAGCGTGCGCGCGCCGTACCGAAGGTCCTGAGCAAAGGTGGTCAACATGGCGCGTGGGGCGTGCCCGCCTGGGTACGGAGTGGCGACTGGAGACGTACCGTTCGTCACGCCTCAGCAGGCTGGCGTTGCTATTCCCGGTCGCGGCGCCGTTGATATGCCCGCCGCCGCAGACTCCATTCGACGCGCGCCTCGAGATAGCTCGTCACCCCGAATCCCGCGAGCACGGCGAAGGTATCTCGCCCCGAGCGGCGGCCTCGCCAGGTGAGCAGTCCAGCCGCCGCGGCGAGTGGGAGCCCGATCGGAAGCACCCGGCCGCGCCACACGAACGCATTCCGGCCGCGGACGAGCCGTGCCTGTTCTTGGGCATCGGCGTAGAGCACGCCACGCGAGGCGGCGGCCCGGAGCGCCGAGCGCCGCATGGTGCGCGTGATGGGACGTGTCATCACCGCAGTGCCGATATTTTCGGCAGTTTCGAACGCTGGAGTCCATTCGGTCATCTGAGCAGTCCTCGTTAGGCGAGCTCCGTGGGCGATGGGCGGTGGGCGGTGGCCCCTGACCGCTGATCACCGTTCACCGTTCACCGACCTGCGAGAAGGGTGCCCAAACATCGCGTCCCGCAGCCGATCCGCATATGTTCTGACGCCGCGCGATTCCTTCCTCAACCCGGCGGAGAGCATGGGAAAGCTAGTTGCCCTCATGATCACGGCCTTCGTGGACATGGTGGGCTTCGCCATGGTGCTCCCACTCATCCCCTTCTACGCCGCGAGCATGGGCGCGACGGGGTTCGTCGTCGGCCTGCTCATCTCGGCATTCTCCGTCGCGCAGCTCGTGAGCGCGTCGAGTTGGGGCCGCGTCTCCGATCGCTTTGGCCGGCGCCCGGCCGTGATTTCAGGTTTGCTAATCTCGGCAGCGGCGTACGTCGTGTTCGGGCTCGCCGGTACGCTCTGGATGCTGCTGCTGTCGCGCATCGTCCAGGGCGTGGGCGGGGGAACCGTCGGCGTCCTCCAGGCCTACGTCGCCGATGCCAGCAAGCCCGAGGATCGCGCCAAGGGACTGGGCTGGCTCTCCGCGGCGACCAGCGCCGGCGCCGTCGTCGGTCCCGCGTTCGGGTCCCTGTTCGTTCAGTGGTGGGGACATCGCGGACCGGGATTCGGCGCGGCTGGATTCTGTCTCCTCAGCTGCTCCTTCGCCTGGAGATATCTGCGCGAATCGAAAGGGATGCGGCAAACGGCGGAGCATCAGGCCCCGGTCGCTTCGCCAGTCGCCGAGGGAGGCGCGCTGACCCGAGTCATCACTCGAGCCGGCGACCCGGCGCCTCGACTCATCTGGATCTACACGATCGCGATCGGCGGCTTCTATGGAACAGCGCCGCTTCTCTCCCTGCTCTTCGCCGATCGACTGGGAGTCACCGAGAAGACGGTGGGCTACTTCGTCATGTACTTTGGCGCGATGGGCGTTCTCGTCCGCGCTGGGTTGCTCGGGAGCGTGGTGAGCAAGCTGGGTGAAGCGAGATTGGCGAGACTCGGGCTCGCGCTGCTCTCCGCCGGCCTCGGCCTCATCTCCGTCGCGCACAGTTATCCGACGACGATCGTCGCCATCACGCTGATGCCCCTCGGCACGGCATTTCTCTTTCCGTGCGTGACAGCGCTATTGTCGCGCGTGGTACCGAGTCAGGAGCGTGGGCTCTATATGGGAGTGCAGCAGACGTACGGCGGCATCTCGCGCGTCGCATTCCCGGTGCTCGCCGGATTCCTCATCGATCGATTCGGCACCGGTTCGCCGTACGCGGTGGCGGCGGTACTCGTCGCCGCCACCTTGCTCATCACGGCACCCCTGGAGCGCTACATGGTGCCCAAGGAGCCATTGCTGGAGGTCTAACGGGGCGCGAGGCGCGGGGCGTAATCAGACGTGAGAAGTCCCGCGCCACGCTTCACGCTTCACGCGCTAGTCCTCGTCGCCGAAGGTGATGTCGGTGTCGATCGGTTTGCCGTGGCGCCATACGCCCTCACCCTTTCGCGGCGGCATGACCACCTCGAAGCGAACCTCGAGGGGTTGTGGTTGATCGGCGAAGGTGGGTCGGAGATTCTCGAGCACGCTCGTGTAGGCGTCGACGTGATTCTCGGCCGTCACGAGTCCGACATGGATGGGGTGCGCGAACCGCTGCATCTCGAGCGCGCCCGGGACCTTCTCCGCCACGTAATAGATGTAGGTCTGCATTTGGATCGAAGTTGTAAGGCGTAACGTCGCTCGACGCACGAGGGAGGGAAAGGCAACAAAGTTGGTGGCTGGTGGTTGGTGGCTGGTGGTTGGTACTGGTGGAATCGCGATCGGTGGTGGGTGCTGGGTTAATCGGGATGAACCGGCAATAGCCAGCAACGATTAGTCCCTACAAATCACGGCTCGGGATCAACCAATCACGCATCACCAATCACCAGCCACCACCCACCAGCCACCGCCGTTAAGCGTTGTGCCTAGCGGGACGAGCGAATGGTACCCAATACTACCGCATAATTTTTGTCGGGATCGCGATTTGGAGTTGACGGATTGGTGGTCGACAGGGTTTAATACGCAGCCTCTCCATCACCGCGTCACGCCGTCGGAGCGTACCGACGTGACGAGCCGGACGCACCCCCACGGCGAGTCGTTAGGCGCGGTCGTCACACTCCATGCCCCGGAGGTACTGGATGTTCCAGGTCGCCCGGCGAACAGCTGCGTTGGCGCTGTTCGCCCTTCCGCTCGTGCCGACAGCGCTGTCGGCACACGCCGTCGGTGGTGCCGCAGCACCGCCGTTGGCAGCAACTCGTCCCACGCCCGTCCCTGCGGGAACCGTTCGTGGCCGCGTCATCGACAAGGAGACCAGCCAGCCGGTCGTCGCTGCCCAGATCATCGTCGTCGGCACGTCGCTCGGTGCATTGACGAACAACGACGGTCAGTTCGTCATCAATGGCGTCACCGCTGGACAGGTCACCGTGCGCGCCGCTCGCATTGGCTACCAACCACAGAATCAAGCCGTCGTCGTGAGCGATAATGGCTCGACGACCGCGAACTTCAGCCTCGACCGCGCGGTCGCACGCCTCGAGGAAGTCGTCACGACCGCCACCGGTGAGCAGTCGCGGCGCGAGATGGGGAACGTCGTCGCGACGATCAAGGCGGATTCGGTCGCCAGCGTCGCTCCGATCACCCACGTCACCCAGCTGCTCCAGGCGCGCACAGCCGGCGTTCAGGTCATCCAGGGCCAGGGCGTTACGGGGGCGGCACCCGGAATCCGAATTCGCGGCACTGGCTCTCTGTCACAGACGAACGAACCGTTGATTGTCGTGGATGGCATTCGTTATGACAACGGCACCGAGCCCGGGAATACGAGCGCCGGGGTCCGCATCAACCGTTTTCAGATCGCGCCCGAAGACGTCGAGTCGGTGGACATCATCAAGGGCCCGTCGGCGTCGGCTTTGTACGGCACGGCGGCGGCGAACGGCGTCATCGTCATCAAGACGAAGCGCGGCACCTCGAGCGCGCCACGTTGGTCCGGCTTCGGCGAGGGCGGCGTGACGTCCATGCCTAACGGCAAGTACCCGGCGAACTACTGGAGCTGGGGCCGCAACTACAAGGCTGGTGGCGTGCTCGATACGGTCAAGATTCATTGCACGCTCGCGAACTCCGCGCTGGGCGCGTGCAAGATCGACAGCCTGACGAGCTACAACCCGTGGACGAACCCGCTGTCGGATCCGTACGCGAATGGTCCGCGTGGCGAGGGTGGCGTCCAGGTCTCGGGCGGCAACGACGTCGTGAAATACTTCATGAGCGTGGACCGCGAGGACGAGACAGGCCCGTACAAGATGCCTGGGCCGGAGATCGACCGCATCACGACGTTGCGCAGCGGCGTTGCGCCGACGGCCGACCAGATCCGTCCCAATCGCCTGAAGAACACGTCGCTCCGCGGCTCGTTCAACTTCCCGATCGGCCGGAACGCGAACCTCGACATCTCGACGAGCTACGCCGATCGCGATCTCACGACGCCATTCGACGGTACTTTTTTCGCGGGTCTCTCGAACCAGCTCTTCTCGGCGCCGGGCTACAAGACAGCGACGAATGGAACGGCGCGCGAGTACGTCGGCGACATCTACGGGGTGACCCAGCGCCTTACGCTCGAGCGCTTCACGGGCAGCGGCGCGTTCAACTGGTCACCGATCACGTGGCTGCAGCTCACCGCGGAAGGCGGTGTCGACAACGGGAACTCGAACAATTATCAGATCCAGCTGCCGGGCCAGGGTACCGTCAACGGCTCGGCGTGGGGTCCGACATCGCAGCAGGGCTTCTCCGGAAAGGACATCTTCCGGACGAACAACCTGCAGTACACCTCGACGTTCCGTGGCGCGGCCACGCGCCGCCTACCGTGGGATCTGAACTCGCAGACGACGGTCGGCTTCCAGTGGTTCAAGACCGGCTCGTACCAGCTGTTCGGCGAAGGCTACGGCCTCGCGCTCGGTGCCTCGACGCCTAACGCGGCGCAGCAGCGTCTCGCCTCCGAGACCACGACCGAGAACAAGACCTACGGCGCGTTCCTGTCCGAGCAGATGAGCTACAGCGATCGGCTCTTCGTCACGGTGAGTGCGCGCGAGGACCAGAACTCGGCATTCGGCCGCAACGTCGCGAACACGATCTACCCAAGCGCGAACGCGTCGTATGTCATCTCCGAGGAGCCCTGGTTCCCCAAGATGGCTCTGCTCGACAAGCTGCGTCTCCGCACCTCGGTTGGTCAGGCAGGCTTGCAGCCGAACTCCACGGCCGCACTGCAGTTCCTCGCGGCGCAGACGTACCCGATCGGCGCGCAGGAAATTCCGGGTGAGTTCATCAGCTCCATCGGCAACCCGGCCCTCAAGCCAGAGATCACGACCGAATACGAGGGCGGCTTCGACGCGGGCTTGCTCGAAGACCGGCTCAACATCGAGTTCACGCTCTTCAACAAGATCAGCCGCAACCAGCTCTTCCAGGCGAACCTTCCGCCGTCGTACGGCGTCGGCGCGACGCAGTGGGTCAACATCGCACGCGTCATGAATCGTGGCGTCGAGCTCTCCGCTGATGCGCAAATTCTCAACATGCGTCAGCTGGCGTGGAACATCCACGTCAACGGCTCGCACATCAAGAACAAGCTCGTCGACATTGGCAACTACGTGCTGCCCACGCCGCAGGGCGTGCGCAACGTGGTGGGCTATCCGCTGAATGGCCTGTGGGATCGCCCGTACACGTTTAGCGACAAGAACGGCGACGGCATCATCACTGCCTCCGAGATCACCCTCGCGTCGCAGGACGCCTATCGCGGCTCGACGTTGCCCGAGTACGAAGCCGGCCTCTCGAACACCTTCGGCTTTCTGAATGGCGCGCTTCAGTTCAACACACTGTTCGACTATCGCGGCAAGTTCTGGAACTCGTACACGATCGGCTCGAACCGCGCCGTCTCGGCGGGCAACGCGCCGGAAGTCAACGTCCCGGGCTGGGGCCTCGCCGATCAGGCGGCGGCGGTCGCCGCCGGCAGCGCTGCTCTTCGCAACACCCGCTGGGGCATCTTCAAGCCTAACGACTTCGTCCGCCTCCGCGAGCTGTCGCTCTCGTACAAGCTGCCCGACCGGTTCGTGCAGCGTTATGCGCGTGCGAAGGGTGCCCAGTTGGTGTTCAGCGGGCGTAACCTCGGCGTGCTCTGGACGAAGTATCCAGGCATCGATCCCGAGGCGAACCGGTCGATCACCAGCACCGGCGGTGGCAACGACGACCTCGGCACGCCACCGGTCATCCGGTATTGGATCACCCGCGTCAATCTGAACTTCTGAGCTCGCCCACCCTCATTCATCTATTGGACGAGAGCATTCTATGAATATTCGCTCAACTATGAGGCGTGCCACGGGCGTCGCTATGCTCGCCGGCACCATCGGAGTCGGA
>DASXPH010000033.1:0-60604 GCA_036493735.1 Gemmatimonadaceae bacterium
CCGCACGTCGTCATTCTGAGCGACGGGCTGTGGCAGGGCCGGTTCGGCAGCGATCCGAACGTCGTCGGACGCACCATCGAGATGAGCGGCGAACGCTTCGGAGTCGTTGGCGTGATGCCGCCGGGGTTCGCCTTTCCCCGCGGCGCCGAGCTGCCCGCCGGTCTGAGCTTCGGGATGCGCACGCAGCTCTGGACGCCGATGGGCTTCACTGCGCGCGAGCGAGCGGCGTACGGCACACAGAATCTCGCCGTCGCCGCGCGTCTCAGGCCTGGTGCGACGCTGCCGCAGCTCCAGCAGGCGATGTCGATTCCGCTGGAGCGCTGGCTCACGGCAAACGCGCCAAAGCTCGACCTGCATTACCAGGTGGCGGATGTTCGTCAGGAGGCCGGCGCGCACGTGCGGCGCACGTTGTACTTCCTCCTGGCGGCAGTCGCGCTGCTGCTCTGCATCGCCTGCGCGAACGTTACGAATCTGCTCATCGTGCGCACCGCCCGTCGCGGGCGCGAGTTCGCCGTCCGTGCCGCGCTCGGCGCGGGACGCCGTCGCATCGCCCGACAGCTCGTGACGGAGAACGTGATGCTCGCGGCCGCCGGTGCGATAATCGCTCTGGCTCTCTCGGTATGGGCCACGCGCGCGATGCTCGGGTTGGTGCCCGGTTCGATGCCGCGCGCCGACGACATCGGCATCGACTGGCGGGTATCGCTCACGGTGACGCTCCTGGCGCTCCTCGTCGGCGTGGTATTCGGTCTCGCGGCGGCGACGCAAATCGCTCCCGGCAAGCTCGCCCTCGCGTTGCGCGAGGACGGCGCACGATCGATCGGCGGACGTGGCAGCAACGTCGGACGGCGCGCGCTCGTCGTTGCCGAAGTTTCGCTTTCGCTCATGCTCCTGATCGGCGCGGCCCTCCTCACCGTGAGCTTCGTTCGTCTGCAGCACGTGACGCCTGGCTTCGACCCCAGGAGTGTGCTGACGGCCAACGTCGTGTTGCCGATTCCCGGTGCGTTCGATCCCACGCGCGATGGGCCAGGCTGGGCGCGTTTCTTCGGGCAGCTCCAGGATCGTCTGTCGCAGTTGCCGGGTGTCGAGGCCGCCGGAGCCATCAGCGTGCTGCCACTCGAGGAGGCGGCCGAAACGGGGAGCAGCGCAACCGTCGGCGATCCACCGCCGATTCCAGGCAAAGCACACGTGTCGGAGTATTATGTCATAAGCGGCGATTACTTCCGCGCGATGCACATCCCGTTGCTGCAGGGTCGCGCGTTCACGTCGGCCGACATCGCGACGAGCGAGCCCGTCGTCATCGTGAATCGTGAGTACGCGCGCATGTACCTGGGCGGCGTCGCCATGGGCAAGCAGCTGAACACCTTCTTCGATTTCGCGCGGTCCAGCCAGGGGCGCAGGATCGTCGGCGTCGTCGACAACGTGCAGTCTGGTGCGCTCGATAGCCCGCCACAGGCGCAAGCGTACGTGCCCGAGGCGCAGATGACATATCCGGGGCTCCAGATCGTGCTGCGCACGCACGGCGATCCGATGACGGCGCTCGCGGCGATGAAGCGCGAGGTGAAATCGATCGACCCCACGCTCGCCGTTGCGCATCCGCGCTCGATGCAGGACGTGTTCGACGAATCGCTCGCTCGGCGACGCTTCAGCATGACCCTGATCGGCTTCTTCGCCGCCTCCGCATTGGCGCTCGCGGTCGCGGGCCTGTACGGAGTGATCGCGCTCAGCGTGAGCAATCGTCGCCGGGAGCTGGGTGTTCGGATGGCGCTCGGCGCGCGGCCGGCGGACATCCTGCGTCTGATACTGAGGGAGGGATTCGGCATTGCGGCGGCCGGTGTCCTGTTCGGACTTGGCGGCGCATATGCGGCGAGCCGGCTGGTGTCGTCGCTGCTGTACGGCGTGAGCGCGACGAGCGCGTCGATCTATGGCGCGGCGGCGGCGATCACCGCCTTCGTGACGCTCGCCGCGACGATGTTTCCGGCGCTGAGGGCAACACGGGTGGATCCAACGGAGGCGTTTCGGGAGTGAGGCCTCGAAGAGCCTAACGGCGCAAACTGCCAAACGGCGCTAAGTCCCGAACGGCGCTGACTCCCGAACGGCGCTGACTCCCAAACTGCGCGAGGTCCCAAACTGCGCGCGCGCGGCCGGACGTTGCAAACGACGTTTCGCGACCTTCGGCACGTAGCGCTGTTCGGGATTTCGCGGTGTTTGGAACGTCGCGCACTTGGGAACGTCGCGCTGTTTGGAACTTGGCGCTGCTTGCGTCTTAGCGCCCTTTTGCGACATCGGTGGCACGAAGGCCCAATCCCCTCTCGAGCGTTGCGCCCGACACCTTGCGGCATCGATGGCGATTTGGCCACGACAGGCTGGAGGACTCGACAATGACAGTGCGGCGAGGGCGTCTTGTTGCTGCGAGTTTGACGTTCGGAGTAATCGTGCTTCCGAGCGCCTCCAGCGCGCAGAGCGGCAAAGTGCTGACTCCGGCGCCGCCAGTTGCGGAACAACAATGGGCATCCGTCCGGTGCGGGGCGTGTCAAAAGGCCGGAATCAGCTTCGAGTTCCGTCAATTACCCGACGCAGCCCACGACGTCAACGGTTTCGTTGTCGCGCGCGTGCGCAATCTCACTCAACGAGGCGTGGCCGGCGCGATCGAAGTCATGGAAGACGACCTTCCTGATTCGGAGGGGCACATCCGGTCGCAACAGCTCTGGTTCGTCCTCGGTCCGACCGGCAACGAGAAGGGAGAGCAGATCGTCTTGCTGCGCCGCTCAACGCCGGTGCAGGTGATCGTGCACGATGTCGCGCAGTGGTGAAGTGACCAGCTGACACGCCTTGGGTCACCCGAGAAAGGATCGCGACGTCGCGATCCTTCCCGCCTACCATGACGACTTTGGGGTCTCAGCGCCCTTTCAAAGCCGCCATCGCTCTTGCCCTCTCGTACTCATTCGAGATCGAACGCGCTGCTTTCATATACGAATCCCGAGCCTCGTCGCCAAGATCATATCCATCCGCGACGGCCACGAGTACCCGCGCACGCTCGTAATCGTTGTTGATGCCGCCGGTCAGCCCGATGACTCGCCCCACCTCGGCGTTCGTTAACTTGCCACTGCCTAACAACGCGACGATGACGCGGGCGCGCTCGTAGTCGTTCGAGAGCTTCGCCGCATCGTCGAGATACAGAGGATGTAGCGAGGGCGAGATGAGCTTCTTGTCGATCATGAGCACCAGAGTGCGCGCCAGCTCGTAATCCGAGGAGAGCGCACTCGCCGACTGCAACACCTGGGACGCTTCCCGTGGCGAAAGCTCGGAGCGCGACAGGAGCGTGATGAGCGCTCGATTGCGCTCGTAGTCATTCGAGAGCGTGTTGACCGCGTTGAGAAACGCCGCACGGCTGTCCTCGTCCGGTAGGCCGTACCGGTCCGAGACCGCAATGAGAATTCGCGCCAGCTCGTAATCGTTATGCACGTCGCGGCCGGCGAGCTGCAACGTCTCGCGTACCTGCGATGGCGTGAGCTTCGCGCGCTCGATCAGACGTTGGAAGTAGAGTCCGCGGACATAGTCATCACCGAGCGTCTCGATCTCGTCGAACACGGCCGGGACGCCGCGAGCGAGAAGCTTGGGAAAGCGGACATCGATCCCGAAGCCGGTCTGCCTATCGAGCTCGAGGAGAAAATCAGCAAGCCACTCACGCGCTCCAGCGTCCCAGCGCCGCTCGGCACCATTCACGGTGTAGCGTCGATCGAGCTCGCCCTGCCCCGCCGGACGCACCACCAGCCGCGTGAGTGCGTCTCCCTCACGCACCGAAAGATCGAAGAATCCAGTGCGGGATATGGACGCGATGTCCGTGAGGTCATCATTGAATTTGATGTCACCTTCGGCCCGAAGATCCACGGCGCAATCCCGACCCGACCAGTGGACTTCCCAGCTCTTCATCCCCTGGTGCTCCTGCATCGAATTCGAGTGCGAGCCGCCGGCGACAGGACAGATTTGATTCTCGGCCGGTGTGGGGCGCGGAGCGACGGCCGTCTGCGGGCGTGGGACGCTCGCTTCACCGACGAACCGTGTGGCAGTTGGCGCGGCGGGGCGCGCCACGCTCAACGCACCACGCTGAACGCGCGACGCATCCTGCGCCACGCTCCACGCACCACCCTCAACGCGTCCCGCGTCGCGCTCAACGACCAACGCCCCACGCTCGACGCGCCGCGCCACTGGCTTCATTGCCGCCAATGGTAAGGCGAGCGAGAGGACGCCGGCGGCGGTGAGCGCCGCGTCCAGCCGCGTTGCGCGGCGTCGCTTCGAGCGCGCGTCGAGGAGAGCGTGCAGGCGCAACTCGAGTGACGGCCGGCTTGCCAACCCTGGCGCGAACGACGCGAGGCCTCGGGGACTGAGCTCGGATACGATCGCCAACAGCTCCTCGGCGTACCGCGTCGGCCGCACGCCGGCGGTGATCACCGCGTCGTCGCACGCCTGCTCGCACTCGCGCCGGAGGTTTCGTTCGGCGAGCCACGCAAGCGGGTTCGGCCAGTACACCGCTCTCACCACTCGGGCGAGCAGCTGGCTCGAGACATCGTGACGCGCAATGTGCGCCAGCTCATGACGCAGGACCAGCTCGCGGCGAGCGTGCGACCATTCGTCGGCCTCGCGCGGCAGGAGGATGACGGACGAGAAGATGCCCCATGTGAGCGGTACGTCGACGTCATCACTGACCAGCAATGCGACGGGACGGTCTCCAAGCTTGACCGATTGCAGCGCTCGATCCCAGGTCGGATCCGCCACCGACGTCGCCCGACGCTGAAGTCGCGTCAATGCTAGAACGCTCAGGACCATCTGAATGAGAAACAGCAATGTGCCTGAGGCCCAGACGATGAGGATGACGAGCACGCCGTCGATGTGGAGCGACGGAGGCTGGAACGTCGTTGCGCGGCTCACGTTAGGCGCAATGACCGACGTTGCCGTAGCGCTCCAACCTGACGGGGTCGCCGACAATGGCGTCCGATTAGGCATCGAGGGGGAAGCGACACTGACATCCCGAGCGAAGCGCTTGCCCTCGAGGAACGTAGCGACGAAGGGAGGGATCTGCTTTTCGACCTTCAGTGAAGGTGCCGTCGAGCCAGCAGTCGATAGAACCGGCACCTTCCACACGGGCACGAGCGCGCCCACCACTGGCAGCAGAGCTGCACCAACGATGGCACCGCTCCAGACGAGATGCCGCGCCGCCGCACCGCGCCGGCGCATACCCACCGTGATGAGCGTTGCGCCGAGGAAGAGCAGCGACGACTTGGCGACGACAACGATGAGATAGTTCGCGATGGTATTTGCCGACATGGCTATCTCTCCTCCGCTTTTGCCTGCGCGATCATCTTTGCGAGACGTGCCCGGTCCGATGCCGAGAGCTCGCCATCGGCCATCTCGAGCAGCGCGGCGGCAGCGCTCGTCGGCGAGCCATCGAAGAATGTCTGCACAACGTGACGCAGCGCCGAGCGGCGCAGCTGTGCTCGCGCCGCGGTGGGCTTGTAGACGTAGCGGAGTCCGTCCTGCTCGTGCGTCAGATGCCCCTTTTCTTCGAGGAGGTTCAGCATCGCACGAACGGCCGAGTAGCTCGGCGGATCGGTGAGATGCTCGCGGACATCGCTGACGGAGACGCGCCCGAGCCGATACACGACATCCATGATCTGTCGCTCGCGGCGGCCAAGGCCGGCATTCGGTGAGGCAGACATCACTGACTCTCTGGTTCGGTGGCGAAGTGCTAGTGCGCTAGCATGTGCTAGTAGATTAGCACCTCACCAGCCGATGTCAAGGACGGGGCTTTCGCGAAACTCCCCGATCGATCGGTGCCTCACGTTCGGCCCGCCGGCGCCGGCTGTGAAAGCCCGTCGATGAACGCGCGGATGTCTCGCAGGACCTCGGCCTCATTGGACTTGAATACGTAGTGATTGGCGTTAGGCAGAACCACGACGCGCGCGGTGGGGATGCCGCGCCGGAACGCGGCGACCTGCGGCATCACGGTCGCGAGATCCACCGAATCGGCTTTCGCGCGCGCCGCCGAGTCCTTCGCCATCGCCGGCGGCATCTGGTGGGGCGCGGCGAAGATCGCGAGCACGGGAGCGTGCACGAAGGTGTACTTCTGCATTCCCGCGAAGAGTCCACGGGCAACAGGGTCGGGGCGCCGGGCGGGCGGCGTTGCGTCCTGGTTAGGCATCGCGGCGAGGTCCTTCGACATCTGGCGGAGATCCCGCTCCATTTGCGGTACGCTAACATCGACCAGGTCGCGGATCAGCGCCTGCCGCTCTCGCGGGCTCGTGGAGGCGTTCGGATCCGTCAGGCGCGCCAGCTTGCGCTCGACGTCGGCGACGCTCACGACGGGATTTCTCAGCGTCGAATCGTAGAGCGCATAAGGGTAGCCCGCGTCCAGATAAACGAGCCCCGCGACGCGCTCGGGATGCCGCGAACCGATGGAGCTGAGCTCCTCACCTGCGATGGAATGCCCGATCAACACCGGAGTGCGAATGCCGAGCGAGTCCATGACGGCGAGGACGTCGTCGGCGAGACTATCAGCCAGGTAGCCCGACGTGGGGCGGCTCGAGTTCCCGAAACCGCGCCGCGTGATGCCGTAGACGTGGTACTCGTTGGTGAGCTTGGGCGCGAAGTCGTCAAAGATGTGAGCGGAGTTACCCGCGCCGGCCAGGAGCACCACCGGGCGTCCGGTACCGCCCCAATCGAGCGCCTCGAGCCGCACGTTCTTCTCCACTGTGACGAAACGTTGGCTGTGCGGCGATGGATCTCGCCAGGCGGTTTGCGCCGAAGGCCGCACGAAGTCGAGTGGGCTCGGGCCATTACCCTGGTTCCATTGCCCTCGGATCGTGGAGCCTTGACTAGTCAGGGTGCCGCGGTAGCTGCCGTTCACGGCAGAGACGAAGAACGCGACCGTGGAATCTCGCTGCAGCACCGAGTCGACCAGGAATGGTCTGTCCCAGCCTCCCTGGTCGAGACTCACGAGGGAGGCGATCAGCGCACCGTTGTCGACGCGGGCGACCTGAAGGAGGAGGCGGAGCGCGTTAGGCGGCGCACCGAGCGTGGCCTGCCAATTGCCGACGAGACTCTGCGCGGACACGGCGCGGGCCGACAACATGACGACGCAGGCGAGTAAACTGAGCATTCGCTTCATTCGCGTACTCTGGCAAGGGAGACGTTTGACAAACTCCTAATAATGGACGCTAACGCCGCGAGGCTACTCGGCGCGAAGAACACCCTTCCCATTTAACGGCCGACAGCGGTCGAAATCCGCCACTTCACCCTGCCGCCGAACGGGTCCGCGGCCAGCCGTCCTCCGCTAACGCGTATTACACGGACGGAATCGTTAGGAAGCGCCACCATTCCCTCGGCAGCTGCGCCGTCGGTGCTGAAGACACGAAGCTCCATGTGCGACCAGTCGATCGCCGACGTGCTCTGCGCCACCGCGACGTGCGGTATCACCGCGTGATTTCGCACAAGGAGCACGATCGGGATCACGCCAGCCTCGAGTTCATGCCATCGCCCTCCCTCGAACACCTTCCCGCTCTGATAATCGATCCACGCGCCTGACGGCAAATAGACGCTGCGACGATTGGACTCGTCGAACAGCGGCGCGACCAATAGGTCCGACCCGAACAGGTACTCATCGTCCACCAGCCACGATGTCGGGTCGCCGGGATACTCGAAAAAAAGCGGCCGCAGCATGGGCCACCCATGCTGCGCTGAGAGCTTCGCCTGCGCGATGACGTACGGCATCAGCGCGTATTTCAGATCGACGGCGCGGCGGAAGTCGTCGACCAGGGCGGCGTCGTACTCCCACGGCTCGCGCGGCGGCGCGCCGTGCGTCCGCGAGTGCGACGTCAGCATCCCAAAGGGCAGCCAGCGCCGATAGAGCGCCCGCGGCGCGCGGTCGAGGAAGCCGCCGATGTCGTGACTCCAGAAGGTGAAGCCCGACATGCCTAACGATAATCCGGCGCGTAGCTCCGCCGCCATCGCCTGATTGGTGTTCTCGGCGTCGCCGCCCCAGTGCACCGGATAGCGCTGGCTCCCCGCCCACGCGCTCCGCGCCCAGATGATGCCCTCGTTCGCGCCGCGCACCTCCCGCGTCGCCTCGGTCACCGCCTGCCCATAGCGCAGCGGGTAGAGGTTGTGCTCGTACCATCCGGTCCGTCCGGAATGATAGAGGCCCGTGAGCGGCGCGCCCTCGCCAAAGTCCGCCTTGATGGCGCTCACACCCATCGCCAGCAGCGTCTTTAGCTTTTGCTGATACCAGCGGACCGCCTCCGGATTGCTCATGTCGAGCACCGCGTCCTCCGCCGGCAGCCGCCCGCCCTCGTTCGTGACGGCGTAGCCGTGGTCGACCAGCTCCTTCCAGAGTGGGTTCTTCGGCGTGAAGTACGTGTACTGCCAGAGACTCACGTGAAAGCCCTGGGTGGCGAGATCGCGGATCATCGCTCGGGGATCCGTGAATCGTGATTTCGAGAACTGGAAATCGCCCCGCCAATCGGTCTCGAACCACCCAGTGTCGAGGTGCAGGACGTCCGCGGGAATGCGATACTGCCGCAGCTTCGCGGCGACGTCGCGCACCTGGGCTTCGGAGTTGTACGTGATGCGGCTCATCCAGAGCCCGAACGACCAGAGCGGCGGCATGGGACTACGGCCCGTGAGCGCTGTGTAGTCCGACAGAATCTCCTTCGGCGATCCGAGAAACACAAAGAGATCGAGCAGCTCGTCGCCGTCGTAGATCGTGTTGTGCGCGTCGAACTTCGCGCCGACGTCGAAGGTGAGCGGCGCCGTCGTGTGCGCAAACATACCATATCCGCGGCTGCTCACAAAAAACGGAACGGCCTTGTATTGCAGGGTGCCCTGCGCGCCCATCGCGTCGCGGAGGTACGCCACGACGTGCTGTCCCCGTTTGTCGAGTCGCGTGAAGGATTCGCCGAGCCCGAAGATTTTCTCGTTAGGCGCCAGCTCGAAGGTGGCGGCCGCGGTCCGTCCGACGTCGCGAGAGCGGCGCAGGAAGGAGAACGGCACGTAGGTCGTTAGTGAGTGCGGCTCGAGGAAACGCTGGGTGCGCGTGAGCAGTCGACCGCCGCTGTCGTACAGCTCGATGGACCACGGATCCTTGACCAGTCGCACGCGACCGTAGGCACCCGTGTACGTCACGACGCTGTCCGTGACGGCGACATGCCACGACGTGTCCACGGGCACGGGGCCGGCGAGCATCAGCTCGGGCGAGCTCGCAAGCGATTCGATCGGCACGTCGCGTGTCGCGAAGCGGAGGCGCACGGCCCGCGGGCTCACGAAGTCGATCGCGAACGGAAGCACCGGGTCGCGGTCGTATTCCGTTTGTGGAAACTCGTTTGCCTGCGCGCGCGCGAAGCCGCGGTCGGTCTTCTGAAAGCTGAAGACCTGTTGCCGCACGTAGCGATCCCACTCAAGCGCCCCGCGCCCGGTGCGGGGATCGAAGCGGACGACTCGGCTCGCGGCGAACAGCGTCTGCTCCGGCAGCTGGAAGTCGGCGCTGACGTCCACGACGTCGCCGAGGTCCTGCGCGCGAGCAGCCCCGGACAGCGCGACCATCAGGAGAAGCGACAGGACGCCCAGCGCGCGGCAACGGTCCCGTTTGGGACTCGAGGATGGAGGGCGATTCATGCCCTGAGAAATGGTGCGCCCGAGGTCAGCCGCGCTAGTCCGCCCTCATCGCGATGATCGGGTCCACCTGCGTCGCCCGTCGAGCGGGAATGAACGCCGCGCCCAGTGCGACCGCGGCGAGAAATACCGGCACCATGGCAAATGTCTCGACGTCGCGCGCGTGAATACCGTAGAGCAGCGTATCGAGGATGCCCACGGCGCCAATGGCGACGACGATCCCAATGACGATGCCGGCGACGATGAGCCGTCCGCTCTGCCAGATCACGAGCGTCAGGACGTCATGACGCGTCGCGCCGAGCGCCATACGGACGCCAATCTCGCGCGTGCGCTCGGCGACGGCGTACGAGATCACGCCGTAGAGGCCAACACACGCCAGGAGCAGGGAGAGTGCACCAAAGATCGAGACGACGTTGCCCTGCAGCCGTTGTCGCCAGAGCGATCGCGTGACGACCTCGTCGAACGTCTGAACATCATACAGCGCAAGTCGTGGATCGAGTGCGCGAACGGTATTGCGGAGGTCCCCGATGAGTGAATGTGGATCACCTCTCGTGGTGCGAATCACGATCGTCTGTTGGCGTGCCGGGTACATCGCGTACGGATAGTACACCGCGGGACCCATCGGCTCCGGCAACCGATAATGGCGGAAGTCGTGCACGACGCCGACGACCGTGGCGAACGGCTGTTGGTCGCCGCCCATGCGCACGCGCTTACCGATGGGATCGCGTCCGGCAAAGCCTTTTTGCACCATCTGCTCGTTCACGAGGACGACTGGGTTCAGCGAATCCCGATCCGCATCCGTCATCCAACGGCCACGCACCAGCGCAACACCGATTGCCTTGAAGTAATCCGGAGTCACGAATTGGTAGTGCGCGACGAGCTCCTCACCCGCACGTGGGCGTGGCGCGCCCTCCACGGCTGCTTCCGCTTGAACGTTCCACCCGCTGAAGGGAATGCCCTGCGCTGCCGCGACGATACTGACGCCGGGCAGTTGGCGCAATCGCGCGAAGAGCTCGTCGTAGAACGCCTTGACCTGGACAGGCCTGGAAAACTGCGCGCTCGGGAGCGTGAGTCGCGCGGATAGAATGCCATGCTCGTCGAAACCCAACGACGTTCCCGCGAGATTGCGATAGCTGCGCACGAGCAGCGTCGCGCCGACGAGCAGCACGACCGAGACGGCGATCTCGGTGACGACGAGTGCGCCGCGCAGCCGCGACCGCCGAAGGGAGCCCCCTTCCCCACGCGAACCTTCCCGCAGCGACGCATTGAGATCCGGACGCGCGCCGCGAAGCGCCGGGAGCGTACCGAACAATATCCCCGTGATAATCGTTAGGCCGGCGACGATCACGAGCGTCGGCAGGTCGAGGGATAGCGTGATATAAAAAGGTGGCGATTGATTGGGAAAGGCGAAGCGCAACAGACGAATGCCCCACGCCGCGATGCCAATGCCCACTACGCCGCCGAGGCACGAGATGAGGAGGCTCTCGGTGATCAGCTGCATCGTGAGGCGACTGCGGGAAGCGCCAAGCGCACTCCGCACGGCGATCTCACGGCCACGCAGCGTTCCGCGTGCCAGCATGAGGTTGGCGAGGTCCGCGCAGACGAGAAGCAGCACGAGCACCACTGCGCCGACGAACACCCTGAGCGGCTGTCGCAAATCTCCAACGAGATCGTCCCGGAGCGGCGTCAGCTCGGCCCGCCACCCGAGATTTTCGGGGTACTCGCGCGCCAGCGTCGCGTCGATCGCGTGGAGGTCGGCGCGCCCCTGATCGATGGTGAAGCGGGGTTTCAACCGACCAATGGCGCCGGCATACTCGCGGTTGGCGCGCTCTTCCTCTGAGGGTTCGACGACGAATGGCAACCAGATGTCGCCGCGATCGGGAAAGTGGAACGACGGTGGCATCACGCCCGCCACGATGTGGGGCCGACCATCGATCGTTACGCGTTTGCCGATGATCGTGCTGTCACCCCCAAAGCGTTGCCGCCAGAGGCGCTCGCTCAGGATCGCGACAAGCGGCCCACCTTTTCGTTCCTCCTCAGGAAGGAAATTCCGGCCGAGCATCGGCCGAACGCCAAGTGTCGGAAAGAGGTTGGCGGAGACGAGAGCGCCGTACACGCGTTCGGCCTCGTTCACCTCGTCGGACAACGTCGCCGTCGTCCACGTCCAGATGCCGAGCGATGCGAACGTGCGCGTGTCGTCGCGCCAGGACGCGTAATCCGGCCAGGAGATGTTCGACCCGTGGTAGCCGCGCGCCGGATTCTCGCCATAGACGGCGACGAGTTGCTCGGCCGCCGGATACGGTAGCGGTCGAAGGAGAATTGCGTAGGTCGCCGAGAGTATGGCGGCTGTGACGCCGATGCCTAACGCGGCACAGACGATTGCCGTGATGGCAAAGGTCGGCGTGCGCCAGAGCGAACGAAGGCCGACGCGCGCATCGCGCAGGACGTCCAGCAACCAGTCGGCGTGCCGTCGCCGCCGCAGCATGCGCTGATCGATCGCCATTGTCTCCTCTCGCACCGCTCGCGCGTCGCCGAAGTCCACGTGGGCACGTCGCCGAGCCTCCTCTGGCGAGACGCCCTTCCCGATGAGATCAGCGATGCGCGCCTCGAGATGAAACTCGATCTCATCTTCGATGTCCCGCCGGGGGTCGCGACGCCAGAACTCGAAGTAGCGGAGCCGGCGCTCGCTCATACGGGCTGCGCTTCCGTCTTCAGTACTTTATAAACAGCATCGACGAACGCGGTCCACGCGGTCGCTTCCTCGCGAAGCTGTCGTCGGCCTTTGGCGGTGAGCTTGTAGACTTTCGTCCGCCGATTCGTCTCGGAGAGCTGCCAGCTCGACTCCACCCAGTCGCGCTCTTCAAGGCGATGGAGGGCCGGATACAGCGACCCCTCGCCAATCCGCAATACTTCCCCCGTGAGCTGCTCGATCCATCGCGCCACGGCATAGCCGTGGGCAGGCCCCCACGAGAGGGTCTTGAGGATGAGCAGATCGAGCGTGCCTTGCAGCAGGTCGGCCGGCCGCGTCATATACCCATCAGTCGTCGAGGTATCGGCAATCTAGGCCGCATACCTCGACTGTCAATGGGTTCACCGAGCTAGAGCCTGGGCCCTCTCGGCGCGCGAATGAAAATCGCGACGTCGCTGGACCAGTCCAGGTTGGGCGTGTCAGGGCCGAGGCGACAGGCGGGAGATGATTCCTGACTCCCTTCTCACCAAGCAAGGATCCCGACGTCGAGAGCCAGTCCAGGGGCGTGGTGTCAGCATCGAGTCGACTGGCGTGAGATAAACAGCGGCGTCAGGATCAGAAAAAAAATCTGACGACTGAGACCGCCGTCGATCTGACGCCGGTTACCGCGATGCTGACACCTCGCTCCTGGACTGGTCCAGCGACGTCGCGATGCTCGCTCGGGCGAGACAATTCATGACAACCCCCTCAGCTCTCTACCCCGCTCACCCTCCCGCCGCCAACCTCTCGTCAAGCGGCAACGGCATGCACGTCGTTGTCCCGTACGGCACCCCATTCTGATCCACCCCCACTTTCCACGGAGTGTGGAATCGAAGGAGATCGTTGTACCTCTGCCCACCTTCCATGAAGAACTCACGGTTTCGCTCGTCGAGAATGAGCGCCATGATCGATGCGTCATCCGTCGGGCCGGTGTATTGCGGCAACTGTAGCTGTAGCCGGCGCGCGTTGATGATGTTGACCGCGTTGTTTCCCTTCTGCGCCTCGGCGATGATCAGCTGAGCCTCGACATAACTTGCGAGACGCATCGGATCCGCGCGCGAGTCATTCTTGTTCGTGACGACGTAGAGATCCGTCACGCCATCGAAGGATTTTTTCGGCAGGCCGAGCGTCGGTCCAGAGTTAACCTGAACACGGGGATCGGGCACGCCACCGACGGTGAGATTGCGATACTTGGGATCCACCGAGGAATTGCCGAGCTCCGCGATCCAGTACCACGCGTCGTTGTACCGCGTCTGGGCGTCGACGCTGCGCGTGACGAAGAACTCAAACCGAGGAGCGACGAGCTGCGCCTCGGACACGGCGGTGGCCAGGTCACCAGCGTCCAGCCGCTCTCGCGCTCTGCCGGCGTGGACGAGATTCAGCAGTTGAGTCTTGTCCGATCCGGCTGCCATTGCATTCACGAGCGTGATCGCGGCGGTGAACTTCGTATCCGCGATGGCGAGAACCTGCGCGGGCGTGAGAACCTGCTTAGCGAGGTCGAACCGCATTGCGCAGAAGCCTTCACCCAGCAGCGTGTAGGCATAGGCGCCAAACGTCGCGACGCGGGCGCGCAGCGGCGCGAGCGCCACACCGGCTTGTGCGTCGGTCCAGCCATTGAGACGCGTCAGGATGTCGTTCGACTGGAAGCGAGCCGTCTGCAGCGGCAGGTACGCCCCGTAGGCCTGGCCACATTGATTCGTCTCGTTGCCCGTGTCGTCCTCGTAGATCTTTTTGGTACCCCAGTTCTTGGCGTTGAGGTTGCCCGACGCGCCGAGGAACTGGTCGGAGAGCGTCGTGGTCGTCAATACGTATTTGCTGAACGCACACTCGAAGTCGGCGGTGACGCTCGCGGCCAGCGTCGGCGCGGTGAGCGGGTCGCTGAGGAGGTCGGTCGGAATTCGTCCGGGCAAATCGACGCTCAGAATGTTGTGGCACGCGCCCGTCACGAGCAGGATCGCGACAACCCCCAACGCAATCGATCGATCGAAGATGTTTCGCATGGTCGCCTCGAGTCCGTTGGTTAGTAGGAAAGACGGAAGGTGGCCAGGAGTCGCGTGAACTGCGGCCAGGATTCCTGCGTGTATCCATTCGTCAGGTTCGGATCGCCGTAGAAATTCGCCGTGTTGAAGCGGACCTCCGGATCCTGCCCGCGTGCGCCCCACTTCCGCCACTGCGCGCGCCAGAGCGTCACGAGATTTTCGCCCGTAAGCGTAATCGAGCCGCGACTGGCACCAGCATAACTCGCGAATCGTCCAGGCAAGTCGTAGGTGAGCGAAACATTGCGAATCTTGCCGAAGCCCGCCTTCATGAAGCCGGCGGCTCCGAAATTTCCGAGCGCCATATTGGCAACGACGATCGGGTCCGTTCCCTCGACCGCGGCCTTGGAATCATTGAAGAACACGTGCTGGCCGCCGACGTTGCCATCGACGACATCGTGGCCGCCCTGGAACTCGGCAACTGCGGCAAGCTTCCACCGACCCCAGGAAGCCTCGGTACTGAAGGCGCTGAGCCACGTAGGTATTGGGCTGCCGAAGTACAGCAGTGGAGCGCTTCCGCAGGGAACGACACTGCCATCGCCGTGCGAGAAGTTCGTCCCGCCTTCACACATGATGTTCGTCGCGACGCCGGGCGATGTGAGCGTCGCGCTCACGACTTTCCTGAAGAAGAACGATCCAATCGGATAGCCCTGAGCATTGTAGGCGCCGTCGAGCTGTCCTATGCCGGTGTTCGGAATCGGCGTGGATTGTCCAAGCACATTGATGCGATTGGTGTTGGTGGCGAGTGTGCCGCGAAGATTGAGTCGGAACGAACCGCGAGTGATGGCCGTGCCTTCCAGCGCCATCTCGAGTCCCTTGTTGCTGAACTGTCCGATGTTGATGTACTGCTGACCGGGAAAGCCGGTGGACGGCGAGGCGGTCGCGGCCAGTATGCCGTCCATCGTGAGCTTGTTGTAATACGTGAACTCGAAGGACACCCGATTCTTCAGCAGACTCGCGTCGAATCCCGTCTCGAGCTCGCGCGTCACCTCGGGTTTGAGATTCGGGTTCCCGATGCTCTGCGGCGTCACGGTCGCCGTGCCAGCGTTGCCGACGGATGGCCCGTACGTCTGGATCGCCGCGAAGGCGTTAGGCTGCTCACCTGCCTTGCCCCATGCAGCACGCAGCTTGAGCGTGGACAGGAGCGAGGATGTCGGGAAGAACGGCTCGTCGCTCACCACCCAGCTGACGCTGAACTTCGGATAGGCGATGAACTTGTAGTTGACACCAAAGGCACTGTTGTCGTCCCCTCGTACGGCCGCCGTAACAAAAAGGCGATCGTGCCACCCGAGCTGTTCCTGGAAATACGTTCCGAAGGTTTTATTCTCGAGGTTGAAGTTTGGATCCTCGAAGCCTTGCCGGACTCCGCCGCCGCTCACGGTGTTGACGCCGCGGATGGGGAAGCCCTCGCCCGTGCCGGAGATCTGCGAGAACTGTTTCGAGTAGTACTGGGCGCCGACCGAGCTCTGCGACTGCAGGCTCGCCGGAAGGTTGGCTGTCGCCGTCGCCGAGTAATCGGCAGTGAGGAATGACGACCGGTCGTTCTGAACGAACTTCTTGCCCGTCGGAAAGCCGAAGTCGGCGCTGCCCAACGGGAAGTAGTCCGAGGACGCGTCGTTGGTGAAGTCGCCGCCTAACGTGAAACGGTGCTGCAGCCACTTCATCGGCTTGTGGTCGAAGGTCAGTCCGACCCGGCTGCGGTCGACATTATCCATCCCCTCGACCGACTTGAACTCTTCGGGCACCACGCCCGCCAGATATCCGCGGCCCTTGTCGTTAGGCCCGAGGCCGGGCGACGTGCACGAGTTGTTCGGGCACGCCCAGATCAGGTAGGTAGTCATCGGCTGAGTCGCCGATGCCGCCCGCGTCTGCGCGCGCGTGTACCCTATGTTGAGGTCCACCCTCAGCTTCTCGCCGGAGAAGTAGCTGATGTTCGAGGTGCTCGTGAGCTTGTTCTGCCAGTTGTAGCTGACGATGCCCTCGTCACGGTCGTAGCCGCCGCTAAAGAAGTACCGCACGGCATCGCTGCCCCCCTGCAGCGACAGCATGCCGCCCAACGGATGACCGGTGGTAAACGGCGAACCGAAGCCGCGATTGATGTCGTTCTGAATCAGATTGAGGTGCTGGACGGCGCCCGCGGCGTCCTTGTAATAGATGCCCTCGTAGATCTGCTCGGGGTTCTGGAGAAAGTTGGCGCCTGTGTGAAGCTCGGTGGACCATAGCGGCTTGCCCGCGGCGCCTCGCTTCGTGATGATCTGAATCACACCGTTGGATGCCTCGGTGCCATACAGCGTCGCCGCCGAGGGCCCCTTGAGCACCTGGATCGACTCGATGTCGTTCGGATCGATGTCGTTGATTCGCGACGGCGAATCGCCACCGCCGCCGAAGGCGATGCTGTTCGAGCCCGCCGCGTTGTCCGCGCGCACGCCGTCGATGAAGATGATCGGCTCCGCGCTGAGACTCATCGAGCTCACACCGCGGATACGCGTGACGCCGCCCGTGCCCAACTGGCCGCTCGCGCGCTGGACCTCGACGCCCGGCGCCCCGGTCGACAGCGCGTCCTGCACGGCGACAGCCGGCCTGGCTTGCTGCAACGCTGCCATGTCCACAACAGGGATGTCGTTCCCGAGCGCTCGGCGTTGCGTGTCGCCAGCCTGGCCAGTGACGACCAGCTCATTGAGCCGGAGCACGCTCCTGCCGACCTGTATTACGAGGTTGGTCGCGCCGACCGCTACGGACCTCGTCGTCTGCTCGTAACCGAGGCGATTGACGACGAGGATCACCGTCGAGCCGGAAAGTCCAGCAAGCGTGAATTGGCCGCGCACGTTCGTGCGCGCGAAGAGCGCGGAGCCTTGCGCCCGCACGATCGCATCGGTGATGGGAAGGCCGTTGAGGGAATCCCTCACGACACCGCTCACCGAATCTCGTTGAGCGTTCGCCACGACACAGGGCGCGATGAGCCCGAGTGCCGCGATGACAAGAGCGGTTGCGAGACGCCGGCAGGTGGTACTCAGCACTGCACGCGGCATAGGACGACCTCCAGGCAGGGACGTTCAGCGAGCGCGAACGGGAGAGGCGCGCCAGAACATTGAGCGAAAACCAGCCGGCTGCAAGAAGGGTCAAAGGGGCCGTTGATGAATACGAGTCTCGATCGCTTCGGATCCGAAGTCACCGGTTCTGGCAGCTTGCGGTTTGTAGGGACATATTCACCGCCCCTCCCCCTCCCACTTGCGGGACGTTGCCATGGCCGTTCTACACAGCCGTTCATGCGCCGCGGTGCTCGGCGCAATCGTCTGCTCAGTCACGATCCGTGAAGCTCGCGCACAGCGCGCACCGCTCCTCTTTCGCCAGCCGGCCGTCAGCGCGACGCAGATCTGCTTCGGCTACGGCGGCGACATCTGGCTCGTGCCGCGTGCCGGCGGCACCGCGCACCGCTTGACGTCCTCCCAGGGCAACGCGTCGGGGTGCCATTTCTCACCCGACGGCCAGTGGATCGCGTACACGGGCACGCGCGACGGCAATGAAGATGTATACGTCGTGCCCACGGCGGGCGGCGCGTCGCGACGAATTACCTATAGTCCGGGGAGCGACCAGGTGCGCGGCTGGACGCCCGACGGGAAGATCCTGTTCACATCCAACCGGATGGGCGCGGCCTTCGGCTGGGGTCTGTTGCCACAGCGTTTGTTCGTGCAGGCGATGGACGCGGTCGTCGCGACGCCAATCGATCTCCCCTCTGGGTGGGATGGATCGTTGAGCGCGGATGGTCAGCGCCTCGCGTACATGCCGGTCATCCCGGCAAACGAGATCTGGAAACGATATCGCGGCGGACGCACCACGCCGATCTGGATCGCCAAGCTCGCCGATGCGTCGGTGGAGAAGATCCCGCGCGACAATTCGACTGACCAAGCACCGATGTGGGTCGGCGATACAGTCTTTTTCCTTTCTGATCGCGACGGAGCGACATCGCTATTTGGGTATAACCTCGCGTCCAAGCAGGTCAAACGCGTCGTCGAGAATAAAGGGCTGGACATCAAGAACGCGTCGGCTGGGCCGGGCGCGGTCGTCTACGAGCAGTTCGGAGTCGTTAGGCTCCACGATCTCCAGACCGGTGCCGACGCCGCCGTGCCCATCAAGCTCGAAGGTGAGATCACCGCACTCCTGACGCGCTGGGTGAAGGTCAGCGACAAGCTGCGCAGCCCAGCGATCTCGCCGACTGGTGCGCGCGCTGCCTTCGAGGCGCGCGGCGAGATCATCACCGTTCCCGCAAAGAAGGGCGATGCGCGTGACGTCACGCGCACCGTCGGCGCAACCGAGCGGTCGCCGATCTGGTCGCCGGACGGACAGACGCTGGCGTACTTCTCGGATGCCTCCGGCACTGGCTATCAATTGGAGCTTCGCCATCAGTCCGGAATGAGTGAGCCGCGCACGATCAAGCTCGGCGACAACGACACCTATTACTACGCGCCACTCTGGTCACCCGATGGACGCTTCATCGCGTACTCCAATTCGCGCGGAGAGATCTGGTATGTAAGCGTCGCCACGGGAAAGACGACCAAGGTGGACGTCGAGCCAACCGGTCCACGCGGCGCCGGGAGCGTTTTCTTCGGCAGTCTGGGGATGTCGTGGTCGCCGGATTCCCGCTGGCTTTCCTATGGACGCACGATCGAGAACAGGCTGTCGGCGATCTTCGTCTACGATCTGCAGCGAGCGACGTCGACGCGCGTCACCGACGGCATGAGCGACGCCGAGCTGCCGACGTTCGACGCGAGTGGGAAGTATCTCTTCTTCCTCGCGAGCACGGATGCTGGACCGGCGAGCGACTTCAGCATGATGACGTTCGACCATCCGATTACGCGAAGTCTCTACGCGATCGTTCTGCGCAACGATCTGCCGTCGCCGCTTGCGCCGGAAAGCGACGAAGAGAAGAAAGCGGATTCGGTGAAATCGACGGCCGACAGCGCGAAGGGCGCGGCAAAGCCCGACACGGCCGTGAAGCCGATGCGAATCGATTTCGAGGGAATCGATCAGCGCACGATCGCGATGCCGGTTGCCGCGCACGACTACGAAGGACTCGCCGCGGCCAAGAGCGGCGTCCTTCTCCTTGCCGAGGTCCCGATCGTTCCCGTCGACCAGGTCGGCGATCAACCGAAGGTCACGCTCCACAAGTTCGACCTCAAGGAGCGCAAGGCCGAGAAGCTCCTCGACGACGTCGCTCAATTCGATGTATCACGCGATGGTGAGAAGTTGCTCTACAAGCAGCAGGACAAATGGGCCATCGCGTCGCTTTCGCAGCCGCTGAAGCCCAACGACGGCGTCCTCGCGACGGCGGACATCCAGGTGCTCACCGATCCCCGGGCCGAGTGGAAGGAGATGTACCACGAGTCCTTCCGTCTCCAGCGAGCCTTTTTCTACGATCCGAATTACCACGGGCTCGACCTCGCGGCGACCGAGCGGTTCTACGAGCCATGGCTCGACGGACTGGGGAGTCGCGCGGATCTCGACTACATGTTCACGGAGATCTTCGGTAATCTCACGGTGGGTCACCTCTTCGTCTTCGGTGCCGGACCGGATCGGAGTGCGGACGCGCCACCGCGCAACGGCGTCCTCGGCGCCGACTACACCGTGCAGAATGGCCACTGGCGGTTCACGAAGATCTATGCGGGTGAGAACTGGAATCCGGAGTTTCGGGCGCCGCTGACACAACCAGGCGTCAACGTGCGCGTCGGCGACTACCTGCTCGCCGTCAATGGCGCGCCCGTTCTGCCTAACGTGAGCGTCGACCAGGCGCTCGAGGGAACGGCGGAGAAGTCGATCGTGCTGCGCGTCGGCCCGAATCCCGACGGCACCGCTGCGCGTGACATCACCGTGGTACCACTCGCGAGCGAGGGCGATGTCCGCTATCTGGCCTGGATCGATCAGAATCGGCGGACGGTCGATCGTCTGTCGAATGGCAAGCTGGCGTACATCTACGTCCCGAACACGGCGAACGCGGGCTACGCTCGCTTCAATCGTTACTTCTTTGCTCAACAGCAGAAGGCGGGCGCGGTGGTCGACGAACGATTCAATGGCGGCGGCAACATCGCCGATTATATGATCGAGTATCTCCGCCGCGAGGCACCCTTCAACTATGTCACGTCGCGGTATGGCGTCGATCAACCGATTCCGGCCGGCGCGATCTATGGACCGAAGGTCATGTTGATCAACGAGTATGCGGGCTCCGGTGGTGACGAATTGCCGTGGCTCTTCCGGCGCTTCAAGGTCGGGCAGCTCGTTGGCAAGCGCACGTGGGGCGGGCTGGTCGGGATCGGCGGCTATCCGGAGTTGATGGATGGTACGACGGTCACCGCACCGCGCATCGCGATCTGGGCCCCCGAGGGCGACTACGCGGTCGAGAACAAGGGCGTGGCGCCGGACGTCGAAGTGGAGCTCGATCCGGCGGCGTGGCGTGCCGGTCATGACACCCAACTCGAGCGTGCGGTGTCGCTCCTGATGCAGGGAATGCAGATCCAGCAGGCCGGCGCGCCGAAGCGTCCGGCCTACCCCACTTTCTCGAAGGACAAGACGCCGAGCAATCCCTGATCGCCGCAACTGCCCAAGGGTGCGAGGTGCCTAACGGCGCTAGGTCCCAAACGGCGCTACGCCCCAAACGGCGCTAGGTCCCAAACGGCGCTACGTCCAAACGGCGCTAAGGCCCAAACAGCGCCGTTCGGGAGTTCGCGGAGTATGGGACTTTGCGCATTCTGGGACTTCGCGCCGTTCGGGACCTCGCGAATTTCGGAACTTCGCGCAGTCAGGAAGTGCCAGCCTAACGGCACCCGTCGATCTTGAATCCACCGATTTTCGACGAGTAGCGTTGTTCGCCAGGCTTGTAGTAGTCGCCCTCACAACTTCATGCAGCGAACGCCGCGGGCACATTGCCCTGAACGCTTCGTATTTGCTCATCACTTGACGAATCGTTATTGTCGTGCTCCGCTCGGCACGCCTCGGGACAGAGGGGGAGAATGCGAACGCGCACTTCTGGTGTACGATGCAGGTTGCGACTGATCACTCTGGCGTCCCTTTTTGGGCCAGGGTGTCTGTGCGCGCAAGAGCCCACCCGAATCCCCGCTCGATCGCCCATCGTGCTGTTCGGCAAGGAGGTGAACGTTGTCGTCGCCGCGCCCCGGGCGCTCGCCCAGGTGAGCGACAGCCTGAGCGTGGCACACGCGCTGGAGACTTGTCCGCCTGCGATCCGCGCTTCCTTCGCTGCTGCATACGCTAACGAGCCGACAGGAGTCCGAGGCGCTTCGCGCGACGACCGCGTGGCGTTCGTTCTCGTTCCAACGCCCAGTTCTTCCTCTAGCTGTGATGCCAGTGCGCACTGGAACCCGGCCCTTCTCGCGCGGGGCGTCCAGATCGCTGTGCCGAACGCGTTCGATGTGCGCAGCGATGTTCGCACCGTGGAATTCAGCGCTCGTGGCCAAGTGCTGCCCCTCGACTCCTCTGCCCGGCGGGCCGTCGTCGCAATCTCCGAATCGGCCGCGCAAACAGTCGACCGCCCTTCCCAGATTGCGACCTGGATTTCCGCCAAGTACCTCGCTCCAGATGCCGCGGGTCACCTTCCCGAAGTGACGTTACACGTCGCGACCTCCGATTCCTCATCGCCCGAAATCGTCAGGCTCGAAGGAGAGGCGCTGCGCGACGTCTGGCACGATCTCGTTGTCGTTCGCATCGAGAAGCTCGGGAGCGCTCCGACGCCGCACGCGCCCATGCCGTTGCCGTTGCCGAGAGACAACCCGTTGCGCGAAGCGCACGCACTGTATTCAGCAGGCCAGGTCGTGGCGGCCGCCCGGATAGCCGAGCAGCGCCTCAGTACAAACGAGTTGTCGGGCCGCGACGCGCTTGCCGCGCGAATGCTGATCGTTGGTGCGCTGCTGGCTTACGGCGACTCCAGCGCGGCGAGAATCGTGCTGACAGACGTCCTCGCGGACGCGCCCTGCCTGACGCTTTCGGGCAGCCAGGCCGTGGCCGAGCGACTGATCGAGGCGATGCGTCCACCTGCTCGGTGCTCGCTGACGCCTTTGCGACGCATCCTGCTGGCATCGTTGGTCCCGGGGATGGGGCACGCCGTGATCGGAAACCGAAGCAGTGCAGTCTTCGCGGCGGGCCTAACGGGTGCGGGAGCAGTTGTGGCCTGGAGCTTGGCGAGAAATGGCGAGCAGGCATACGGACGTTACCTGGATGCACGTTCGACAGACGAAGCGATGAGTGCTTACGGTGATGCCAGTCGAAGCCGGCGAAACGCACGCCGCGCGCTGGCGGCTGCGGCCACCGTATGGCTGGTCTCCGGAACCACGGCGGTTTTCACAGAGCAATTTCACGCCCGAAGCGTTGCTCGAGTGCACGCCTACGATATTCATCCCACAGTCGGCTTGCTGCCGGACGTGCGCGGCGGCGAGGCTCGCATTTCGATGAGCGTCACATGGTGAGCTTGTTGCGCCTGGTTCTACTTTGCGTGGTGGTGACCGCGTGCGGCGAGTACGCACACACCAATCCGTACGACCCGGCAACGAACATCAGCATTCTGATCGCCGGGCCGGATTCGGCGCACAGCATTCACGAGAACCTGTCTTTCACGTTCGAGGTCAGTCGCAGTTGGCCGGGCGTCGTGCCGCAGTGGTTGTCGGGGAACGACGCGATCATTGGGGCGCGCGGGCCGGGTCAATTTCAGGTGAACGGGAACGGGACAGCAGACGTGTTGGTGGCCGTCGGGGCGCACATCGGGCACCATCGCGTCGTTGTCGTCCAGCGGGCGAAGCAGGCGCTCTTCTGCTACTACGCGCCCTGTCCGACATCATTGGCACTGGGAGCCGCCGCCACTCTAAACGTCGTGCAGGCGGATTCGCTTGGAACGGTACTGCTGTCCGCCCAGGCCGCGGCTCAGGTTCAGTACGATGTGCGTCCCGCCGGCGTGCTCCAGATAATGACCGCGAGTCCGTCTTCTGTGCAGGTGAAAGCGATCGGCACCGGTCGCGCTTACGTGGTCGCAGCACTGGGGACGTACATGGACTCCGTGGCCGTCACTGTTCAATAGCGAATGATGTCAGGATGGAGAAGCAACCGGTCGTGGCCTAACGTCTTTTATGCCGTGTTGCTGGTGGCCGTCATCGTCGCCATCGATTTGCTGTTCTTCAAGAGCCGGCCCTGGGCAAGACTGATGGTGAATGTAGGAATGGTCCTGGTATTCGCCGGCACTTATTTCCTGTTCCTGAAACGACGATGAGCACTTGCTACTGAGGGCTCCTTCTCGCTGCGTGCCGTTTGGTCATGACGATGACGACCACGCTGCATCCGGTCGACTTACACAGCTGGGATTCTCCTGATCCTTTGATGACCTCGAGGCTCTCGATGTCGGCGGGATTGATTTCCGCGAGCCGGGCGGAGTCCCTGGGGTACAGGTAGCTCGAACCGTCGACCACATAGAGATACGGGAACGGAATCCTGTTCTCACTGTGGATATGAATCTGCGCGGGAGCTGCCGCTGGAAGTGGCTCACAACGCAGCGCGCTCTCGCGCGACGCAAGCGACCTCTGAACGCGTCGCGGCGATAGCAAAGGCCGCCCAGGGAATTGAACCCCGGCCGAGAGGCTCCGCCGCCCATTTCCAAGTGCGCGGGAATCGAACCCGCTGCGTCGGCCTTCCTCCGGGGACGCCAGTCCGCGGGACACAAAGCTATGACGCGCTGCAAGTGGTAAGAAAGTGATCGTTCCTACGTCGGATTCTTGACACCGGGTCTGTCGCCGCTTGATTGAGACCTTCGCCTGCCTCGCCCTGATCCGGTCTTGAGATACGCATGAGCACGCGGGTAACCGGGGTCATGAGCGAGCGAGCGTTGGTCCTTGGTGGTGGCGGAGCGGCAGGGAATGCCTGGGAGATCGGCGTCATCGCCGGCCTGTTCGATGCCGGGCTGGATGTAAACGAGGCCGATCTGATCATTGGGACCTCGGCCGGATCGACGGCCGCGGCGCAAATCAGCGCCACTCAACCGACCGAACTGCTTGCCAACATCCTTGCCGACGCGTCCCAGCCACGGACTCGTCCGGCCGCATCCGAACGTGGACGTGCTCCGAACGCGCCGGCGGCGGATCATATGGAGAAGTCGAGCGCCATCATCGGCGCCGCTGCTGATGCGGCCGACATGCGCCGCAGAATGGGTGCGGCGGCGCTCGAGATGGATGCGGCGTTAGGCAGCTCTGGGCAAGCGCAGCGGCGCGCCGCCGTCGCTGCTCGGCTGCCCAGTCAGCGCTGGCCGCAACGACCAATGCTCATCGTGGCGGTCGATGCCCGTACTGGTGAACCGGTCGTCTTCGACCGGCAGAGCGGAGTCGACTTGGCGGACGCCGTCACCGCCAGCTGTGCCAACGCGTTCGTGCCGCCCTTTCTCCACAGTATTGGCGACAACCGATACATCGACGGCGGCTACCGATCCAACGAGAATGCCGATCTGGCGGCCGGATACGCGCGGGTGCTGGTGCTTTCACCCTTTGGCGGCAGGTCACGCCACCCGTTAGGCTGGGGCACCCATCTCGCGGCACAGGTCGACAAACTACGCACACGCGGTAGCAGAGTCGAAACCATCTTCCCGGATAGCAACTCCCGCAACGCGTTCGGCGCCGATATGATGGAT
Organism: Gemmatimonadaceae bacterium; assembly: GCA_036493735.1. Taxonomy (GTDB): domain Bacteria; phylum Gemmatimonadota; class Gemmatimonadetes; order Gemmatimonadales; family Gemmatimonadaceae; genus AG2. The sequence goes on from DASXPH010000033.1 coordinate 25,091, forward strand.
CTGTCGACGCGTGCGCCGGCCGCGCGAGCCGGTTACGACCAAGGCAAAGCTCTTGCCGGGCAGCTCACCGAATTCTGGCGTTGATGCATACGGAACCAGTAGTCGACGTCTCTCCGCAATAACATCTTCACACACTCCAATGCGAAAGCATACTCACCTCCTGTACTCCGCCGCATTGTGCTGCATTAGCACCACCGTAGCCGGAGCGCAGGCAGCCGACCGAACGTCCTCCGCGCAAGCAGCAACCTCTCAGAGCCTGCCGATGGAGAAGGTCACCGGCATCGGTGGCTTCTTCTTCAAAGCAAAGGACCCGAAAGCGCTCGCCGAGTGGTATGAGAAGAACCTGGGTGTCGGGCGCACACCGACCGCGAAGGGCATGGAGCCGTGGCATCAGGAATCGGGCACGACGGCGTTCCAGCCGTTCCCCGCCACCACCAAATATTTCGGACCCGAGACGCAACAGTGGATGCTCAACTTCCGTGTTGCGAATCTCGACGCGATGGTCGCGCAGCTCACCGCCGCCGGCATCAAGGTGGAGGTCGATCCACAGAAGTATCCGAACGGACGCTTCGCCCTGCTCCACGATCCGGAAGGGAATCCGATTCAGCTCTGGCAACCCGAACCGTCGAAGTAAGTAGTTCATGACTCAAGGTGAGGCCGCCATCTGGCGCCGGGAAGAGCTCGTTTAGAGGATGATCATCAGGCGACCGGAAGACCGTCGGAGCCGCTGCATATTGGCCTAAAGCGCAAGGGCGCGACTCGGTCTGCGTCCACTAAGATGGTCGAGTCCCCTCACCGATCTCAAATCCATGGCGTTCTACGCTGCCAATTCCCGCAGCGCGCGCGGTAGTTCGTCGGGCCACATCGCGCGCACAAGGAGTAAGAGATGGAAACGAAACGGCCGAACTTCCTGATTCTGTGGGGCGATGACATCGGCATCTGGAACATCAGCCACTTCAGTCGTGGCATGATGGGCTATCGCACGCCGAACATCGATCGCATTGCCGAGGAAGGCGTGACCTTTACCGACTTCTACGGCCAACAGAGCTGCACTGCCGGCCGCGCCTGTTTCATCACAGGCCAGAATCCGATCCGCACGGGCCTCACCAAAGTGGGGATGCCGGGTGCGAAAATCGGACTCCAGGCGGAAGACGCCACGATTGCGGAGTTGCTCAAGCCGCTCGGCTACGCCACCGGTCAGTTCGGAAAGAATCATCTCGGCGACCGCGACGAATACCTGCCCACCGTACACGGCTTCGACGAATTCTTCGGCAATCTCTACCATCTGAATGCCGAAGAGGAACCAGAGCTACCCGACTATCCCAAGGATCCTGCATTCAAGAAAGAGTTCGGTCCGCGCGGGGTTCTCCATTGCGTCGCTGACGGGCACGGCGGACAGACGGTCGTTGACACCGGTCCGCTGACGAAGAAGCGGATGGAAACGATCGACGAGGAGATCACTTCGCGGGCCATCGAATGGATGGAGAAACAGGTCGAAGCCGATAAACCATTCTTCTTGTGGTACAACTCGACGGCGATGCACTTCCGCACCCACGTCGCCGAGAAGAACATCGGCAAGAGTGGACAGGATCCGTATAGCGATCGCATGGTGGTTCACGACGAGCAGATCGGCGAGATTCTCGCGAAGCTCGATGAGCTGGGAATCGCCGACAATACGTTCGTCCTCTACTCCACCGACAACGGCCCCGAAAACGATACGTGGCCCGACGGTGCCAACACGCCATTTCGCGGACAGAAGGACAGCAACTGGGAAGGTGGCTGGCGCGTGCCCTGTTTCATCCGGTGGCCGGGCAAGATCAAACCGAATACCGTGCTGAACGGGATCGCTTCACACATCGACATGTTCCCCACGTTGCTCGCTATGGCGGGGGATCCCGATGTCACCACCAGGTTGCTCAATGGCACCACGGTTGGTGACAAGACGTTCAGAGTGCACCTCGATGGGTACAATTTGGTGCCGTACCTCACGGGACAGGTGAAGGAGAGTCCCAGGGAATCCGTCTTCTACTTCAGCGACGACGGAGACGTGATCGCGGTGCGCGTGGGGGACTACAAATTTCACCTCGCTGAGCAGAACGCGAACACGATGCGGCAATGGCAGGAGCCGTTTGTGAAGTTGCGCCTGCCAACCATCATGAATCTGCGACGCGATCCGTTCGAGCGAGCCGACTTCAACTCGAACACATACTGGGATTGGATGGTCGATCATGTGCCACAGATGTACCTGATGCAGAAGGTGGTGGCGGATCAGATCAAGGCCTTCGAGGAATATCCGCCGCGACAAAAGCCAGCGTCGTTCAACCTCGACGCGATTCTCAGCCAGGTGAGCACAATGCCACGACCCACGTCACCTGACGGGACGCGTAACGGCGCGGAGGGCGCGAGCGCGAAGAACCCGCCATCGACCACTCGGCCCGCGACAAGAGATCGCACGCGTAAGGCAGGGCAACAATAACGGGCGGCCACGTGGATTCATGACAAGCTCGGAGGCGGCGGCGGCCGTTCAGCACTTCTACGAACGGTATCCGTATCCGCCGGCCGTGGAGAGTCTCGACCGATACCGATCGCTCTGGGAAGACGGAAAGTTGCGGCGCCAGGACCATCATCTGTTCTGGCCCGCACGCCCGTTCCGCGACGACCATTCCGTCCTTGTTGCCGGGTGCGGGACGTCACAGGCGGCGAAGTACGCCATGCGCTGGCCCGCCGCGCGCGTGATTGGTATCGACTTCAGCGCGGCGAGCATACGATGCACGGAGGAGCTCAAGCAGCGATACGAGCTCGCTAATCTCCAGCTCCACCTGCTCCCCATCGAGCGAGCCGCCGAGCTGGAGATCCGCTTCGATCAGATTGTCTGCACCGGGGTTTTGCATCATCTCGCCGACCCCGCCGTGGGGCTCCGCGTGTTGCGGGAGCTACTCGAACCGGACGGCGCGATGCTCCTCATGCTATACGCGCCGTACGGACGCGCTGGCATCTATATGATGCAGGAGTTCTGTCGTCGCCTCGGCATCACAGGCACGGAGAGCGGAATTCGCGACCTCGTCGCCACACTCAGCGCGTTGCCGCCCGGCCATCCGCTGAGAGCTCTACGAGAAGCGCCAGACTTTCACAGTGTGGCTGCGATTGCTGATGCGCTGCTCAATCCGCACGACCGGGCATACACCGTCGCGCAATTGTTCGAGCTCCTCGAGTCGGCCAGGCTCACATTTGGCCGATGGGTGCGACAAGCGCCGTACTCGCCGCGCTGTGGTCTCATGGCGTACGCGGCCCGCGCCACGCGGATTGCACAACTGTCGCTTGCGGAGCAGTTCGCAGCCGTCGAGCTGCTTCGGGGAACGATGACGCGGCACAACGTCATCGTGCATCGGGACGACGGCGCCGCGCGTGCGCAGAGGCTCAACTTCGCCGATGATGGCTCTCTGGACTACGTGCCGATCAGGGCCTCGGACACCATCAGCGTGCAGGAGCGACTGCCGGCAGGAATTGCCGCGGTGCTGATCAACCGCAAACACAGTTGCACGGATCTCACCTTGCCGATCACCCAGCGCGAGAAGCGATGGTTCGACGCCATCGACGGCCGACGCACGATTGGCGAGATGGGCGCTCCCAAAGCAGACCGCGCCGACATCCGCGCGTTTTTCGAGCGGCTCTGGTGGTATGACCAGGTTGTGTTCGATGCGTCGCTCAGTCGGGCAGCGTAGATATCCGTTCATGCGCCCGCGGATCACGATGACGTCGATGCATGCGGCAGTCGCCATGACGGGAGCACCGCTCACTCGTCCTTTTGGAGAGCAGCAGCGCTCCGCGGACGCTTTGTCCGGGCACACCAGCACGTCAATCCTCGACAATGCGTCTACCTGTACGCGCGTGGCTCGGCGCTGTGGCCGTGCTGACCCTTGGCGCGACCGCGACGTCGCACCACGCATCGCGCGCGGCGAGTGCGCCGGTGGCGGACTCCCTCCGGGTCCCCATTCTCGTCTACCACAGTGTGATGCCGCACCACCCAGGGCAGACCACCGAGCAGCGCGTGCTCGACGTCGACGACTCGGTGTTTGTAGCTCAGATGCGGTACCTCGTGGACGGCGGCTACCATGTGGTCTCGTTCGCCGCGCTTGTCGATGCCCTCGAGAGGCGCGACACGCTCCCGAGCCGCGCCGTGGTGATCACGTTCGACGATGGCTGGGAGAACCAGTATAGCCACGCCTTCCCCATCCTCCGTCGCTTCGGCTTGACGGCGACGTTCTTCGTGTTCACGACGCCGATCGGTATCGATAGGAAGCTGATGACCTGGGAACAGCTGCGCGAGCTGCAGGCAGCGGGGATGACGATCGGCTCACATACGAGAACGCATCCTGTCCTGCCCGACTATCACGCGGCGTTGCATAACGAGGTGGCGATGAGCCGTGCGGACATCGCGCAGCATCTCGGACGCGCCCCCGACTTCTTTGCGTACCCGTTCGGCGCATGGGATTCCGTGAGTGCCGCATGGGCGCGCACCGCCGGCTACCGCGCGGCCCGTACGTACCGGGGCGGTGCGTGGAACGCACCGTCCGATTTGTATCACCTGCGCGCGGTGCCGGTCACCGAGAACATGCAGCACTTCGAACGCGCGGTGAGCGGCGATGTCCCCGCGGTCGTGGCGCAGCGGAGGCGCTGAGCGCAGCGCCGGCGTTAGGCGGCCAACGTGGGCTGTCAGACGGGGCGAATTAGTTGCTCGCGCGCAGCGAGGTCGCTGGATCCACGCGAGTGGCACGGCGTGATGGGAAATAACTCGCGAGCGCGGCCACAATGGCCTGAATCAGCAGAACCGCGGTGAACGTCCACGGGTCTGTGGGCCCGATGTCGAACAGCAGTCCGCGGATCGCACGCGCCGCGAGGCACGATGCGGGGAGGCCGACCAGTACGCCCATCGCCACGAGGCGACCGGTCTGCCCGAGGACGCTCGCGCGCACCCGCGCGGGCGTCGCGCCCAGCGCCATCCGGATGCCGATCTCCTGCTGCCGCATGGTCACGGCGTACGCGATAACGCCGTAGATGCCTAACGCGGCGAGCAGCAGGCCGAATAATGCGAAGCCGGCGATGAGCAGTACGACAAAGCGCCGCGTGAACAATGACCTATCCATCAGATCGGCCATGGTGTGAAACTCGGTGGCGGGAAGATTCGGATCCACGCGCCGCAGCCTCGTGCGAATCGCGGGCGCAAGTGTCGCGGGCGGAAGCGTCGAGCGCACGACCAGGTCTACCGACTGGTAATTCCCCGTGCGCAGCGGCATGTACATCTCGATGTCCGCGTCTCGGTCCAGACCGAAGTAGCGCACGTCGCTCACGACGCCAATCACGCGGTAATCGCGATTGGACGAATTGACGAGTTGGCCTATGGCCGAGCGTCCCGGCCAGAGCCGGCGTGCCATCTGCTCGTTGACGATCATCAACCGTTCGCTCGCGGTGTCGTCCGTCGTCAGGAAGACGCGTCCCTCCCGGAGCGGAATCTTCATCGCCGCGAGGTAGCCCTCGTCGATCTTGCGGACGAGTGGAAACAGGGGCTCGGCTCCGGGCTTCCAGTCCGGAGTCCTGGCTGCCCAGCGCCGCCAGCCGAAGTTGTCTCCGAGTGGAAGCGCGTCGGTGAGCCCGACCTGCTGAACGCCGGGGAGGGCGTGGACCTCCCGCACGACGGCGTCGAAATACGCGGTCTTCTGCGCAAGGGAGAGAGTGCTCGGCGGATCGACGCGAATCGTCATCAAGTCGTTAGGCACGAAACCTGGATTCACGAGCAGCACGCGAGCCAGGCTCCTCGCGAGGAGTCCCGCGCCCGTGAGGATAACGCAGACCAGAGCAACTTCCAGCGACACGCTGAGACGTCGCACGCGGCTTCCCCGCCCTTCCGTCGTGCTTCGGCTCGCGTCCCGGAGCGCGGTCGGTAAAGAGAAGGAGGACGCGTGCAGCGAGGGCAGCAAGCCGAACGCCAGGCTGGTGAGCAACGCGACGAGTACCGTGAATCCGAGCGTGGCGCCGTCGACGCCGACGCCGCTGAGCAGTGGCACGGCCGTTCCCTGGATGCGCGATATCGCCGCGGTGCCCGCCGTCGCGAGCAGCACGCCTAGTAGCGCGCCGCCGACGCCGAGGACGAGGGATTCGACGAGGAGTTGCCTAACGAGATGGTGTCGTGGTGCACCGAGAGCGGCGCGCACGGCCATCTCACGCTGACGGCGCGACGCGCGGATCAACAGCAGATTGGAGAGATTGGCACAGACGAGGAGCATCAGGAAAGCCACCGATGCCGAGAGCACGACGAGCGCCGAGCGCAGCTTGCCACTCACCTGCTCCCGGAGTGGCACGAGCCGCGGCATAAACCCATTGCGCCATACCTGCCCCTGTCGTCCCGTGACAATCCGCGATGCGATCACGGAGGCCTCCGCCTGCGCTTGCTGCGCGCGAGCGCCATCGCGTAACCGGCCGATGAGCGCGAGCGTATTGCCCTGCTGATTCGTCTCGGGGCTGAGCGGGAACGGCAGGAAGAGATCGGCGCGCCGGCCCGGCGTGAAGATCGCCTCGAAATCGAAGGACGGCGGAAGCACGCCGACGACGGTCCACGGCTCGCCATCGAGAATGATCGCGCGCCCGACGATGCCGCGGTCGGCCGAAAAGCGCTGCTGCCAGAGCTCATGGCCGAGCACCACCGCCCTCGGTCCGTTCCATCGCGTCTCGGACGAGTCGAAGAATCGCCCCAGGAGCGGCTTGATGCCGAGCAGGCTGAAAAACGATTGCGTGACGGGCACACCTGTTATGCGCTCGGCCTCGCCCGCGCCGGTGAGGCGGATGTCGCCCGGCGCGTAGAACGCATAGAAGCCCGCGATGTCGACGAACGACCGGCTCGCTGTGCGCAGATCGATCAGGTTGCTCACCTGAACAGTCTGGGCCGACCGATTCTCCGACGTGCCGTTGGCGATCCAGACGAGGCGTTCGGGCTGTCGGAAGGGCAACGGCCGGAGCAGGAGCGCGCGACAGATGCTGAAGACGGTCGTGCTGGCGCCGATCCCGAGTCCGGCGATCGCCACGATGAGGAGCGCCGCGCCGAGGTCCCGGCGCAGCGAGCGCAACGCGTGTCGTACATCGCGCGACAACGAATCGAAGATCGTCATTCCGGCCTCGCAGACGGGTGACCTGCCACATCGGTGTCTTCGACAGGCTGTCGCGTGACAAGGTTTGACCATCATGTCTCATGGCATGGCGGAAAGGATAGGGACAGGTTCATGATGCGTGTCTACTTAGGGCCTGTCACGGTCCGTACTGTAGACACCAGCTCAGGGGCATCCCGTGATCGATTCCGCCCGCGCGTGTCTTCGCGCACTCGTTCGCGCTCCGCAATTCGCCGTAACCGCCGGCCTGATCCTCGCGTTAGGCATCGGCCTCTCGACGGCGGTATTTACCGTCTCGGACGCCCTGCTGCTGTGCAAGCTCCCCGTTCGGGATCAGGACCGCATCGTGACCCTCTGGGGCGAGAAGCGCGACGGCAGCGTCAGCAATTGGCCGCTCGATCTTCGCGACACACGCGCGTTCGCGCGCCGCGCACGGACTCTGGAGGAGGTCGGATACACCGCGTACGAAGGGGCATGGCCGGTCGCCATTCGAGTGGGCGATGAACTGACGCGGCTCTACGGCGTGGCGCCGACTGATATTAAAACGCTCATCGTCGTGGCCATGGCGCTGCTTGTGATCGCTGTGGCAGCGACGTTCGGTCCTGCGCGCGCGGGCGCGAGTGTCGACCCAGCCGCGGCTCTTCGTTCCGGTGATTACCCATGATCGACCGTCTTCGCTCCGACCTGCGCATCGCGCTCCGCAGCCTGGCTCGATCGCCAGCCGTCGCCGTCACCACCACGGCGATCCTGGCGGTCGGCATCGGCATGGCGATCGCCATGTCCACCATCGTGCGGACGGTGATCGTCCAACGGCTTCCAGTCGAGAACCAGCAGCAGCTCATCGTGCTCCGCGCTTACGGCCGCAAGACCGAGCTGTTGCTCCCGACCGATGACCGAAAGGAGTTTCGCCGCGAATCGCGGATGCTGCGCGACGTGGCTGGCGTCGGCGTGCTCCAGGTTGCCGGGCCCAACATCGTCGGCGACGTCACCTATACTCTCCGCTCCGTTGCCGTCAGCGGCAACTTCTTCGAGCTGTTAGGCGCACGGCCCGCCCTGGGGCGACTACTCCACGAGGCGGACGACGCGCCGGGATTACGGCACGCCGTCGTGCTCAGCTATCGGGCGTGGCGGGAGAAGTTCGGCGGCGACTCGTCGGTGTTGGGCAAGGCCGTCGCTGACCCGTGGGACCCGGACTACCACTTCGCGGAGTACATCATCGTCGGTGTGGCTCCGCCGGGCCTCGATTTCCCCTTCGGTGTCGACGACTGGTACACCTACGAGGGCGACCCGCGTGCCGGGCCTGCCATGGCCGGCATCACCGTGGCACGGCTGGCGCCCGGTGCGACGCCGGGCGCGGCACGCTCCGAGTGGCTCGCGTTCCGGGAGCGCGCATATGCGCAAGCGCTCGCCCGCGCGCACTCGAGCGGGCACTACCACGTGACCCGCGCCGACGTGGTCAGTCTCGCCGATGAGGTGCTCGGGAGCACGACGACGATCCTCGCCATCTTATCAGCCGCAGTTGTGTTGCTGTTCCTGATCGCGTGCCTCAACGTCGGGAACCTGCTCCTCCTCCGCGCCGCGACGCGCAGCCACGAGCTGGCCGTTAGGCGCGCCGTCGGCGCATCGTTTGGCGACATTCTCTCGGCGCTGCTCGCGGAAGGGGTCGTGATCGCCATCCTCGGCGGCGTGGCGGGATTCCTCACGGCGGAGCTGTCGCTCCACGCCCTTGTCGCTGCCGCGCCGGAGCAGCTGCCGCGGCTGGACAATATCTCGCTCGCGGGCGCACCTGTGTTCACCGCGGCCCTGATCTCCCTTCTGGCGACACTCCTCTTCGGTGTCGCGCCAGGGCTGGCCGTCGCACGCGGCAGCCTGGCGTCGCCACTTCGCATCGACACGAGAGCCGGCGGTCGCACCCGCCAGAGACGGCGACTTCAGCAAACGCTCGTCGCGGCGCAGACGGCGCTCGCCGTCATCACCCTCGCCGGCGCCGGGCTCCTGATTCACAGCCTCGAGCGACTCGAGCGCCTGGACCTCGGCTTCAACCCGAGCCACCTCTCCGTATTCAGCGTCAGCTTTCCTATGGTCACGTACGACTCGGCCCCCAAACGCGGCGCGCTCGGCAGAGAAGTCGTGCCCGTCTTGCGCGCGGTTCCCGGCGTGACGGCGGTGAGCACCGTCGGGACGCCGCCGTTCATGGGTGATGATTTCGGGATCATCGGCCTCGTTCGTGAAGGCGCCTCAACGCGGGACACGGTGGCGCTGGTGGCTTTCGATATGGGAGATCAGGACCTCTTTCGCACGCTCGGTATCCCCGTGATCCGCGGCCGCGCATTTCTCGCTTCGGATAACGAGCACGCGGCGCCGGTAGCCGTGGTGAGTCACGCCGTCGCCGAGGAGCTCTGGCCCGGGGAGGATCCAATCGGCAAGCGCGTGGGCCAGACTGCTTTCGGCACCGTGAAGTGGCGAACCATCGTCGGCGAGGTCGGTGATACGCACTTTCGCGCACTCCGTGTCGCGACGCCGATGGTGTACTTCCCTTGGGAGCAGTTATCCCCCGGCTGGACGGCGACGGTGGCCGTGCGGACGAGCGCGAACTTCTCGACCGTGCTCCCTTCCCTGCGGCGCGCGCTCGCGCAGGTAGACCCGCGGCTCACCATTTGGGATGCGCACTCGTTCGACGACTTGTTAGGCAGCGAGCTGGCCACGCCACGGCTCAGCAGCTTTCTCCTCGGCGCCTTCGCGCTCGTCGCCCTGCTCCTGGCGGCGATTGGCCTCTACGGCGTGATGGCCTTCACTGTGCGCGAGGAGACGCGCGAGATCGGTCTGCGGATGGCGCTCGGTGCGGGTCCGGAGCGGATTCGGCGCGACGTACTCAGTCGCTCGCTCTCGGTGATCGCGTTAGGCGGCGTTGCTGGTCTGCTTGGAGCACTGGCCAGCTCACGAGTCCTGGCCGGACTGCTCTTTCAGGTCCAGCCGGCGGACCCGGTCGCACTTGGCGCGGCGTGTCTCCTCCTTGGTCTCGTCGCGTTGGCAGCGGCATATCTTCCGGCGCGCCGAGCGACGCGCGTGGATCCCGCGATCGCGCTGCGGTCGGAGTAGCATCGACGCAAACGCCGCGGTGGTGGCGCGCAAATCTGAACAGGCGAAAGAATCATGAGCAAAGTATTCGTCAGCATTGCACTCAGTCTCGATGGCTACATGGCACCGGAAGGAATGACCATGGAGAATCCTGAGTACAAGAACTGGGGCACGAAGTGGGGTGGGCTGATGGCCTGGCTCATCAATTCACAGTACTTCCGCGAGAATCTGAAGTTCGGACCGGGAGGAGAGACCGGCCCGGTGAATGACCTGATTCGAAGCACCACGGAGCGCACCGGCGCCAACATCATGGGCAAGCGAATGTTCGACCAGGGCGAGGCCTCCTGGCCAGAGGAGGCTCCGTTTCACACACCGGTATTCGTTCTTACCAATGAGAAACGCGAACCCTGGGCGCGTCCCGGTGGGACGACCTTTTACTTCGTCAATGATGGGCCGGAGCGTGCCCTGAAACTCGCTCGGGAAGCCGCAGGCAGTCGCGATGTTCGTATCGCGGGGGGAGCGGATGTGATCCAGCAGTATCTGAATCTGGGTGTCGTCGACGAGCTGGAAATCGCGCTGGCACCGGTGTTCTTCGGCGGCGGGCGGCGTCTCTTCGAGAATCTCCGCGAGCCCGGACCGCAGTTTCGCATTGACAGAGTTCTCGCTGGTCCAGCCGCGACACACATTCGCTACGTGCGGCTGTGAGCGAAGGCGAACGACGCAATTGCGATACTGCGCCACGTTCCTGACAGCGCGACGTTCCTGACGGCGCGAGGTCCCCGACGGCGCCACATTCCCGACGGCGCGACGTTCCAGACGGCGCTCTTTAGCGCATTCGGGGACTTCGCGCAGTATGGAACTCCGCGCAGTATGGAACTCCGCGCAGTATGGACTACGCGCACTATAGCACGCTGAAATCCCCAGCTTGACGGCCCGCGTATCGATATGTAGGGTTCCTCCCTATCGATAGGTAGGATTTCTTCATATCGAGTCGATGGAGCCACCTCATGGCGCGTGATGAAAAGGAAGCGCTGCTCCAGCGCGTCTAACGCGAATGTCGTTTCTCGACGGTCTGCGCCATCGCCTCCGCGCGTTCAGTCGGCCACGCACGTACGATCGTGAGCTCGACGAGGAGTTGCGCTTTCACTCTCGCTCGAGGCAATGCAACAGGAGCATGCGGCGCGGGGCGAGCTGACTCAGGGTGATGCGCGCGCCCGAGCGCGCCGGCGCTTCGGCAACCCGACGTTCCACAAAGAGGAAACCCGCCAAGTGTCCGGTCTCGGATTCTTCGACACGGCGACCCAGGATCTTCGCTTCGCCGCCGAGCTGGATTCCCGCGCGCCGCGCCGCGCGGTTGCAGCCAATGGAAGCCTTACGAGAATGAAACAGCACATTCGACATCGGATCTTATTTCACTTGGCATGGACGGCGGCGTTGCGCGTAGCGATCGCTCTTCCGTTGCTTTTCGTTGCCTCTTTCTCTGCATTCGGTCAGTCCATCCAACCGGGACATCTTCCCACCAGGAAGCAAGTCGCCCCCATGACTGCCGCGGAAGAGAAGAACCTCGCCTTCGTTCTCGACTGGTGGAGAAAAGTCATCGAAGCTCGCCACACCGAACTTGGGGCTGACTACGCGGCCGAGGACTTCATCCAGCACAATCCCAATATTCCTACTGGTCGAGCTCCGTTGATGACGCTGTTCAAGAGCCTCGGACCGCCGATCGAGCCGATTCCCGAGCGACTTCAAAATCCTCCCGTGGTGGCGGGCGCAAAGGGAAATTTCGTCTGGCTCGTCTTTGAGCACAAATTCAAAATCCCAAAGACTCTTCACAGTCGGTCTATGAATACAGCTTCGATCTGTTTCGCATTCAACGCGGAAAGATACAGGAGCACTGGGATGCTGCTCGGAAGGAGCCCGGCTCACCGGCGTTCATTCCGTCCACGGCTCCGCCGCCCTCCACGTGGAACACAGCGAAAGCTTCAACGGCAGAACAACAGAAGCTGACGATCGCAACGCGCTTCGAAAAGAATGTCGTCGAATATGGACACGTCGAGGACATCGATACACTTCTTTCGTCATCCTTCATCGAGCACAATCCGGTGAAGCCTGTCGACCGTGAAGGCTTGAAACAGTTCATGCGCAGCTTGCCCGACTATCAGCCTCAGGACATCAAGCCGGAGTGGAAGAATGCGCCGGTGCTGGAATTCAGCGACGGTCCTCTTGTCGTCATGATGTGGGACAGGCGCTACAAAGATCCTTCTGATCCGACGCGAGAATACACGCGCAATCATTTTGCAATTCTTCGAATCGAAAACGGGCGGATCCAGGAAATCTGGGACTAGTTCCGTCAACCAGCGTCGAGCGTCGCTGCGTAAGAGTCGGGCGCGAATCGGGGAGAGAGTTCCCTCCGTCTGGGTACGTCGTCCTCAACAGGACGCCCGCACGGATGCGCATGCCGGCCAATCCGATCTCCGCCAAGCTCGAGAAGTTGAAACGCGAAGGGAGCCGTGAGTGGCAGTCACGGACTCAATCGGTGCGGCGCTTCCTCGAGCGCCTGTGGCGGCGCGAGACCGTGGCCGCCCTCTTCCTCGCGCTGTTCAAGGCACTCGCGCTGTTCGCGCTGCCCTTCCTCGTGTATGTGCGAGCATCGGTCTCGTTGTATCGCCACGGCGCGAATCCTTGGATCGCTATCCTCGCCTCGGCGATCCTCACCTCCGGCATCGTCTCCGGCCTGGTCATTCTGATCGCGCGCAGGTTCCGACGACGCGCCCGCGTGCCGACCGTGGTGAAATGGGCGGCGCTGCCGGTTGTGTTCACGTGGTGCGTCTATGCCGCATTTTATCTCTCGCGAGTCAACGTCAAATCGGACGATGTGCGGGCCTACTACAGCTCCGTGAACCCGATCCTTCGTGTCGCGCTCTCGACGATCGTTCTCGTAGACCCCGATCTCGTCGTCACGGACATGGGGCGCGTGCCGCATGACTACCGGCGTATGCATCTGCCGGTCAACGACCGCACGAAGCACTACATCCAAGCGGACGGCTGGGTGCACGCCGTGGATCTCCGCACCCGAGGTCGCGGGGTAATCCGGAATCGGGTCGTGCAACTCTACTTCTGGTCGATGGGATTCAGCACGCTGCGGCACGTGGGAACGGCCGATCACCTGCACGTGCAGCTCTGAACTGGACGGGCGATGGGCGGGTGCACTGGTGAAGAACGGTCCCCGCGCACAAGTTCATTTGTCCGGACCAATGAGGAAGCATCGTGCACCGTCGGATCCGTCTCACCCCACTCGTCATCTGCTTTGTCTTGGGCGTCGCGATCATCGGCGCACCGCTGCACGCGGTCGCGCCGCAATCTCTGGCGGCGCCCGATTCGTCACGTGCCGTCGCCGGCGCGCCAACGCTCGACTCACTCGCCCGACTGCTCGCCGCTCGGTTTACCACCGGCAGCGCCGCGGCCTTCGATAGCGTCTACACCGACCCACTCGGTCGGCGGGTGATGCACGCAGCTGCGGAGCGAAAGACTCAACGTGTCAGTGAGCCAGCGCGCGTCGTCTGGACGCGCGGCAACACGGCGGTGCTGCTCTTCACGCCCACCGTCGGCGGCGGGCACGGCCGCGGTCTCTCGAGCGGTGGCGACGAGACAAATACCGTACGACGTCTCTCCGGCTTCTACGAAGCGGCACGCATCGATGGTGAATGGCGACTCGGCCGGCAGGTACCCATCGACAGCTTGAGCTTCATCCGCGCACAACGTATTCACGTCGCGCTCGATCCCGGACACGACACGCACATCGTCGACACGCTCGACATCGCGACCGGCACCGACTTGGGGTTCGCGGCGCGCCTCAATAATCACGCGCAGATCACGCGACTCTCGCTCGACGGCCGTGACGTTGCGCATCAGCTCGCGGGCGGCGTTCTCTGGTTCGCTTCCACCGCGCGGCCGCGCACGCGCCTCGTGATCGATTACTCAATCGCCGAGGACGAGCGCACATCGATCGACAGCGCGGCGGCGAACGCACCGCCATCGTACGGAGCGCTCGAGAATACCGACGGCTGGCTTCCCTTCTTCGGGTACGACAGCGGCAACGACTTCGCCCAGATCACCATCACGGTCACGATCCCGGCTGCGTATCGGTTGACGACGAGCATCCCGCAAACCGAGCAGGTCGCCAACGGCATCCGCACCGTTCACGGCGAAAGCATCCATCCTCAATTCATCCTCAGCCTCATCTACGATAAGGATTGGCGCGTGACGACGACCACGATCGGCAACTTCCGATTCGAGTCGTTTCTCACACCCACGTTCCACTTCACGCACGACTCGCTCGCGTCGATCATCACGCGCGAGTACCATTTGCTCACGCCTCGCTTCGGCGATCCGCAGCCGCCGTCACGCTATCTGGCGGTCGTCGAGAGCCGCGTGCTCAAAGGCGCCGGCTTCACGGTGCGAATGAACAACGCCGTCGTGGCGGGCGACAACGTGACGCGGCTCGATGAGCCAACGCTCGGCCCGTCCGCCGCCTTCGTGCACGAAGTGGCGCACGGATGGACGATGGACGCGAGCGGTCCGGCGGCGAATTTCCTCCAGGAGGGATGGGCGACGTACTGTGAGTCGCTCCTCCTCGGCAATCTGTACGGTCCGGCGGCCGAGCAGGCCGTGTGGGAGCGGATTCGGACGTCGTACTTCGGCGGTCAGGATCGGGCGGGCTTCCAGGGTGGCTTTGAGGGACGTCAGAGTCTGCTCGGCGATCCGGACAACGGCCGCATTCACTACTACAAGGGTTCGTGGATCTTTCACATGCTGGAGCACGTTCTCGGCGCGAGCGTCTTCGATCGAGGGATGCGAACGTTCGTCGCCCACGCCGGCTACGGTCCGAACGGCTATGAGCAACTCATCGCGGACATGAGCGCCGCCGGGGGGCACGACGTCGGCCCGTTCATCATGCCATGGCTGACGGAGAAATACGTCCCGGACGTCGATGCGCGGGTGGAAGGACGCTCCGTCATCGTCACCCAGAGCCAGCCGACGCGACCCTTCGACCTGCCGCTCGACGTGGAGCTGCACACGGGTGCGGGCGTCGTTAGGCGCCCCGTTCACCTCACGGGACGCGCCGATACCATAGACATTAGCGCGCTCGGCAGCGTCAGCGACGCGCGCGTCGATCCCGATCATCATTTTCTTCTCCGGCGGCACTGGGGTGACAGCGCTCGATTCGTACTGCGCGCGCCGGCGGCGAAGAGCGTGGAGCTCACCGGGAATTTCCTCGCCGCGCCACTCGCGGCCACGCGCGATGGCGATCTCTGGACCGTGAACCTCCTTCTTCCCGAAGGACGCTACGTCTGGATCTGGCGCGTCGACGGCATCACGACGCCAGACGAGCTGGCACTTCGCGACGCGGAGCGAACGCCCGGCGCCGTCGACGCCCGCGCCGGCGTGCTCGTCGTGCGACCCGTTAGGCGCCTCCCCGATCGCGGCGGAGTGTAACCGTGGAGTGTAACCGAGATGTTGATAGCAGGCGAGTGTCGGCCTTCAGGCCAAAATTGGCATGAAAGGGATCTCGTCGCCGTGATGACCTTCGCGCACATGCCAATTTTGGCCTGGTGGCCGCCAATCGCCTGCTATCAACATCTCACATATAACCGCTAGCTCCGCTCATGCGCGCTCTCCGACTTCTTCCAACGCGCACGATCCTGTGCGTCGCGCTCGTCGCACCGTTACGGGTCGCTATCGCCCAGCAATATCCCCTGCTCGATTCGGTACGAACGAATCTGATCACCGCGGAGATCTCGGGCGACGCCGCCTTCGATCACATTCGAGCGCTGTCACCCTACCATCGACCGCAGGGCTCCGATACCCTCTACCTCGCCGCGCAATACGTCGAGCGGATGGCGCGCGCCTTCGGCCTCGATAGTGTCGCGCTCATCATGCAGCCGTCGAAGCGCGCGACGTGGAATCAAGGGACGTCGGATCTCTGGCTCGTCGGGCCGACTGGCGCACCGCTCGAGCGCATCGCCAGCTCGATCCAGACACGCCTCCATCTCGCCGACCGCAGCCGACCCGCGGACGTGACAGCGGAGCTGATCGACGTCGGCGCGGCGGCGCCAGCGGAGCTCGACTCGGCGCGCGTCGCCGGCAAGATCATCCTCGCTCGCGGGGGCCCCGGGGATCTCGCGCGGATGATGGTCGAAGCCGTGCAGCGGCGTGGTGCCGCGGGGGTGATCTGGTATCCGGATCCCTACACGCCGTCGAAGGGCTTCTTCAGCTTCTCCGATCAGCCAACGATGATTCCATGGCTGACGATCCCTACGCAGGCCGTTGATGGGAAGCTGCCGACGTTCGCGTTCGTGCTTTCGCTGCGCGAAGGGATCGCGCTCCACAATCGACTGGCGACGTCGCGAGTGCCGCTACGCGCCCACGCAATCGTTAGGTCGCAGCTCGGGTCGAGCATCCATCCCGAGCCGTGGATGCCGATGGTACAGGCCGTGATCCGCGGCAGTGACCCCGGCGCGGCGCAGGACGTCGTGCTCACCGCGCATCTGCAGGAGGGTCAGCAATCGGTGAACGACGATGCGAGCGGCTGCGCGAGTCTGCTCGAGATCGGCCGTGCGATCACGCGCCTCATCGCCGAGGGCTATCTGCCGCGGCCGAAGCGGACGATTCGCTTCTGGTGGACGACGGAGAACAACAGTGAGCCGCGCTATTTCGCCGACCATCCGGAGATTCTCAAACGGCTCTGGGTCGACGTGAATCAGGACATGGTCGGCGCTGACCAATCCATCGACGTCATGCGGACGCAGAACGTCTTTCGCGTTCCGGCCTCCCGTTTTCACTTTCTGAGCGACGTCGCCGAGTCGGTGATCGAGTACATGGTCGCGGGCAATACCGCCAACATCACGCAGTACCGCAACGGCTACGGTCTCTACACGCGACCACACCTCGCGCATAACGGGAGTCAGCAGCGATACAACGCGCAGGTCGTGTGGTTCGAGGGCGACTCCGACCACGATTCCTTTCTCAATGCCGGGGTGCCGGCGATTGGCTTCGGCAATGAGCCCGACCGGTTCATTCACTCGAATCTCGACGATCTGTGGGGCATCGACCGCACCCAGCTCGGCCGGAACGCGGCGAGTGCGGCACTGATTGCGTACACGATGGCGAGCGCCGATCGAAGTGGATTCGACGTGCTCGCGGGCGAGGTCGTCGGCCGCGGCGAGGCACGGCTCGCGCGCAACCTTGGCATCGCGCTCCAGCTCATCGCCGGCTCTACTCAGCCAGCCGCCTACTACGCCGCCCTGGATCAGCTGCAGTACGCAACGGCGCGCGAGCAGCGGGCCCTTCGCTCGTTAGGTACTGTGGATAGTGGAACGGCGCCGCGCGTCGCCATGCTCCTCGCGGCACTCGACCGACAGTCGGCGGAGGACCGACGCGTGCTCACCTCGACATACGCCAGCGCGCGTCACACCGACGCCGTACCGCCGCGCATGTTGACGGGGAGCGAGCAAGAGCTGGCATCGCTCCGCCCCGCCGTCGTCGGCACGCCCGCGGATTTCTATGCGCGAGGCGACGCAATCGCGGAGGGCGACCTCAATGGTTATCTCGCCCAGGAGATTCTCAACGCGATCGACGGCACGCGCACGGGCCTCGACCTCTATCACCACGCCGCGGCCATGATTCGTGAAGCGGGCACGCAGTACTACGGCGTCGCCACGCCGGAGAGCATTCTGCGTCTCCTGCGTAGCGCCGAACAATCGAAGCTCTATCGACTCGATCCCGTTCACGTCCAGCGCTAGTGGAGCGTAACCCAGATGTTGATAGCCTTGCTTTACCTAGGATGACAAGAGCAGTCCTCCGCGCCCTCCGCGCACTCTGCGCCCTCCGCGCCGGCCTGAAAGGCCGGCAATCGCTTGCTATCAACATCTCACCTACCCACTAGCTCCGCTGATTCTCATGCGCGCTCTCGAAATGCGATACTACGTCGCGGCTGGCCTGGTGTGGCTCCTCCCGTCGCTGACCGCGGCGCAGCGCGCCGGCAGCTGGCCCGACTCCGCCTGGCGCGCCATCGGTCCCGCGGCGTTCGGAGGCCGAGTCGACGACATCGAGGCAGTTGCTGACGACCCGCGGACCATCTTCGTGGGAACCGCATCGGGCGGCGTGTTTCGCAGCGTGAACAACGGGACCACGTGGGAGGCCGTGTTCGACTCGAATCGCGCGCTGAGCATCGGCGACATCGCGATCGCGCCGAGCGACCGCAACATCGTGTGGGTCGGCACGGGCGAAGCGAACAATCGCCAGAGCTCCACCTGGGGCGATGGCGTCTATCGGTCACGCGACGGCGGCACCACCTGGCAGTACATGGGCTTGCGTGAGACCCAGACGATCGGCCGGATCGTCATCGACCCGCGCGACCCGAACACCGTCTTCGTCGCCGCCGTCGGCCACCTCTTCGGGCCTAACGAGGAACGCGGGCTCTACCGGTCGCGTGACGGGGGCGCGAGCTGGCAGAAGGTGCTGAGTGTCGACGCGAACACGGGCGTCACCGACGTCGTGATGACACCCGACGGCCGGACCCTGCTCGCCGCGACCTATCTCCGGCGCCGGCGGGCGTCGGGGTTCGTTGGCGGAGGAGCAACCAGCGGCCTGTGGCGCTCGACGGACGGCGGCGACCACTGGCAGCGCCTAACGAACGGCCTCCCCGAAGGCGACATCGGCCGCATCGGTCTCGACATCGCCCGCAGCGATCCGAATATCATGTATGCGCTCATCGAGGCGCAGAAGGGTGGCGTCTTCAAGTCCACCGACCGGGGAGCGACCTGGGTGAAGCAGAGTGCGGTCGATGAACGGCCGAGCTACTTCAGCCAGATCCGCGTCGATCCCAAGAACCCCGATCGGGTGTGGCTTCTGGCGACGAGTCTGTATCGCTCCGTCGATGGCGGAAAGACGTTCAGCAGCGACTCGACGGCGCTGAATGTTCACCCCGACCATCACGCGATGTGGATCGATCCCAACGATCCGCGACACATCATGCTCGGCAACGACGGTGGCGTCTTCTTCACGTACGACGCGGGCCACCGCTGGGACTATGTCAACAACCTGCCGATCGGCCAGTTCTACGACGTCGCGGTCGACGCGAGGGAGCCGTACTGGATCTACGGCGGCACGCAGGACAACGGCACCTTCGCCTTTCCGAGTGGCACGTACTCCCGTGGGCCGCTCACCGACGTTCAGTTGATGCACATCGGCTACGGCGATGGCTTCCAGGTCGCCTTCGATTCCGCGAGCCCGCGCTTCGTCTACACCAACTCGCAGAATGGCCGCGGCTATCTCTTCGATCTCGTGACACGCGAGGAGCGGCGCATCACGCCCGTCCCATCGAAGCGCTCCGAGCGCTACCACTTCAACTGGAATACAGCGATCCTTCTCTCGCCTAACGAGCCACATGTCTACTACTACGGCGCGAACCGGCTGCTTCGCACCGACGACGAAGGAACGACGTGGCAGCCGATCAGCCCCGATCTGACCCGTGGCCAGGACTGGCGCAACCTCCCGCTCGGCGACGGCATCCCCGCGCGCGGCCGCGGCACGCTGTCGCGCGACGACGGCACGAGCGAATACGGCAACATCACGACGATCAGCGAGTCGCGCAGAGCGCCGGGAACCATCTACGTGGGCACGGACGACGGCAACGTACAGGTGACGACGGACGGCGGTGCTCACTGGACCAACCTCACGCCGCGATTTCCGCTGACGACGCCACACACCGTCAGCAGCGTCGTCGCGTCGCGCTTCGACGCCCGCACCGCGTACGTTGCCTTCGACAGCCACACCGACGACGACCTTCGGCCATACCTGTACAAGACGACCGATGGCGGGGGGACCTGGAGGCCGCTCACCGGCGACTTGCCGCTCGACGCGCCGATCAAGACTGTTAGCGAAGATCCACGCAATCCACTGCTTCTTTTCGTGGGCACGGAATTCGGCTTGTACTGGAGCATGGACGGCGGAGCGCACTGGGCCTTCCCCGGCGGCGCGCTCCCGCACGTCATGGTGGACCGTGCCATCGTCAACGAGCGCACCAATGACCTCGTTCTCGCGACGCATGGTCGCAGCGTCATCATTCTCGACGACATCGCCGCACTCGAGTACGGGCCGCCAGATGCAGTCGTGGACGGCGTCCAGCTCTTTCCACTTCGTGACGTCACCGAGGTGTACCAGTGGCGCGATCAGCCGCCGATCGGCGGCCGGGTCTTCACAGCGCCCAATGTGCCGTTAGGCGCACTATTGACTTACGCCCTCGGCGAGGGAAGCGACAGTGCGGCGCGCATTCGCGTGGTTGCGCCTGACGGCGCAGCCGTCCGCGAGCTCACCGGTCCCGGCACGCGGGGAGTGCATCGTGTCGAGTGGGATCTGCGCACCCAGTTTGCGTTCGTCCCGCCGCCCGAAGACTCGGGATTCTACGGCCCGCCGCGTTCGCCGTACGTGCTGCCAGGCGATTACCGTGTCGAGATCACCGCGCGCGGCAAGACCGTGTCGCAGTTGGTACATGTTCGCATCGACCCACGAACGGTGGGGACGCCGGAGGCCCTCCGCGCGCGATGGGCGATGATGCTGGAGATCGATTCGCTGAGTCGCGTGTTTCGCCGTGAGCGGCAGCGTTTCGTTGCCGCGGACAGCGAGGTCAAACGGTTGGTTCCAGCGTTAGGCACGTCGCGCTCGGGCTTCACGGATAACTTCGTCAAGCGCGTCGATTCCCTCCTCGCCGTGCTGCGCGCTCGCTTGAGCCCCAGCTACTCGGCGCCGCTCGGCCAGGCATTCGATCTCCTCGGCGGCCTCGAGTCCTCGTCGATGCCGCCGACGGAAGCCGAGCGCCGGACGCTCGACACCGCGATCGCCGATTTGCGTGAGAGCTTCAACATGCTGGACAACTTTCTCGCGGTGGACCTTCAGCAGCTTCGCGGCTCTTGTGGACGTGCATGCCGAGATAGATGATTGGGGCAGCATTCCCCCCTCGAACACTCCAGTACAATGATGCGTTCTTCCCGCCTCGCCGGCATTGGGGTCGCAGTCGTCATGCTGGTCGGGCGCCCCGCGCCAGCGCAGAGCCCTTCCCGCTCGGCACGTCCGCGTGCGCTTTCCGCGGCCGAGCGAATCGCCATCGACTCGCTCTTCAAGGCGTATGACACGCCGCACTCGCCGGGTTGCGCGTTAGGCGTCATGCGCGACGGTGGTCTTGCCTACGCGCGGGGCTATGGCATGGCGGACCTCGAGCGTCAGGTGCCGATCACGCCGTCGACGGCGTTCGACATCGGATCGACGACCAAGCAGTTCACAGCCGCGAGTCTCGCCCTGCTCGTCGCCGATGGCAAGCTTTCCTTCGACGATGATGTTCGAAAGTACATCCCCGAGCTTCCTGACTACGGCACGCCGATCACCATCGATCACCTCCTGAGGCACACGAGCGGTCTGCGCGACTATAACGGACTCCTCGCCCTCGCCGGCTATTCCCTCGAGGAGGTGACCACCGATTCGCAAGCGCTCGCACTCGTCGTGCGTCAACGCCGGCTCAACTTCAAACCGGGCTCGCGCCACGAATATTCCAACACCGGCTATTTCCTCGCATCGGTCATCATCAAGCGCGTCTCGGGAAAATCGCTCGCTGAATTCGCACGCGAACGCCTGTTCATGCCGCTGGGAATGACGCACACGCTCTTCCGAAACGAGTTCGCGATGCTCATTCCCGGCCGTGCGCTGGGGTACGCACCCGACGAACACGGCGGCTTCAAGATCTCGATGTCGAACTGGGAGGAGACGGGTGACGGCGCGTTGCATCTGACGATCGAGGACGCGCTCAAGTGGGATGAGAACTTTTATCATCCCCGCGTCGGCGGTACGGCATTGATCGATCGGCTCCAGACGCGCGGTCGACTCGACAATGGCGACACCATCGGCTACGCGCGTGGACTGTTTGTCGACGAGTACCGTGGCGTGCGTCGCATACATCACGGTGGGGACTGGATCGGCTATCACGCCGCGTTCAACCGATACCCAATCCAGCACACATCGGTCGTGATCTTTTGCAACTCGGACGCGATCGCACCGACCGAGCTCGCCGATCGCGTGGCGGACATCGTCCTCGCGCGGGAGCTTCGAGGGGCTTCGGCGTCGGTGGCGACTGTGGCGCAGTCTGGCGGTACGCCGAGCTCCAGCGGGCTAGTGCTCCGACCCGATCGCTTCGTCGGCAGCTACCAGGTGGCGGAAACTCGGACGATCTATCGCATCGCGAGCGACAGCGGCCGGCTTGCGCTCATGATCGGCGGCCGATCGCTGCCGCTCAGGGCGCAGGACTCGACGACATTCGCCGTGGCGGGCTTTCCTGCCGTGGTCGAGTTCACCTTCGACGGCTCGCCAGTTGCACGCGCGATGCGTCTGCGCGTCGGGGGCGACAAGGGCGAGTCGGCGGCCCGCTTCGAGCCCATTGCGTTGACCGCCGATGAGCTCCGGTCGTACGAAGGCAGCTACTCCAGTCCAGAGCTCGGGGTAACGTGGCCGATTGCGTTGGAGGACGGGAAGCTCGTCATCAAGAGTGAGAAGCGGTCGCTTCTCGACGTGGCTGGCCCGCTCCAGCCAACGACGAAGGACGCGTTCGAGGCGCCCGGCGGGTTTGTCCAATTTACGCGCGATCCGTCGGGTCGGATCTCGGGCTTCGATCTCAGCGCCAGTCGAATGCGCGATATCCGATTCGATCGCCGTTAGGCGCGATTCGGCAGCGGCACCTTGGCTTCGACCTTCCCGTTAGGCCACGGATCGAGCGGCGCCGGCGCGGGCATGACTTCCTGGCCAACTACGCCACGGCCCTCCGCCCGGCGCTCGCCGGGGAAGTCGATCTGGTCGTGCACGGCGGGGACGTGTTCAACCGATCGCGCCCGATACCGAGCCTCGCATATCAGGCGTTCGAGCCGCTGTCCCGTGTCGCAGACAGAGGCGTACCTGTCTTCATCGTCCCCGGCAATCACGAGCGCGGCCGACTGCCGCACATTCGCTTCGCGAAGCATCCCGCGATTCACGTTTTTGATGAGCCGAGTACGTTCGTAGTTGAGGTCCGCGGCGTGAAAGTGGCGCTGGCTGGTTTTCCGTCGGAACGCGACGGAGTACGAGCCGCTCTCGGGCGGCTATTGGAAGCGACGGGATGGCGTGACATCGCCGCCGATTTGCGACTCCTCTGTCTGCACCAGTGCATCGAAGGATCGACGGTGGGGCCGGGGAACTACACGTTCACGACCGCGGCCGACGTCATTCGCGGCGCCGACGTCCCATCCGGCTTCGCAGCGGTGTTGTCCGGACATATCCACAGGCACCAGGTGCTCACGCGCGACCTTCGCGGCCGCGCGCTCGAGGCACCCGTGCTCTATCCCGGTTCGATCGAGCGAACCTCGATCGCTGAAGCGGATGAGGAGAAAGGATTCCTCCTCATCGAGATCGTTCTGGACGATGGCCGGGCGCGTGTGAACTGGCAGTTTCAGCCACTGCCGAGTCGACCCCTCGTTAGGTACGCGCTCCATCTCGATGCATGCGACGATTCGGAGCTCGAGGCGCGACTACGCGCGCTGGTGACGGATGCGCCGGCCGACGCCGTGCTCACGATCCGAGTGGATGGAACGATGACGCAGCACGCGGCGCGACTGCTCTCGGCCGCAAATCTCCGCTCACTGGCCCCTGCGACCATGAACGTCGAGCTGCGGCTCTCGTAGAGCCGTTCGGCAAAGCGACAACCAGGCTGGCCTTGCGCCTTCGAGGAGTGCACAATTGGCGGTCGCTCCACGAGAGGAAATGACGCGTGCTGCTCATCCTGCGTAAGACATATGAGGATCTCAGTCAGGAGGCGGCGAGGCTCGTCGCCGACCGGCTGCGGCGGAAGCCCAACCTCGTGCTCGGCCTCGCAACCGGGAGCACGCCCCTCGGCTTGTACAAGGCACTCATCGACAAGTGCCAGAACGAAGGTCTCGATTTTTCGAAGGTGACGACCTTCAACCTCGACGAGTACATCGGATTACCGCGGTCGCACGAGCAGAGCTACCACTATTTCATGCACGAGTCGTTCTTCAAACACATCAACCTCGACTCGCGCCACACGCACGTGCCGGACGGCATGGCCCGCGATATCGAAGCACAGTGTGAATGGTACGAGCAGCGCATCCAGGAGGTTGGCGGGATCGACCTGCAGATCCTCGGCATCGGAGCGAATGGTCACCTCGCGTTCAACGAGCCCGGTTCATCGCTTGGCTCACGTACACGCATCAAGACGCTGTCCGACCGCACCGTGCACGACAATGCGCGCTTTTTTGGAAGCCTGGAACAGGTGCCTCGATATGCCATCACGATGGGAATTGGCACAATTATGGAAGCGCGCGAGCTGCTGATTCTCGCGTCAGGCGAGTCGAAGGCCGAGGCGGTGAAGGCAGCGGTCGAGGGTCCGATCACGGCGACCTGTCCCGCTTCGATCTGTCAGATGCACCGCCGCGCCTACATCATCATCGACGAAGCAGCGCGCTCGAAGCTGACGCAGGTGCCCATCGAGGAAGTCACCGGGCGAGAGTACGCGGCGCCGGGCTATCAGTCGCTGCGGCTCGGAGAGCCAAGCGAGATTTTCGGCGAGCGGCGGGCGCAGGATCGCACGTAAGAATGCGGGGCGAGGCGGATCGAGCGAAACTGCAACGGCTGATGGCAGCGATAGGTGAGCGCGCCACCGGCTCGGGTGTCATCTACCTGACGGGTGGGGCGACCGCGCTTCTATTTGGATGGCGCAAGGCCACCATCGACGTCGACATCAAGCCCGACCCCGAGCCGCCTGGTTTGTTTCAGGCGATTGCCGCGTTGAAGGAGTCGCTCGACCTGAACATCGAGTTGGCGAGTCCCGACCAGTTCATTCCCCCGCTGCCTGGCTGGCGCGAACGCAGCATCTTCATCGCGACGCATGGTCCGGTCTCGTTCTATCACTACGATTTGTATAGTCAGGCGTTGTCAAAGCTGCAGCGCGGGCACGCGCGTGACTTGCGCGACGTGGACGCCATGCGATCCGCCCGACTGATCGAGCCCGAGATGCTTGTAGAGTTGTTCCGCGATATTCAGCCACAACTGATCCGATATCCCGGTATCGACGTCGCGACGTTCGAGCGAGTGGTGCGCGAGTTCTGCGAGCAAGGCGATGCCTGAGCGGTTCACACCGTACGACCTGGACGCGCTGCCGGGCGGCGCCTTGATTCGGCAAGGACTCGCCGACCTGGAAGCGCGACGCCAGTCCATCGCCACGTTGCTGATCGACATTGCGCGGCCGCGGCTGACGGAGCTCGGCATCGTTCCGCACTCGGCGCCGCCGCCGGTTTCCGAGCCGGAGCGCGAGCTGTACCGGCGCTTGCGCGCCGAGGAGGGGGATGCCTACGCCAGGTACAACTCGCTCATTCGGGAGCTCACGAGCTTTCAGTCCGCGTTGATCCGTGCCCGTGCTGCCCGACGCGAGTGACAGTATCGGCTTCGCAACCGGATGCCTCTCGAACTCAATGCGGCGTTATCACCTTTGCGCGCGAACCCTCCGCCACTTGGTGATGCCCTTTCTCGGCCAGCAGCTTGGTCGTGAATCGCTGTGCCTCGCTGATCCGCTCGATTTCGACCGCTGCCGCATCAATCGACTGCTCCATGCGAGCGAGGCGCTGGCTTATCTCCTCTAGCGTCGCGACGCTGCTCTCCTTGAGCTGCGGCTTTCGGCGATTCATCGCGATGAACGTCAGCTTCATGACGCATCCGAGCGTCGCCATCATCCCGCAAAAGACCAACACGTCAACGAGCATGATCTCGTTCATCATTCACCCCTGATTTAGCTCGGTGCCACGTCACGCCTACGTTCCAAGAGAAGCCGAAGTTTCGTTGGCATTGCCCTGGCTAATCCACCCGCAACGCGCGCGCCGGATCCAACCGCGCCGCACGCCGCGCCGGAATCCAGCTCGCTGCCAACGCGGATGCCGTGAGCACGAGGATCGCGACCGCCAGCGTCACCGGATCCATTGGCGTCACCTCGAACAGGAACGCGCGCAGGAATCGCGACACGATCGCCGCGACGACTGTCCCGCCTAACGCGCCAGCGGCGCTCAACGCGAGTCCCCCTCGCGACACCATCGCCGCCACGGCGCGCGGCGTCGCGCCGAGGGCGATGCGCAATCCCAGCTCCCGCGTGCGCAGCGAGACGACAAAGGCGATCACGCCGTACAGCCCGACAATTCCGAGCAGCAGCGTCACACCCGCCGCCGCGCCGAGTATGACCAGGACGAACGCGAGCCGCGCGGTCGATGCCCGGACCACCTCGGCCATCGAGCGCGCTTCGAACGTCGGAACCGTCGGATCGAGATCGTGCACGACGCCGCGAATCGCCCGCTCCGCCGCCGCGACATCGCCTCTCGTACGCGCGACAACGGCGATCGTATGGCCCAGCGACCCTTCGATGGTGTCGCCGGTTACGACCGCCGGCTCGTACACCGCCCGCACCGGCGGCATCATGAGCGACGTGTCTCGCACGCCGCCGACGACGCCGACCACAGTATACATCGGCCCGTTAGGCAGATTCTGGAAGCGCTTGCCGATCACCGTCGCGCCGGTCGAATCGCCGAACATGTCCTTCGCCGTCGCCTGGCTCACGACCACCTCGTTCCATCGCTGGGTCTCGGCTGGATCGAAAAGCTTGCCCGCGACGAGCGGAATGCGCATCGCGCGAAAGTACCCGGCGTCTGCCGCGCTATAGATCTGGAGCGGCGGAATCGCCTTCGAGGTGGCCGTCCCCTCGACGAAGAGCGGGTCTTTGTTGTGATTGAGCCAATGCAGGGGCAGACTCGTGCTGATGCCGCCGGCGGTCACGCCGGGAAGCGCACGCACTCTGTTCGCGAGCTCCGTTAGAAAGCGGACGTAATCCACCTGCCGCGGATACCGCTTCTCGGGCGCGACGACCCACAGGGTCGCGACGCCGTCAGGGTCGAAGCCCGGCTTCACGGCGCGCAACCGCTCGAAGCTCTTGAGCAAGAGTCCCGACGCGACGAGCGCCACGAGCGCGAGTGCCATCTGCACGGTAACGAGCACCGACCGCGTACGGACGCGACCGCGCCCCGCGGTTGCCGCGCGGCCGGACTCGCGCAGCCCGGCGAACACGCCGCCCCGGAACCAGCGCGCCGCGGGAGCGAACGCGCACGCAACGGCGACGAGCACGCTCGTCACGATGATGAAGAGCACCGTCACCCAGTCGACGCGCACTTCCGCGAGCCGCGGAATCTCGATGGGGCTCGAGTGGACGAGCATGCGGACGGCGAGAGCCGCCACGCCGAAGGCCAGACCCCACGCGGGCACGGCGAGGATCAGCGACTCCGTTAGAAAATGCAAAATCAATCGGCCGCGCGACGCGCCTAACGCCGCCCGGACCGCGAGCTCGCGCTGGCGCGACTCGGCGCGGACGAGCATGAGGTTGGCGACGTTGGCGCCCATGACGAGCAGCACTAGGCCGGCCGCGGCGGCAACGATCCAGAGTGTCGGCGCCACATCGGCGACCAGATCATCCCGTAGCCATTTGACCGTCGGGACGGCGTTGGCTTGCTCGAGTATCACCTTCGTCGTCAAGCCTGGCGCGATGAGTGGATACGCTTCCGCTGTCCGTGGCAGCACCGACGAGAGATCACGCTGCACCGCCGCGGTGCTGACGTTGTTCGCGAGTCGGGCATAAGCGCGCGAGTTGAAACCGCCGAGCCACGCCGCCGCCGTATCGAGGCGCAGCGGAAGCCATAGCTGCGTACGGGCCGTCGGCACGCGGAACGAGGCCGGCATCACGCCGACGATCTCGCCGAGCTCGCCGTCGGCAAGCAGCTTCTTCCCGATCACATTCGGATCCGCGCCGAAGCGCGTGCGCCAGAGCGCGTCGCTGATCACGACGACAAGCGGCGCGCCGCGCTGATCGTCCGCCACCGAGAGCGCGCGCCCGCGAGCTGCCGGCACCTCGAACAGACTCATGAAGTTGCCGCTCACCGACGCCGACGCGAGCAGCTGTGAATCACCCCTGCCGTCCGCGTCGCTGGCGTCGACGGATCCGGTACGGTACAGAGTGATTTCGCGCAACATCCGCGCGGATCGACGGTAGGTGAGGTACATGGCCGGCGCGATCCCAGCGTCGTGCAGCGACACCTTCGTGAGGTCATGCGACACCGACGCGAGCTGCTCGGGATGACCATACGGCAGCGGGCGCACGACGACGTCGTTCACGACGGTGAAGATCGCCGCCGCGGCGCCGATGCCGATCGCGAGGGTGAGGAGCACCGTCCCCGTGAACGCCGGCGCGCGACCGAGCGAGCGAACGACGAAGCGCGCGTCGCGCAGCGATTCCTCGAGTGGCCGGCTGCGGTATTCGTCGCGTGCGGCATCGACCCATTGCGAGCCGCCGAAGGCGAGCGCGGCGCGGCGGCGAGACTCGTCGTCGCTCATGCCCTGGTCGCGGAGCTTGGCGGCGTGCATGTCGAGGTGGAAGCGCATCTCCTCGCGCATGGCGCGCTCCTCGGCGTCCGCGGTCATGGTGCCGGCGAGTCGACGCAGCTCACCTAACAAGTGGCGCCATCGATTGCGCGGACGCGTCATTGCTGCATCCTCAGCACGAGCTCGATCCCGCGCGACAGCCGCTCCCACCCGCGCTGCTCGGCCGCGAGCTGCCGGCGGCCAGCGGTGGTGAGGGAGTAGTATCGTGCGCGGCGGTTGTTCTCGGTGGTGCGCCAATCGGACGCGATGAAGCCCTGCCGCTTGAGGCGGTAGAGCGCCGGATAGAGCGACCCCTGATTCACCGCGAGCGCTTCGTCCGACCACTGGTGAATGCGCTCGGTGATTCCCCACCCGTGCATTGGGGCAAGGCTGAGCGCTTTCAGGATGAGCATGTCGAGCATGCCCTGGATCATCTCGCCGGACGATTCGTTCGCTGGCACGGCCGCTTCCTCTCGATTGCAGAGAGAAGGGTCGGGCCGCTCTACTCGATTGTCAAGAGGAACGGCGATTTTGTGCGCACAGCGAGTGGAGCCGTTGCTCCAATTTGAACGACCCTCATTCCAGTATTGGAATGAGGGTCGTCAGTGAGGAGGCGCCCAGTTCTTCGTCCTCGAAGACTTACCTCCGATCTCGCCAATCGCGGTTCGAACTGTCCTCGCGACCCCGATCGGAGCGGCCACGCGTTCGCGAATCATGTTCGTTCACCCGAGATGGCTGTCCGTTCCCGTACGTGCCGTACCCGTTATGCTGGCTGTGATCGAAGCCGTTGTGACGGCCGTTGTCGTGCTGGCCGCGATTGTCCCCCCAACGGCCGTTGTCGTCATCATCGCCATCGCGATCCTTTTTCTTCGCGTGATGCTTCTTGGCGTGATGACGCTGCGATGTCGTCGGGTACTGCGGGTACTGCTGCTGCGGGTAACCCGGATACGTCGAGGGAGAACCGGACCGACCCTGCACTCGCGAAGGCGTCCCGGAAGTATTCGGGTAGTACACCTGCGCTGCTGCGCTCCCCGCCATTCCCACACTGGCAATCGTCGCGACTGTCGCTAGAACCATCAGCTTTCGCATCGCTCCTCCAAGTCTGGCATCTTTGTGTAGCCAGCCGCCCAACAGCAGCGGCTTCAGGTTAGTGAGACGCCTCAACATCTGGAAAGATCCGCGCCGTGCGGCGACAGGGGCGTACGTGTCCTGAATCACCAACTCTTGATCTGATTCGAGGACAGTGCGATGACCAACGCAGTGGACAGAGCGCTAGGTCGTCAAAGGCGAGCCGGGCCTAACGTTTCACCGACTTTACTTCGGCGTGATGTCGGTAACGGGAAGATCCCAGTGCGCGAGGAGAATCTCGAAGCGGCGCTGCTCCTCGCGTGTGTACGTTGCCTGATCGGGCCAGAGCTGCCGGATCAGCGCCGGCTCGTCCGGATTCGACGATGTCGCGGTGGCTGAGTTCCGAAACACCAGCGTGACGCGGTAGTCCCAGCGAGAATCTTCGGTCATGTGATTCGCCGGTGTCTCGATCTTGATCGAGAGAATCCGCCCACTCTCCCTCTCTTTTTGCAGGAGCGGAAAGTGGTTTTTCAGGAAGAGCTGCAGAAACTCCTGTTGGTGCCCCCACTGCGTCTTGTAGTAGTACTCCATGGTGTACGGCTGATTCGTACCACCCTGGGGCGGCGAGCCTTGTCCCACGACAACACTGGGCACGACGAGAGCAGAGAGCAGCAGTAGCACGCGCATGGAAAGCTCCGTTCAGTGGGATAATGCAGGCGATTATGAATCGCTGCAACGACGCGCAGGCGGAAGAGCGCGGTCTTCCGCAAGTCGTTACAACGGGCGTAAACTTGAGGCCCAACCTCAGCCGATCATGACATTGACTCGCTCGATCTCGCATCTGCTGCTCGGCGCCATCGTCACCCCCCTCCTGACGGCGCAGGCGCAGCTCACCGCTCCCTCGTCACCGGTCGACAGCTTCGCCGTGCGCGCACTGCACTGGCGACTGAT
This sequence comes from Gemmatimonadaceae bacterium, assembly GCA_036493735.1. Taxonomy (GTDB): domain Bacteria; phylum Gemmatimonadota; class Gemmatimonadetes; order Gemmatimonadales; family Gemmatimonadaceae; genus AG2. The sequence continues at coordinate 55,882 of DASXPH010000033.1, forward strand.
CGGCCCATTCCGCTCCGGCCGCTCGGACGCCGCGGCCGGATCCGCCGCGCGCCCGCTCGAGTACTACGCGGGCACCAGCGGCGGCGGCGTCATGAAGACCACCGACGGCGGCTACACCTGGCAGCCGGTCACCGACAAATACTTCGGCGGCACGATCGGCGCGATCGCGATCTATCCGCCCAACCCGGACATCGTCTACGTCGGCACCGGCGAATACACGCTGCGCGGTAATGCCTCGCATGGCGACGGCGTCTTCAAAAGCACCGATGCCGGCAAGACGTGGGACACGCTCGGCCTTGCCGAGACGCGCCAGATCTCCCGCGTCGTCGTGCACCCCTGGAATCCGGAGATCGTGTACGTCGCGGCGCTGGGCCACGAGAGCGGCCCCAACCCGGAGCGCGGCGTCTTCAAAAGCACGGACGGCGGCAAGAGCTGGAAGAAGACGCTGTTCGTCAACGACTCCGTCGGCGCCGCCGATCTCCAGATGGATCCGGCCGACCCGAAGGTGCTCTACGCCGCCATGTATCGCGTGCAGCGCAAGCCGTGGGACATCATCAGCGGCGGCCCGGGCGGCGGGATCTACAAGTCCACCGACGGGGGCGACAAGTGGACCGAGATCACCCACAACAAGGGTCTGCCCAGAGGCGTGACGGGCAACATCGGTCTCGCCGTTTCACCAGCCGACCACCAGCTGGTGTGGGCGATGATTCAGTCCGACTCCGGCGGTTTGTTCCGCTCCAACGACGCGGGCGCCACGTGGACTCGCGTCAACGATGCCAACAACAAGTCGCTCGACGGCATGGGTCCGCACTGGCGGCCCTTTTACTTCTCGCGGGTCATCGCCGATCCGGCGGACGTCAACACGGTCTATCTGCCTAACGGTGTTCTCTTCCGTAGCACGGACGGTGGGAAGCACTTCAAGGAAGTCCAGCCGTACGACAACCTGTGGGACACGCATTTCCTCTGGATCTCGCCTAACGATCCGAACCGGATGATCGTCGCGGCCGACCAGGGAGCGCGCATCACCTTCAATAAGGGCGAGAGCTGGAGCACTACCGGCTATGCCACTGGGCAGTTCTACCACGTCATCGCGACGAACCACTTCCCATATCGTGTCTGCGGCGCGCAGCAGGACAACGTCGGCGCCTGCGGTCCGAGCCGCACGGACGGGATGTTCGACATCTCCGCGTGGTACTATCCCGGAGGCGGTGAGTCGGGGATCATCGCGGTCGATCCGCAGCATCCCGACGTCACGTACGCGGCCAATGAGCGGGTAGATCACGCAACGGGCATCTCGAGCTTCATGCCCACCGCGTGGGAGCGGACGGCGCCCCCGATGACGGCGAAGTATCGCTTCAACTGGACGACGCCGATCATCATCTCTCCGCACGACCACAACACGCTGTACGAGGGCGGCAACGTGCTGCTCAAGAGCACCGACGCCGGCAAGAACTGGCAGCCGGTCTCGCCCGATCTCACTCGGCATGATTCACGAACACTAATCATCGCCGGCGGTCCGATAACAGTGGAGAACAGCGGCGCCGAGAATTATGCAACCATATTCACCATTGCAGAATCGCCGGTTACAAAGGGTGTCATCTGGACGGGTTCCGATGACGGGATGATTCACCTAACGAGGGACGGCGGAGCGCACTGGCAAGACGTCACGCCGAAGGGCATACCGCCGTTCACCCGAATGTCGATGATCGATGCGTCGACCGTCGCCGCGGGTACGGCGTACCTCGCCGCCAACCGTCAGCTGATGGACGACTACAAGCCGTATCTCTTCAAGACCACCGACTACGGCGCCACCTGGACGGAGATCGACGCCGGCATCCCGAAGAACGAGTTCACGCACGTCGTACGCGAAGACCCTGTGCGGCGCGGCCTGTTGTTCGCGGGCACCGAGCGCGGCGTATGGTTCAGCCTCGACGATGGCGGTCACTGGCAGCCGCTCCGGCGCAACCTGCCACAGGTGCCGGTGCACGACCTGATCGTCAAGGACAACGATCTCGCGATCGCCACCCACGGGCGCGCGCTGTGGATCATGGACGACATCTCACCGCTGCGACAGCTCGCGGCAAATACGCTGGCCGAGAAGGCGCACCTGTTCAACCCCGCCGACGCGTACCGCGTCTCGTGGCGCAGCAACCGACTGATCGAGAATCTTCAGAAGGGTGAAGATCCGTCTACTGGCGTGGGGATCTATTACTGGCTCGCGGACTCGAACCAGGTCGTGACGCTCGACGTGCGCGACTCGACCGGCGCGGTGGTCAACCATTTCACCAGCGAGCAGGACTCGATCCAGCGGGTGGACAGCCTGCGACTGGACCGCCTGAAGCAGGCGCGCAACGATACCCTGAGAAAGGCGGGCGTCACCGACACGGCCACGCTCAACAAGCCATTCGTCGAGCCGCCGAGCGACGACCCGAAGAACCGTCTCTCGAGTCCATCGCGGGTCCCGTCGAAGAGGGGCCTGAATGTGTTCTACTGGGATTTCCGCTACGCCGACGGCGCGGTGCTCCGGGACAGCGTGTACCGGCTCGGGCGCGTGCCCGGACCCGTGGCGGTTCCCGGTCGCTACAGCGTGGCGCTCACCGCCGGTGGGAGTACGCAGCGCGCGTCGTTCACGGTCAGGCTCGACCCACGGATCCAGGCCACCGGCGCCGAGCTGGCTGCGCGCATGGCCTTCACGCGCAGGTTGAACGACGCGGCCACGGAGTTGGTCGACGCCGTCAACCGGGCGTTCGCGCTCCGGCAGGAGATCGACCGCCGGCTGGCGACCGGTGCCGGACCCGGCGTGACTCAGGCGTCGAGCGATGCAGCATCGCTCAAGGCGCTCAGGGACACGTTGCTCACCTGGGGCAAGCGGATGGTCCCGCCGTTCTACGGGCACAACCAGTACGCCGAGCCCTACACGGCGACGATTCTCGACGAGCTGCAGCGGTTAGGCTATGCCGACAGCAACTCCGCGCCTAACGGCGTGGAGCTGAGTGCCGCGGAGACCATGATCGCGCAGGCGCACGAGGAAGTCACGCGATTCGATGCCATGCTTCGAGCGCAGGCTGGCACGGTGAACGAACGGCTCAAGGCGAAGGGGCAGGCACCGCTGAATTATTAGTGGAGCGCAACCGAGATAGCGAAGGGCCCTCAACTGGGGGCCCTTTCTCTTTCTCTAAGTCGTTATATGCCAACGGACGGGGTGGGATTCGACCCCACGGTACGCCAAGAACGTACACAAGCGACCTGCGCATGCGCGCTGATCGTTAGGTCGATGGCTTGGAGGGTGGAAACAAAATCATTGACACACATAGACAGGCATGCTAGCAGTTGTTCACTTCTGCAGTCGAAAGGAAGTCGGGCGCGTCGCGCCCCGCCTTCTCGCCTTCGCCGCGCGCCAGTGCTGGCGCCCCCCGATCCCGAGATCGTTCAAAGACAACGCAGCATCGCTTGTCTCTCTCGGGAGGGCCCCAGCAGCGACCACAGGTCGTCTGCGCCTTCCGTCGACAACCATTACAGACCACGGAGGACGCAAAAGATGACGAAACTCATCCTTGCCACACTCGCCGCATCGGTGGCACTCGCCGCCTGCGAGCGGCCTGCGGACGTCGTTGCCCCTCGCTCTCATGCGCTCGCACGAGCGAATTCAATGGAGCCCGCGCCGCCTCAGGCGTTGGCGCCGAATTTCAATCTCGAGATCCTCCTCAGAGCCCCCGACGGCGCCAACGGCTTCGGACACGTGACATTCCGGCAGGCCAATGATGACGCGGAGCGCGTGGACCTCGGCGTCTGGGTGCGCGATCTGACGCCGAACACGCATTATCGGCTGCAACGCGCCGTCGACACCGCTATCGACGACAACTGCACGAGTACTTCGTGGCTCACGTTAGGCGAAGGAACGGTGGCGCAGGACATCGTCACCGATGATCGCGGAACGGCGAAGCAGGATCTCTTCCGCGTTCTCACAACGCCCGTGGGCACGCCGTTCGACATTCAGTTTCGTGTCGTCACGACCAGCGGGGCGCCCGTCCTGACCAGCGAGTGTTACCAGTACTACATACGCTGAATGTCGCTACCCCCGCCCGGCGAGACGGGCGCGCAATTGCGGTAACCAGACAGATACGAGCTTTCCAGGCGTCCAAAGTTCTGCCCTCCGCTTCGCGGACGCACGCGGGGCGAGCCGCTCGGCTGTCCGTCACCGGCGCAGGCCCACTGACACCGCGCTAGCGAAATCCAGCCCATCTGGTGACGCAACAGAATTATCAGCAAGTTACTAACGCCGGGCGACGAGTGCCCTGACACCACGTGTCTCTCTCCCTTGGCGATAGAGGAGCGCGCGCCACGTAGTGCGCCTCCCGATCGAGCCACTGGGTTCTCGCACCTCAGGGGGTTCCATGAAAACCGGTTCCGCGCAGCGAACGCCTCCGCGTTCATCGCGTGGCGCGAGGTGGGCGATCGTACTCGCTCTCGCCGCCACACCCGTCCTCCTCCAGGCACAACAAACTGGTAGTGTCGTCGGTGTCGTCACCGATGGCGCCACCGGCCAGCCGCTGAGTGGCGCCGCCATCTCCATCGGCGGCACGATGCTCGGCGCGCTGACGGATGGACGCGGGCGCTTCATCATTCGCGGCGTGCAGAGCGGGCCGGCGACCGTCCGCGCGCAGCGCCTCGGCTATCATCCCGAAGCGAAACCGATCGCCGTGAACGCGAGCGACTCGGTGAA
>DASXPH010000034.1:0-2903 GCA_036493735.1 Gemmatimonadaceae bacterium
GATTTTCACGTCGACGTCGCGCTCGAGATCCCACGCTCCGAGAACATCGACGCCATCGCGGAGTCGATCGCGGCGGTGGTGGCGAAGAAGCGCGAGGCGTTGTTCGACGCGGAGCATTTCTTCGACGGCTACAAGGCGAACCCGCAATATGCGCTCGATTGCGTCCGCGCGGCGCTGGAGGCAGGTGCGCGCTGGCTCGTCCTCTGCGACACCAATGGCGGCACCATGCCGGATGACGTCTATCGCATCGTCTCCGAGGTGAAGAGCAAGTTGCCCAAGGCGGCGCTCGGCATCCATGCGCACAACGACACGGAGCAGGCCGTGGCGGTCAGTCTCGCCGCGTTGCGCGGCGGCGTGCGCCAGATCCAGGGAACGTTGAACGGGCTTGGCGAGCGCTGCGGCAATGCCAATCTCTGTTCGCTGTTGCCGAGCCTGTTGCTCAAGGAGCCGTACGCGTCCGAGTTCGAAATCGGCGTGAACCGTGAACAATTGGCGCGGTTGACCTCGGTGTCGCGTCTCTTGGATGAAATCCTGAACCGCGCGCCAGGCCGCCACGCGGCTTACGTCGGGCCTTCGGCTTTCGCGCATAAGGGCGGCTTGCACTCCTCCGCCGTCGCCAAGGATCCGCGCACCTACGAGCATGTCGAGCCGGGAAGCGTCGGCAATCAGCGCAAGATCCTGGTCTCGGACCAGGCGGGGCGCTCGAACCTTTTGGCGCGCCTCTCGGACGCCGGCATCGATCTCGACGCCAAGGACGCCCGCATCACGCGTCTCCTCGACGAGATCAAGCAGCGCGAGTTTCTCGGCTACGCCTATGACGGCGCCGAGGCGTCGTTCGAACTTTTGGCGCGGCGCGCACTCGGCCAGGTGCCGACCTATTTCGACGTCGAAGGTTTCCGCGTCATCGTCGAACGCCGCCACAATGCGCTCGGCGATCTCGTGACTGTTTCGGAAGCGACCGTGCGCGTTCGCATCGACGGCGAAATCGTCCACACCGCAGGCGAGGGCAACGGACCGGTCAACGCGCTCGATGCGGCGCTGCGCAAGGATCTCGGCAAATACTCGTCGTTCCTCTCCGATCTTCGCCTGGTCGACTACAAGGTGCGTATCCTCACGAGCGGCACCGAGGCCGTGACCCGCGTGATGGTGGAGAGTGCGGATGGCGCCGGCAACCGCTGGTCGACGGTCGGCGTCTCGCCCAACATCGTCGACGCGTCGTTCGAAGCGCTCAGCGACTCGATCTGTTACAAATTGTTTCGCGATGGCGCGCGCGCATAGCTGCAATGTCTAGTCGCATCACCAACTTACGACGACAGGGCGAGCGCTTGCGCTATCGTGATAGTGCACGATGACCGAACCGTCCGAACCTCACAACGAACTGCGCGGCGTCCTCTCCGCCGGCGGCGCCTATGCGATCTGGGGCTTCGTTCCGCTCTATTGGCAGTTCCTGGAGGACGTACCACCAATCGAGATCACGCTGCATCGCATCCTCTGGTGTTCGCTGGTCGGATTGATCGTGACGCTGGCGCGCGGCCGCATCCGGCATTTCCTCGCGGTCGTGCGCACACCGCGCGTGATGGCGGCGCTGCTGGCGAGCAGCCTGTTGATCTCGGTGAACTGGACGATCTTCATCTATTGCGTCGTGACGCATCGTCTGATCGAGGCGAGCCTCGGCTATTACATGACGCCGCTCGTCTCCATCGTGCTCGGCGTCTTCTTCCTGGGCGAGAAGGTCTCGCGCCTGAGGGTTGTCGCGCTGGCTCTGGCGACGGCCGCCGTCATCATCCAGGCCGCGGCGCTTGGCGGCATTCCCTGGATCGCGCCGGCGCTCGCGCTCACCTTCGGGTTCTACGGCTATGTGCGAAAGCTGACACCGGTCGATGCGCTGGAAGGCTTGACGATCGAGACGTGTCTCTTGCTTCCGGTGACGGTGGCGCTGGTCACCTATTGGGCGCTCAAAGGCACGGGCGCCTTCCCGTCGCCGAACCTCACCCGCGATGGCCTGCTGATGTTCACCGGTCCGCTGACGGCGGTGCCGCTCGTCCTCTTCGCGGCAGGAGCCAGGCGCATTCGCCTGACGACGCTCGGCTTCCTGCAATTCCTTTCGCCCACCATCACCCTATTGGTTGCGAACTTCATCCTGCGCGAGCCGTTCACGCGCACCAACGTGATCGCGTTCGGATTCGTCTGGTCGGCGCTGGTTCTCGTCAGCCTCGAGGGTCGCCTTGCGTCGTGGACGAGGCGGCGCCTGGCCAGGAGCTGATACATTGAAGCGCAGCTTCCGGCGTCGCCACGACACGATAGAAATTCTCGATGCTGCGGATGGCGAAGCCCTGGCGCACCACGGCGGCGAGCAAGGCTTGCAGGGGTGCGAAGTAACCCTCGCTGTCGATCAGGACGATCGGCTTTTTGTGAACTTGGAGCTGCGCGGTGGAGAGCACCTCGAAGATTTCGTCGAAGGTGCCAAGGCCGCCCGGCAGCGCGATGAACGCGTCGGCACGATCCAGCATGATCGCCTTGCGTTGCTGCATGTCGGGCACCACGATCAATTCTTCGGTGCCGTTCAGCGGCCGTTCGACATGGCGGAGGAACTCGGGGAGGACGCCCAGGATCGGCGCGCCGGCCGCATGCGCGGCGCGGGCGATTTCGCCCATCAGCCCGACATTGCCGCCGCCGAACACCAGCGAATAGCCGTTCGAACCGATCAACGCGCCAAGCCTTTTCGCGGTCTCGGCAAATTGTGGCAGGAGGCCGTGCGAGGAGCCGCAGAAGACGCAGATCGAAAGCTTCCTGTTATCCATGCTGCGTCCGGGGTTGCGCGTTGGCGCGCCAGTTTCTAAACAGATTCGAGAGATCAGAGGTTAACCGTGCCGCGCACGCTCGTCATCATCGCCGCCATCGCA
>DASXPH010000035.1:0-125164 GCA_036493735.1 Gemmatimonadaceae bacterium
AAATCCAGCGTCGAGCGCCGGTCGATCCAGTGCATTCGCGACCGACCATCCCGTCGCATACATCCACCGCGTCATCCGCGCCAGCTTCGCGATGTCGATTCGCTGCGCTTCGTCCCGCGGCGTGTGATAGTCGGAGTGCAACAACGTACTGAAGAACAACGCCGGCACCCGCATGCACGCGTACGGCAAATGATCGCTCCGGTAGTACCACCCTTCGCGATGCGTCGGCCGGTCCCAGCTGCTGTCGATCACGAATCGAGTCACCCGATCGTTCGCCTCGAGCGCCATCCTCGCCAACGCCGCCGAGTTCCGATGCGGCGGCTGAGCGCCTAACAACGCCGCGCTGTCCGGATTGTTGCGGCCGATCATGTCGCCATTGAGCACGGCGACGATCTGCTCCAGCGGCACCACCGGGTGCAGCGCATGCCAGTACGATCCGAGCAGACCGCGCTCCTCGGCCCCGTGCCACACGAATAGCGCCGACCGCGCCGCCGGCTGCTTCGACCACGCGCGGCCGATCGCCAGCAGCGCCACACTCACCGACGCGTTGTCGTCCGCGCCGTTCCAGATCGAGTCGCCGTCGATTGGATACCGCACACCGTCGTGATCCTGGTGGCCGCTGAAGAGCACGTACTCGTTGCGCCGCGCCGGATCGGTGCCGGGGACCTTCGCGACGACGTTCACCCAGATAGGAGAAGCTCTCGGTGTACAGTGTCGCCGTCAGGCGTTGATTCGGCGCGCAGCGCCTCGAGCATGCTGCGTCGCACCCAGAGCACCGGCACCGTAGACGCCGCGCCCCCGCGCGGCGTGGCTGACGCGGCGCCAGCGGTGTCGAGCCCGTAGCGGCCGCGCGCCAGCGCTACTCCGCCGAAGCCGAACGCCATCGGATCGTCGGCAACGGAATCGGAGACGAGCATCACCGCGGCGGCACCGCGCTCGATCAGCGCCTGGGACTGCTGCCTAACGGCTGCCAGGGCGTAGCGGTAGCCACGCAGGCTCATGCCCGGCGCAGGTGCATTCGTCGGCGCGTGGATCTCGGCCACGACCGCCTTCCCGTGCAGGTCGATGCTCGCCAACTGCTCGGCACCGCCTTCGCCGACGTAGCTGAGGGGAAGATCGACCGTCGCCGTGACCGGTGCGGTGACGACGACATCCTTCCAAAGCGCCAGTGGACGTCCGCCGATGGCGATCTGGCTGCCGTCGGAGAGTCGCACGCGGCGCATCGGCCAGAACTGGAAGTAGGTGCCGTCGTCGCCCGCGGGCTGGAGTCCCGCTTCCCGCGCCGCCTTCGCGACCCACATCGACGCGCGCATCTCGTCGAGCGTCCCCGCCTCGCGCCCGCGCATCGCGTCGCTCGCGAGATAGAAGATGTCCCGCCGGAGATCGGCTTCGCGGATTGCGTCGAGCGCCGGCGGGTTGCGCGTCACCGAGCTCACCACCAGACCTGGTAGTGCCTGACGAGTGTTCGTCGCCGCCGGCGAGCTCGCGCAGGAAGCACTCCAGACCGCGAACGCCGCGACGCTACTTGCTCGTGCGACGCGCGCCGCGCTTCCCGCTCCCCTCGCCGCGCACGTGTGCCTCGACCGTCGCTGTGATGACCGACTTGATCCCGCCGCGAATGTTGAAGTCACCCGTTACCTCCATCCAGCGTGGTTTGCAGGCGGCCGCGAGATCGTCGAGGATGCGATTCACCGCCCGCTCATAGAAGATCCCATCGTTGCGGAAGCTCCAGAGATAGAGCTTGAGACTCTTCAGCTCGAGGCACAGACGGTCGGGGACGTAGTCGATGAGGATCGTTCCGAAATCCGGCGCGCCGCCCGACAGCTGCCGCAGCTCCTCGGCGTCACTCTCCACGCCGCCGAGCGGGCACAGCGATGTGAACTCGGGACACTCCATGCTGATGGAGTAGTCGCGATCGGAATACGGGTTCTCGAAGGTCTCGAGGAGTTCGGGCTTGGGCATGCCTTACAACCTGGCAGAGGACAGAGGGTGGAGGTAGAGGGTGGAGGGTAGAGGGTAAGCGGGACAGTTCAATCTCGACTCTCGCCCGCTGCCCTCTCGTCGCTCGCTTCTAGTCTCGCTGATCGTGGGTGAGATGCTCGGGGGCCACACGGGATAGGCCGGATCTCATCTCTTGCTTCTCGAATCTGAAGCTCGCCCAACTACGCGCCGAATGGGTCGAGCTTCAGAGTCGAGATTGAGATGGAGATGGCCTACCAATTTTACGGCTCTGTTCATTTGCCAATGACGTGTGCCCGCTCACGAAAACTTCGCATCCGTGAGCGGTCATCTTGACCCTAGCGCGGTCCCGGTACGCTCTCAATATTGCCAAAAGGTCCGGTGCACTCTGCGCCGGCCATCGCCGCCGCGAGAACGGCGTGGCGGCACTCGCCCCCCGGCAAAGCCCGGGGGGCACTTTCTTTGGTAGAGGGTAGGTAGCGGGTAGCGGGTGGAAGGGCGGAAAAGCAGATCCCTCGCTTCGCTCGGGATGACATCAATCACAAAGGCCGACGGCAACGCCGTCGGCCTTCCTTATTCCAACCCTCTACCCTCTACCGGAACTATCAGTCTCTCTTCTGCAGTCGCCTCGACATCTCCTCGAGAATACTCCGCTCTTCGCTCGTTAGGCTGTCGAGCCCCTCGGCGGAGATCTTGTCGAGCACGCGATTCACGTCTTCGGCCTTGAGGTCGCGAGACGGCGGCTTGCGAGCCGGTGTCGCGGCGGCGGGGCGCTTGGCGGCGATGGCCTTGCTCTTCGCCACGATCTCGTCGACCTCTTCTACACGTTCGCGGGAGCGCGGCAGCGCGCGCGGGATGGCGCGCGGGGGATCGTCGGAATCTGGAACCTGCGAGATGCGCTGCCTGAGCTGATCGATGCTCACGCTCGGCGGCGTCCGCATGTACAGCCAGGCGACGATGAAGCCGCCAAGGTGCGCGAAGTAAGCGACGTCGGTACCGCCGCCGCCGGCGAGGCCGAAGAGCCCCATCGCCAGATTGTAGCCGACGAGCAGGAGCACCAGCGTCATGACGCGCATCGGCATGACGAACATCAGCAGCATTTCCTGCTTCGGCCACTGCAGCGCGTACGCGCCCATCACGCCGAAGATCGCCGCCGACGCACCGATGAGGAGCGAGCCACTGTCACGGAAGAACAGCGTGTAGCAGATCAGGCCTCCGAGCCCACTCATGAAATAGAAGACCAGGAACTTCTTCGGTCCCCAGAGGTGCTCGAGTCGCGGACCGAACACGTAGAGCGTGTACATGTTCACGAGCACGTGCATGAGCCCGTAGTGCACGAACATGTACGTGGCGACGGTCCACAGGTGCGTCGGCGCCGCGGCGAAGTTGAAGCCCAGCGCGCTCTGCATGTCCGCCGGCGGAACGACGGTCATCTGCAGGAACAGGATCACGACGTTGATCGCGATCAACGCCTGCACGGCGGAAGTCATCCGCGGATAGTCCTGTTCGTTCGTCGCCGGGTAGCTCATGATCCCGCCATCGATGGCCGAGTCAGCTCGATGCTCGGCCGGAAAAATCTGCTGATGCGGCGCTCAGCGACACGCATCCCAATAATGCGAAACTAACCGTAAGACACGTCCTTGCGAGGTGAGTTCCGTCACGACTCGAAGGGTGAACCCGTGCCGTCTACTCTTTGGTCACCTCATTCCCGTCGGTGGTGGCAGCTTCAGCGCAAAGCGTACATCGCCGTGCAGTGCAGCGGCGCGCTCGAGCAATGTCATCCAGCGTCGATCGCGATCCACGGGTACTCCCGGCGGAGGATGAATCACGATCTGGGTGGCACCGCTGACGCCGCGCGCCTGCTCGACGATCCTCAAGAGTTGGGCGTCACTCGTCTGCTCGCTCGAGCTCAACACGAGTGCATGCTGCATTCCCGCTTCGGCAGCCGCGTGCAGTGTGCGAAGCGCACGCTCGGACGACGCCTCGAGAGTGGACCCGTCGAGAGAGACCTGGGTCAACCCGACGACCTTCTTGAGCGCGCCGATTGCTTCGGGCCGCTGGCCGTCGGTATCGAGCATCACCGGCAGATCTACCGGCGGTTTGGCGAACGCCGCGCAGATATAATCGACGTTCGAGAGTGGATCGCGCCCGGAGATCGAAATCGAGTGATACGACGATCGCAAAGCGGTCCGACGTAGCTCGTTGGCGAGCGCCTCGGCCGTGTACATCGTGGCCGTTTCGGCTTCGGCGGCAAAACGCACAAAGATCTGGCGACGGCCCGACCATACTCCCTGTGCTTGCAGTCCCGCCGGAACTCCGGCGAGTGCGGCGGTCGGACCGGCGACTTGCGGCGGCATCGGCTTACCCTCCCTTCCCCTGCGCATCGAGTGCGATGCGCACAATTCGTTCACAGAGCTCCGGGAATTCGATGCCCGCCGCCGAAGCGGCCTGCGGGATCAAGCTCGTTTGTGTCATTCCCGGCAGCGTGTTCGCCTCGAGACAGTAGAACTCTCCACTCCCCTCTTCGCTCATCCGAAAATCGATACGTGCATAACCACGCAGCTTGAGCGCACGAAATGCGCGACGCGCGAGCTCCTGCACTGCCGATGTCTGCGCGCGAGAGATCTTCGCCGGAAACTCCTCGACAGCCATTCCCGCCTGGTACTTGCACTCGTAGTCGTAAATCTCGTGCTTCGGGATGATTTCGCCAACAGGCAACGCCTCGTCGCCGAGGATTCCGACGGTGAGCTCGCGGCCGGCGATGAATCGTTCGATCATCACCTCGTCGTCGTATTGAAACGCCTCGGCAATCGCTGGCGCGAGATCCTCTGCTTTTTTCACGACGCTCAGGCCGACCGTCGAGCCCTGCTTGGACGGCTTCACAACGACGGGAAGTCCGAGCTCGCCGAGACTCTTCTCACGAAAGGCACGACCGCCGCTGCTTTTGTCGGCTGCCTCGCGCGATGCCATCACCCACTCTGCCGTGCGGACCTCGTTGCGGACGAAGAGCTGCTTGGAGAGGTCCTTGTCCATCGCCAGAGCGCTCGCGAGATGGCCGCTTCCGGTATACGGAATTCCCGCGAGGTCGAGGAGTGCCTGGATGGTTCCGTCCTCGCCGGATCCACCATGCAGACCGAGGAAGACGATGTCCGCGTCACGCAATGCGGGCAACACGCGCTGCATTTGCGGCAGCGTCTCGCGCGACATCCGCCGGAGCTCTTCCTGAGAGGGCGGCGTCGGTTGGACTACCTTGCGCGCCAGGAGGGCCCGTTCGTCCTCACGACTCAGTGTCCCGCGAGCGGTATCGATGGCGACGACGTCGTGGCCGCGCGTTCGCAGCGCCTCGGTAACGCGTAGGCCGGATGCGAGCGACACGTCGCGCTCGGCGGAGGTGCCGCCAATCAGAACGGAAATCTTCAAGACGACTGGTGGTTGGTGGTTGGTGGCTGGTGCTTGGTGGCCAGTCGTTGGTGGTTCACCAGCCACTAGTCACCAGCCACTTCTAGCTAGCCCCTGGCCATCAAGTAGCTCAACATGTCCGACCGCGTCACGATTCCCATGACGTGGCCATTCGAGCGAACCAGCACGGCAGGATTGGATTTCGAGAGCAGCTTCGCGATCGCGTCTACCGACTGCTGGGCGTCGACCATCGGGAAGGGGGGATCCATCAGCTCACTGACTGTCGAATCGAGCAGCTTGGTGTTGTCCAGGCTCTTCGCCGACAGCGACCAGTCGCTCACCGATCCGACGCAGTTCGCGCCATCCATGATCGGCAGCTGGGATACGTCGTGCAGTGACATGAGGCGCAACGCCTGTCGGACCGTGGTTCCCGGGCCGACGCTCAAGACCGGCTGCTCCGTAGGCGGCTTGGAGCTGAGCACACTGGCGAGGGTCGTCTTGTCCGCGTCGAGCAGCTGATTCTCCCGCATCCACTCGTCGTTGTACAGCTTGGAGAGGTAGCGCTCGCCCGTGTCGGGCAGGATCGTCACGAGGCACGCGTTCGGGTCATCGATCCGCCGCGCGACGTGCATGGCGACGTGGACGATGAGTCCTGATGATCCTCCGACGAAGAGGCCCTCCTCTCGCGTTAGGCGACGCGCCATGCTGAACGATTCCTTGTCGGTCACCGTCATGAAGTCGTCGATGACGGACATGTCCAGGGTACCAGGCACCTTGTCCTGGCCAATCCCCTCGACTTTGTACGGCGCCCCGTCTGGCTTGCTGTGCCCCTTGCTTCGCCACATCTCGGCGAGGATGGAGCCGACCGGATCGCCGGAGATGACCTGGATCTCTGGATTGCGCTCCTTCAAGTAGCGGCCGACGCCGGTGATCGTGCCGCCGGTGCCAGCCGCGGCGACGAAGTGCGTGACGCGTCCCTCGGTCTGCTCCCAGATCTCGGGACCGGTGGTGGCGTAATGCGCCTCCGAGTTGGCGTCGTTGTAGAACTGATTCGCGAGAATCGCGTTAGGCGTCTCGTGGGCGATCCGCTTCGCCATCATCACGTAGTTGTCCGGATGATCGGGCGGGACGGCGGTGGGAGTGACGATGACTTCGGCGCCGAAGGCTTTGAGGAGTCGCACCTTCTCCTGCGACATCTTGTCGGGCATCGTGAAGATGCACCGATAGCCCTTGAGCACCGCGGCAATCGCGAGCCCGACGCCGGTATTTCCGCTCGTCCCCTCGACGACGGTGCCGCCCGGCTTGAGCCGTCCTTCACGTTCGGCGCGCTCGATGATCGGCATGCCGATGCGATCTTTCACCGAGCCACCGGGATTGAAGAACTCCGCCTTGGCGTACACCGGCGTCCGCACACCACGCGTCACACGATTCAGGCGGATGAGCGGCGTCCACCCGATGGTTTCGAGGACACTGTCGTACGGGGTGCGATTGCGCGTCATTGAGTCGCTAGTCCGTAGTCCCTAGTGGGCTCCATGTGAGATGTTGATAGCAGGCGATTGCCGGCCTTTCAGGCCAAAATTGGCATAAAGGGATTTCATGGCCGTGATGAGCTTCGCACAGATGCCAATTCTGGCCTGGTGGCCGGCAATCGCCTGCTATCAACATCTCGGTTACACTCCACTAGTCCCTAGCCCCTTTCTTCTTCAACACCGTGTCTCCTGGCAGCGGCGGTGCCCCGGGAAATCGGAAGTACACCGGGAAGAGAATGGTCACCGCCAGCGGCTCGCCCTTCATTTTCGCCGGCACGAACTGCAGATCCTGCGAGCCCCTGATAGCGGCGGAGTCGAAGGACGCATAGCCACTCGACTCCACGACCTGCGTCGAGTCCGATCGCACGTGGCCGTCGCGATCGATGAACAGCCGGAGCGTGACGTTGCCCTGCACCTTCTTCGCGAAGAGCGCCGGCGGATAGTGAAATGGGAGCTCCTTGTTGAGCATCTTTGGAGCTTCGTCCGGATGCTGCGGACCGGCCTCGAACGTCTTCGCCATCTTTTCCGACTGCTCTTTGTCGACACAGGCGGTCGCGACCATGGCGACCGCCGCGACGGCGAACGCCAGCGATCGGAAGTGTGGATATCCTGTTTGGCCGCTGTTGATGACTACGCCTTTCATAGACAGGAATGTAAGAGGCTCGTCCGTCCCTCACGAGCGCTTTGCTTCGCGAGAGAGCTCCGCGAGCAACGATAGCGCCTGCAGCGGCGTCATCGCGTCCGTGTCGAGACCGGCAAGCCGCTCCACGACGGGATTCCGCGGGGCGGCGAACAAACCGAGCTGATCGAGCGGCGAGACGTTTTCCTTCGCGCGGCCTTCATTCCGCCGGCTCAACGCCAGCTGCTCGCCCTCGAGGACCTTCAGGACATCCCGAGCGCGGTCGAGGATTGCCGTGGGGAGGCCCGCGAGACGTCCGACTTCGATGCCGTACGAGCGATCGGCGCCGCCCGGCTGCAAGCGATGAAGAAACAACACGTCGTCGTTCACTTCGCGGACCGCCACGTTGAAATTCCGCACCGCGCCGAGGTCCTGCGCGAGCTGCGTCAGCTCATGATAATGAGTCGCAAAGATCGTCTTGCACCGCGTTCGATCGTGGAGATGCTCGCTCACCGCCCAGGCGATGGAGACGCCGTCGTAGGTGGACGTCCCCCGTCCGATCTCGTCGAGCAGCACGAGACTCCGCTCCGTCGCCGAATGCAGGATCGCGCTCGTTTCCGACATCTCGACCATGAAGGTCGATTGTCCGCGCACGAGGTTGTCGCTCGCGCCGACGCGCGTGAACACCCGATCGACCAGTCCAATGCGCGCCGACGACGCGGGCACGAAGCTCCCCATCTGCGCCATCAGCACGATCAGTCCCACCTGGCGCAGAATCGTGGATTTGCCGGCCATGTTCGGGCCCGTGAGGATGATGACCCGCGCATCGTCCGTGAGCCGAACGTCGTTAGGTATGAACTTGTCGCGCGGCATCATTCGTTCGACCACCGGATGCCGGCCGCTCGTTATGTCGAGGGTGTATTCGTCGCTCAATGTCGGACGCGTGTATCCCTCCCGCGCCGCCACTTCGGCGAGCGCGGCGACGACGTCGAGCAGGGCGAGGGCGCGAGCGGCGCACTGGAGCGCCGCGATCCGCGCTCCCACCTTCGTGCGGAGCGATTCGAACAGCATCCGCTCACGCGCCTCGATGCGCTCGCCGGCGGTGAGAATCGTCTCTTCGTATTCCTTCAGCGCCGGCGTGACGAAGCGCTCGCCGTTCGTGATCGTCTGACGTCGTTGATAGTCCGCGGGTACGAGATGGAGATTCGATCTCGTGACCTCGATGTAGTACCCGAATACCTTATTGAACCCGACTTTCATCGAGGCGATGCCAGTCCGCGCGCGCTCCGAAGACTGGATGTTGGCGATGGCGTCTTTCCCGCCGTCGCGCAGGGCGCGCAGGCGATCGAGCTCCTCATCTACACCGGTACAGATCGTTGGCTCGTCACCGATGGACAGGGGTGGCCGCTCCACGATCATCGTCTGGATCGCCTGTGCTTCCGCGGCACAATCGTCCCACTCGCCGAGCAGGCGATCGAGGAGCGACGACGCGGCGCTTCGGCGGAGCTGCCTAACGATTGCTTCGACCTCGGGCAGCCGCGCGAGCGACGCGCCGAGGGCGCCGAGCTCGCGGGGGCTCGCCCGGCCGGACGCGACCTTGGTTCCGAGCCGCTCGACGTCGCGAACCCCGTCGAGCCCCGAGCGGAGCGCCTGACGATTCGTTCCATCGTCCACGAGTAGCGCGACCGCCTGCAGGCGCTCCTCGACGGCCAACCGATCGGTGAGCGGCGCGAGCACCCATTGCCGGAGCAGCCGAGCTCCCATCGGCGTGACGCTTCGGTCGAGCACGGACAGGAGCGTCCCTTCCGGGCCGCCGCCGCGCAGCGATTCGACGAGCTCCAGGTTTCGCCGCGTCATCTCGTCGAGGGGCATGAGCCCCGCCGCGCGGTCCACGCCCGGGCGTGCGAGCTGCGGTACACCAGCAGGTTGAAGCTCGCGCAGATACCGGAGGAGCGCGCCGGCGGCAGCAACCGCTGGGCGCTCGGCGATCCCGACGCCCAGTCCTTCCAGCGTCTGGACGCGGTACTGTCGCGTGAGATCGTCCGCGGCAACGTCGGGGTCGAACTCCCACGCGTCACGCTCGGTAATCATCGCCTCGGCGCGGGACGGCGGAAGGGACAGGTCGGATCCCTGCGGCAGCAGAATCTCGCGCGGCGCATAACGAGCGAGCACGGCGTCCAGCTCGGCGGCGTGGGTGACGCAGAGCCGGAGCTCGCCGGTCGAGACATCAGCGGCGGCGACGCCGATGGCGTTCGCCAGTCCGTCGCGCGACCGCGGCGCTGCCCAGAGGGCGCAGATGAAGTTGTTGCGCGCTCCCTCGAGCAGCTCGTCGGCGAAGGTGACGCCCGGGGTGATCGTCTCCACGACTTCCCGTTTGACGATGCCACGGGCCAACTTCGGATCTTCGACCTGCTCGCAGATGGCGACGCGATATCCCATCTGCACGAGTCGTCGCAGGTACTCCTGCAGCGCTTTGACGGGGACGCCAGCCAGGGGCACATCGGCGGCGCCTCCATTGTTTCGCGAGGTGAGCGTGAGTCCGAGGACGCGCGACGCGATCTCGGCGTCGTCGTAGAACATCTCGTAGAACTCGCCCATCCGGAAAAACAGGAGCGCGTTCTGGTGGCGTGCTTTGATCTCTCGGTATTGCTGCATCAGCGGCGTGGCCGCCTGGCCGACGCCGCTCATGGTCGCGCGCGCTCGTTGTCGGTGGTGGTCACGAAGCCGACGATTCCCTTGTCCTTGAGCTCGCGGGCCGCGGCGGCCGCGTCGGCGTCGGTCGCGTAGTGGCCAATGCGCACCCGATAGGGAGCGCTCGCACTCTCGACGAGTCGAGCGACGATTCCACGGCCCTTGAGCCTCTCGACGAGCTGCTCGGCCGACTGTCGGGTATCGTAGGCGGCTACCTGGACGGTGAAGCGCTTCGCTGACGCGGAGGGCGCGGAGTGCACAGAGGGCGCGGAGGACGGCACTGACGCGGGGGGCGCGGAGTGCACGGGGGGCGCGGAGGATGAGACTTTGTGATGCGTTGCGGTATCGGGGGGCGAGACTTTGCGACGCGTTGTGGTGTCGGGAGCCGAGACTTTGTGACGCGCCTGGGTCGTGTCAGATCGGGGCGCGCGGGGCGGTGGTGCGGTCGTGTCCACACCGTCGCAACGGGACGCATAGTAGTCGACCTGATTCCGCGTTTCGACCGCCGTGTCGCCTAACGAAGCGCGCGTGCGGAGGAGCACGGCGCATCCCTTCGACAGTTGGTTTTCCTCGAGGAGCAGCCGGCCGAGCCAGATTCCAGCCCTCACCCGATCCGGATCGTTAGGCCGCTGGAGCAGAAAGCGCCGCAGGTGATCGATGGCGGGATCGCGATCCCCACGTGCCATCTCCAGCTGCGCGAGTGCCATCAGAGCATCGCCGGAATGCGGCGAGAAGGGATACTCGACGATCACGCGCCGATAGTCGCGCTCGGCGTCGGCGGCCGTGGATGCGAGTGCGCCGCGCCAATAGAGCGCTGTCGCATAATCGTTCGTGCCGACTGTCGCGCCGGCAAGGGCCGAGTCCACCAATGCACGGCCGGCCGCGCCGTTTCCACCCGTCACGAGGCCCCGCGCCCGCAGGTACAACGAGTCGGAGGGATCGACGGCGGGATGCTGCTTGGCGGCGCTGTCCGGTGTCTGTGCGGCGCCGCGCATCGAAAGCAATACCGCGAGCAACCCCGCGGCGATCGCGACTCGGGGCGCCATCATGCCGCTCGCCGCGATCGTGAACGACCAGGCGCGCAGAGTGTCAGAATGAGCGACTGTAGAAGTTGCTCATCGGAGGAGACCCGTGATTCCTTGAGCGCCGCGTCGGTCGCGAGCAGCGCGGCGAGCGCGTCGTCGAGCTCCGCGGGCGTCCATGCATCTAGCGCGCGCGCCCACGCGCGGACCGCATCGCCCCAGCTCCGGCCGGTATAACTCGAGCCCGACTCCTTCAACAAGCCATAGAATTCATTCTCCATTCGGTGGGGCGGAGCTCCGGCGTCGCGCGATGCGCGCCCCCACGCCAGCGCGAGCGTCTGGGTCGCCAGCGCCATGACCATGGTGACGGCACTCGTCTTGGGCTGCTGCAGCACGTGAGGCAGGAGATCGAGCGCTACGGCCGCGTTGCGCTGCGCCACGGCATCGAGCAGATCGCCTAACGTCTCTCCTCTCCGAACGCCGACGATGGCCGATACGGCTTGCTCGTCGATGGTCCGCCCCGCTTCGCCGGCGACGTAGCTGGCGAGCTTGTCCAGCTCGATGCGCAGCTGCGCGAGCTCGGTGCCGACAGCGCTCTGGAGCAGCGCGATCGCCTCGTCCGTGATCTCGCAGTTCAGGTCGTGCGTCGCGTAATAAGCAATCCACTTCGGGACGCGCGAGCCGGAGAGCGGCTCGAATTCAATTGCCGTGCTTCGCTCCATGAGCGACCGGTCTTCCTTGCTTCCCGCGACGGCGAGCAGAACGAGCACGATGTCTGTCGCGGGACGTTGGAGATAATTCTCCAGAGCGCGGCGTGCCTCCTTTTTTAGCGACGCCACATCTCGAATGACGACCACCCGACGCTCGGCCATCATCGGCGGTGTTCCGAGGAGCGAGCCGAGCGCGCCGCCATCGACATCGGAGGCGCGGAGGATCTCGAGATTGAAGTCGCGCGTCGCGGGATCGACGGCCGCCTCGATGATCTGTCGCAGCGTTTCGTCTTTCAGGTAATCTTCCGCGCCGTAGAGATAGTAGACAGGGTCGAAGACCTTGCTCTGAAGCGCGGTGCGAAGCGCTTTCTGTGCGGCGGAAGCGGGGACGGCGGGCATGCGCAGAATATAAAGAAAGACGCCGCGGTCGCGTCCGCGGCGTCTCGCTTTCTGCCGAATCCGGGCTATCGGAGCGCGGCTTGCTGCAGCTCCACGTTGGCGAGACTCTGGGGCGCCTCGTCGGCCATCAATACCGCGGGCCAGAGGGGCATTCCGGTAGAGATCCCCGCCATGTACGCCGTTCCGCTCAGTGACGGAAGCGAAGTGGCCGGCGCGGTCGCGACGACCGGCGGCAGCGTCAGAATGTGAGGCGTACCGAAGCGATTGGACGCCTCGAGAGCAGCGTACGCGAACAGCGTGAGTCCGGCGGCGAGCGCGGCGAATGTGCCTGTCGTCAGGCTGTACGTCGGCCGACCAACGACGTCATCAGCAGGCTTCTCCAGCGCAGCGATGCGATCGCTGAGCTTCGCCATGAAGTCCGCCGACGGCTCGATGGGCGCAAGATTTCGAACGATCAGAAGAGAGCGCCGAACCGCCAGGTCATGACGCGCACATCGCGTGCAGGACCGGACGTGCCGATGCATCACTTCCATGTCCACCGCTGGAAGTACGTCATCGACGAAGCCAACGTGATTTTCTCGAAACTCGCGACAGTCCATCTGAAGTTCGTGGCGTAAGTGGTTCGCGTTTCGGTACCCGACAGCTCAACTGCGGTTCCAGAGTTACTCTGCCGTTTGCTCGAGGACCAGGGGCAAAAGAGCCGCAGTCTCAGGCGAACGGTGTGCACCGTTATCAGTGAACTGTGAACGGTCAACGGCAGGAGTGAGCTCGATCACCACTATGGCAACAAAAGAGCCGGCGCGGAAAACCGCGCCGGCTCGATTTCATTCTATCCTGCCGCTCTTTCTTAATCGAGCCAGGGCTCGATGATGGATGCGAACGCGTTTCGTGCGCGGTTCAGTCGCGACTTCACCGTTCCAAGATTGCAGTCCGTGATCTCCGCGATCTCCTCGTACGACTTGCCCTCGAGCTCGCGCAGAACGAAGACCTGACGATGATGCTCGGGTAGCTTCGCCACGGTGTCCTCGACGAGCTGGCGGAGATGCCGCTTGCGATACAGGTCGTCGGGCCGAGCGGTCGTGTCTTCGAATTGCAGCGGCCGCTCCTCGTCTTCCCAACTGTTCTTGATCGTCTGGAACAGCACGAGCGGGTTGCGCGACCGATTTCGCAGCTCGTTCTTGGCCAGATTGGACGCAATGGTGTATACCCAAGTCGAGAACTTCTTCGACCGGTCGAATCGTTGGATGTGCCGATACACGCGGATGAAGACTTCCTGAACGAGATCTTCCGCCTTCTCTCGATCACCGATCGTGCGATAGATGAAGTTGAGAAGCCTTGTCTGATATCGTTCAACCAGCTCCTGGAACGCCCGCTCCTCGCCACCAAGGAACGCCGTGACCACCGTGGCGTCATCCTCGGTACGGAGCTTCTCTCGAATAGACGTTCCGGGCAGCGGCGCCCTTTTGAATGCGACTTCAGCCATATGATTATGCCCCCTTTGATCCTGCTCTGCGGCTCGATCCGACGTTCCTGAATCGATGTGGGCTTCTCTTCGATGCTCCAGCCAATGCCCCTCGGAACTCGCGCCTTCTCTTAAAGCATTCCACATGCCCCATTAGACGCCTTCCGGGAGTCGATGTTAATTCGCGGAATTACAACGATTTACGACAGATCAGCTGGAGCTTGGCGAGCTCCGCGCTAGTGTCATGTGTCCACTCCTTGCGACGGCGCCAAGGGACACATGGCGATGGGCGATGGGCGGCCGAGCCGGCCCTATCTGTTCGACACGGGAGCGGCACGGTGGGTTTATCGGTGATCAGTGATCAGCTGGGAGCTACCGTCCACCGCCCAACGACCAACGTGACCGACTAGAGTCCGGCTCGGAATCCCGCGGCGAAGAGGATCAGGACGGTGGTTTTTCCGTCGCGGATCTCGCCCTTCTGAATCAACTCCAACGAGCGCGACAATGTCATCGTTTCGAGCGTCATGAATTCGTCAGCTTCCCGTTTGCTCTCACCAACGGTGAGCCCGGTAGCCATGAATCCATGGATGCGTTCGTCGATGAAGCCGGGAGTGGTAAAGAAGGTATAGAGCGGCTCGATGCGCTCGGCCGTACAGCCGGTCTCTTCGAGGAGCTCCCGGCGGGCACAGTCCAGCGGCGACTCGTTAGGGTCGAGTCGGCCAGCTGGCACCTCGTAGAGGAAGTCCTCCGCGGCGTACCGGTACTGCTTGATCAGCAGGATCTGCGGGTCCGAACCGGTCGGGTCACTGACGAAGGGGAGAATCGCACTCGCGCCCGGGTGGCGGATGATCTCGAGCTCGCCCGTGGAGCCATCTGGAAAGCGGACCTGATCGATGTCGAGATTGAGGACGCGTCCGGTATAGACGCGCCGCGATCCTTGCTTGGCGCCGGCCATCGTTATGCGGGTCGTCCTTCGACGTCGTAGACCTGCACGGGTCCGAACGCCATGGCATCGATTCCCTCGCGGACGGCCGCGGCGTTTCCGACCACGACCATCTGTAGCGCGTCCGGATGGAGATGTCTCTCCGCCGCGGTGAGTACGTCACCAGCCGTCACGGCTCGCACCCGGGATCGATACTCGTCATACCAATCGTCCGGCAAATCGTAGACGACCATTGCCGTCAGCGCTCCCGCAATCGCAGATGTCGTCTCGAATCGAATCGGGAATACACCGTCGAGGTAGCTCGTGGCGAGCGACAGCTCGTCCGCGCTGATCGGTTCGGAGCGAAAGCGGTCGATCTCCTTGAGCACCTCGGCGGCGGCCGCGTGGGTCACTTCACTCGCGACGGCGGTCGCCACGAGCCAGGGACCCTTCTGTCGGCGCCAATCGAAGTACGAGCTCGCGCCGTAGGTGTAACCGTGCGCCTCACGCAGATTCAGATTGATGCGCGACGAGAACAGGCCGCCGAGCACGGCGTTCATGATGACGGCCGGAAAGTAGTCGGGATGTCGCCGTGGCAAGCCCACGTGACCGATGCGCAACTCCGACTGAGGCGCGTCAGGCTTATTCACGATGTGAACCGCGCGCGTGCGACGCGCCGGCTCATCCGCCGATGAGGCCGACGACGTCAGGCCGCCGCTCCAATCGCCAAAGACATCGCTCGCTTTTCGCTCGAGGTCTTCTGGCTGCACGTCACCCGCGACGACGAGCGTCATCGACGCTGGCGAATATCGCTTCTGGTAGAAGCGAGCGACCTCGTCGCGCGTGAGCGAAGCGACGGTCGCCTCGTCGCCGCCGTCCGGCTGCGCGTAACGAGAGGTGCTCTGATACAGAAACCGCGAGAACAGCTCATCCGCCAGCCCGCGCGGCTCGGCGCGCAGCTGCAGCAGGGAGGCCCGGCGCTCTGCCTTGAGCCGCTCCACTTCGCGCTGGTTGAACGCCGGCTCACGCAACACTTCGCCGAGCAGCTCGAATGATTCGCGCAGCTTGTCCGTCAGTGTCGTGACCGTCACGCTGGCAACATCCCAATCGGCATGGGATTCGATGGACGCGCCGAGTCGCTCGAACCGATCGGTGATCGCGGTGCCGTCGGGAGCGGTCGTGCCCTCGAGCAATAACTTCGCCGTCAGCTGGGCCAGGCCGGAACGGCCTGGTGGGTCGGAGACGGCGCCCGCATCGACGAGCATCGTGATGCTCGCGAGCGGAAGCTTGGGAATCGGCGCGACGATCAAGCGCAAGCCGTTAGGCAATGATCGGCGGTCGAACCGAGGGAACTGGTACGGTCGCGGCGCCCCGGCCGCGGGTCGGGGCACACGCTCCAGAGTGCTGGTCGTCATCGAGGCACCACCGATCCAACCCCGGCCACGATCTCCTCGGAGCGCGCGGCTGTCACGTCACTCTCCTCGCGCGGCACGAACAGCAGGCTGGCTCGGTTATCCTCACCCATGCGCTCGCGGATGAACTCGTTCACGTCGTCGGCCGTCACCGTCTGATATTTCCGTACCTGTTGGTTCGCGAGGTCGGGATCCTTGAAATACGTCGCGAACATCGAGAGACGATCCGCGCGGTCACCCGCCGATTGCATCGCGGCGACGAACTCGGTCTGGATGAGGGCAATGGCTCGGGCAACCTCCTCTTCGGTCACGCCGTCGCGGAACAAGAGGTCCATCTCGTCGGCCACTTCCCGCTCGAGCGCTTCCGCGCTCACGGATGGACGCGCTGTCACGTCCACAACGAGCAGGTCGCTTCCTTTCGTGAGGTCGTAGGTGAATGCCTGGGCCTCGGCGGCGACCTGTCGCTCCCGGACGAGTCGTCGATAGAGGCGACTTCCCTTGCGCAATCCGAGAATCGCGGAGCATACGCTGGCTGCGTAGTACTGCTCCGAGCCGAACACCGGAGATCGAAACGCGAGGAAGAGCCGTGGCAGCATGACCTCGTCTTCGACGACTAGTCGCTTCCAGCCGCCGAAGGTCACGGGCACTGTCATGTCCGGCAGTGCAGGCCTTCCTCGCCCCGCTGGAATGCCACCGAAGTATTTCGCGACCAGCGCTCGGGCTTCCGCCGGATCGAAGTCGCCCGCGATCGACAGCACGGCATTGTCCGGGGTGTAGTACGTCGCGAAGAAATGCTTGATGTCTTCCAGACTGGCTGCGTCCAGATCGGCCATGGACCCGATGAGCGAATGATGAAATGGATGCTCCTCGGGGAAGACCAGGGCTGGCAGTCGCTCCCACCAGGTACCGTACGGCTGGTTGTCCACCGACCAGCGCCGTTCGTTCTTCACGACGTCACGCTGGGTGTCGAGCTTCTGTTGTGTCATCGCGGGCAACAGCCAGCCCATCCGGTTGGCCTCCAGCCAGAGGACGGGCTCGAGCTGATTCGAGGGGACGGTCTCGAAGTAGTTCGTGCGATCCAGCCAGGTTGAACCGTTCAGTGTGCCGCCAGCACGTTGAATGAGCTCGAAGTGCTCGTTTGCACTGACGTCGGCCGATCCCTGAAAGAGCATGTGCTCGAACAGATGGGCGAAGCCGGTGCGTCCGGGACGCTCGTTCGCCGAGCCGACGTGATACCAGAGGTTCACGGCGACAATCGGCGCCGTGTGGTCCTCTGACAGCGTCACGAACAGGCCATTTGGCAGACGAAAGGTTTCGATTGGGATGCGCATCCGCGTAAATTGCACTCCTCGGCACTGGTCAGGAACCCTGCGCAGACTCGGCCGTTCTCAGCATTTTGTAAAGTGCTCTTGATCGTCGTGCTGATCGTGGCCGCGGTGTACGTCCTGGTCGTCGCCCTGCTCTGGCTGAATCAGGAGCGCATCGCCTTTCAGCCCCCGCCAGTCTCGGACATCGCGGCACGGCGCGCCGGTGGTGAACGAGTGCGGCAGGTCTCATACCGCGCCGATGACGGTACCGAGCTCTTTGCGTTTGTCGTCGGCGAGCTCGATCGGTCGGATCGGCTGCTCATCGCATTTCACGGGAACGCCGATCTTGCGCGATTACTCATCCCGTGGGCGCAGACGGCGTCGAGGACAGCGGGTATCGCGGTCCTCTTGCCCGAACTGCGCGGCTACGACGGCCTTGTCGGCCGGCCAACATACACGAATGCTGCCCGTGATGCCCGTGCAGCGCGGCTTTTCGTGAGGCAGGAGTTGAGCATTTCCGATACGCGCGTCGCGTATTTCGGGCACTCGCTCGGGAGCGCGATCGCGACCGAGCTGGCCGCCGAATCGTCTCCGAACGCGCTGGTGCTTCAGTCGCCATTCACCTCGGCCCGCGACATGGCCAGACGCATGGCCGTGCCCGGGCTCTCGCTTTTTTGGCCCCTCGTTTCGCGCGTGCATTACGACACCGAGTCACGCGTTCGTGAGCTGCTGACGCCGGTCTCGGTCGCCCATGGCCTTCGGGACCTCATCGTGTCGGCGAGGATGGGGCAGAAGGTTTACGAGGCCGCTGCCGTGAAAGGACGCTTGTTGCTCGTCTCCAACGCTGGCCACAACGACATCGCGGAGCGCGCGCCGACGGAGTACTGGAAGTGGTTCCAAGCCGCGCTCGATCTCGGCCGTGCCCGGTCTACCGGCCAGGATGCTCGAACAAGATCGTGAGCGGCACCTTCACCGACTCGCTCAAGGCGTAGCGCCAGGATTCGCTCGTACTTGCCGAGATGGGGCTCGTCCGGGTTGGTGAGGTGCGGGGGATGAGGTCGAAGCGTCGGGCAAGGATGGTAAGGCGGAGCATGTGGAATGGGTCGCTGACCAGAATGACCTCGCGCCCGTGCACGGTGTCCATCATGGCGGCGACGCGCTGCATCGATTCCGCGGTCGTGCGTCCGCGCGTCTCGATGAGGATGGCGCTGTCGGGCACGCCGTGCTTCACGGCGTAACGACGGCCGACGGCGGCCTCGCTGGTCGTATCGCCATCGCCCATGCCCCCGGTGAGGACGAGGCGCGGCGCCAGGTGGAGCGACCACAGAGAGAGGGCGTGATCGAGGCGGGCCCGGAGCACGGGAGAGGGGCGACCATCGTACTGCGCCGCGCCAAGCACCACGATGGCATCGGCGCGCCGCGCGTCGTCGCGCCGCTCCCAGAACAAGACGGCGACGAGCGACACGAGCCAGGCGAGCACGATGAGCAGGGCGACGGTTCTCGTTAGGCGTATGAGCAAGCCGGGACGCGTCGGGGGAGACACTTGAAGCTGATTTCGGGAACGATGACACCGCCGGGCACTCACCTCGGCCGGACCATCACCACCCGAAAGCTCATGTGTGCACCATCACTCCGCCAGACTCAGCATCGCTAGCCAGAAGACGTCGAACGAAATACGCGGCGATCGTTGACTCGGTGAGGCCGGCGGTGCGTCGGCTTCGACGCGCGAGGCGACGGCCAGCCCGTCGATGAAGGCGACAACGACGGTCGCGAGGAGGTAGCTTTCGATCCGTGGCGTCAGCTCGAGGATCCCGAACAGTTCGGCGACCGTCTGCTCCGCGGCGGCCTGCCGCTGCGCCGCCGCCCTGCGCGCCGCGGCCTGGACCTGCGCGCCACGATACGCATTGAGCTCCAGCAGAACGTGGATGTCGCCACGTCGCAGCTCGCCGTCGAGCCATTCCCAGAGCGCGTCGACGGCGAGGGGATCATGCTTGCCCGTGTATCGGGCCAGTGCGCGCCGCTCGCGATCGACCAAACATTCCGCGAGATGGTCGATGAGTCGAGCGAGGAGGGACTCTTTGTCGGCGAAGTGATAGTGAATGAGCGCCTTGCTCACTCTTGCGTCGCGGGCGATGTCGCTGAGGGCGAGCGCCGCCGCGCCGGCGGACGCGATTCGTCGCGCCGCGGCGTCCAGGATCCGCTCGGTTGCGCTGAGATCCGTGTCGTCGGAGCGCAGGGGTTATTGCTCGCCGCCGCTAGGCCGCTGGAAGATCACGGTCAGACGTACACCGTCCTGTGACATCAACGCCGGTTCCCAGCCGCCCCGACTGCGCTCGTTGAGCAGATCGGTGAGTGCATCCTCGTCGTCGTGCGTATGGCGCGTGAGGCGAAGGATCACGGCTTGGTATTCTTTCATTCGCGCGAAATTAGTAGCTTCCCGGCCATGGACACCACCCCCGCGTATCCGACGCTGCGCATCGTGTCGCATCCGCTGATTCAGCACAAGCTCACGATTCTGCGCGACCGCGGAACGCCGACGAAAATCTTCAAGGAGCTGGTGGACGAAATCGCCATGCTCATGGCGTACGAGGCGACGAACGATCTCGCGCTCGAGGCCGCGCCCGTCGATACGCCATTGGAGACGACGGTCGGTCAGCGGGTGAGCGGGAAGAAGCTCACTCTCGTTCCGATCCTGCGCGCGGGGCTGGGAATGGTCGAGGGGATCTATCGTCTCGTTCCGGGCGCGCGCGTGGGGCACATCGGGCTGTATCGAAACCACGACACGCTCGAGCCGGTCGATTACTACTTCAAGGTGCCGGGGGATGCCGCCGAGCGGGACTTTTTCCTTCTCGATCCAATGCTGGCGACCGGCGGCAGCGCGGTGGCGGCGGTGTCTTCGTTGAAGCGTGCCGGTGCAACGCGGATTCGCTTTCTTTGTCTCGTCGCGGCGCCGGAAGGGGTGCGGCGCCTGGCGACGAGTCATCCCGATGTCATGGTTTACTGCGCGGCACTCGACCGGGCGTTGAATGACCAGGGGTACATCATGCCTGGTCTCGGGGACGCAGGGGATCGGCTGTTCGGGACGCGATGAGCGTGGCGCGTGGTGAGTGGTGCGATTAAGAAAACGCTCAACGCACAACGCATAACGCTCAACGAAAAGGGCGCCTCGCTTGGCGCCCCTTTCCTGTCTTCGAACCCACCCCACTACCACCCCACGCCCGCACCACCCACACCCGCAAAATCAGCCGAACCACTCTCGCGGACAGTCGCGCTGCTGCCGCGCGGCGTCGATGACCCACTGCTGCGTGTGCGCATCCACCACCTCCGAAGCCACACGGTTGAACCACTCCGCGGATAGCTTCGCGTCGCCAACTCGCCGCCACAACTCGCCAACGAGATAGGTCAACACCGCCCGTTCATCCCGCGCAACACCGTCGAAGCTTTGCAGCGCCTCCTCGAACTTCCATCCCGCCTTGCGACGGAAATACCGCTCCGCTTCGATATCGCCCTCGTCCACGCAGCACCACGCCGCGCGCAGCAGCAAGTCGGCGACGTGTCGTGGCTCCATCCCCTGCCAATCGGCCACCTTCGCCGCGGCTTCGTACTTCTCGGAGCCCGAGACTGGTCCCGTCGCAATCGACGGCGCCAGCTCGTTCCACACGCGCTCCTTGAGCACGGGTGACACGTCGGCTTCCTCTGTGAAATCGCGTTCCGAGCCCGAGTAGCCACAGCGACTGCAGGTGTGAATCAAGTACGGCAACGGCTGCGTACCGGCTGCGCGCTCGTGGAAATCGGTGCGCTTTCCACCGAAAGAATTCGTCGACACTACCGCCTGCGATCGGAACCGATTTTCGCAGATCGGGCACTGCAGGTCGATTTGCTGAAGCGTCGTCATGGTGCATCTCCAACCATGTGTTGCGTGCTGCTGAACCCTCGAAAGGGAAGAAGCGTGCCATGTTCTATCAGCACTTCGGGAGACTTCGCAACACATTCGGCGTGCGATATTTCCGCTGCGTGATTCCCGGCGCTCTCGGCCGCGCGCTTGTATTGTCTAGTTCCTCTCTACGCACTCTTGTTCGGCCTACGGGCCACAACTATCATTTCCGCGTCCTTCGTGCCGCCGCGCCGCCTTCCCGCGCTCTGGTCGAGATGCTGATTAACCTGCTGCCCGATTTCTTTTCCATTCTCGAGAGCACCGACCGAGCCGCCGCATACGACCGCTACTTTGCCGCACACCGCCGTCTTCTCGAGGCGTATTGGAACAACTACGTCGTCGATCCCGACGGCCCCCACTTTAGAGATGTTGTAAACGCCACGGTCCACGCCGATCGCCGGGATCTGCGCGGAATGCTGGAGCGCACCGATGTCGCCGCGCTTGCTCGTGATGCCGAGCAGCGATGCGCGTCGCTGCTCGCCACCGACGTCGACCTCGACATCGTGCTGATGGTCGGCGTCGGCGCCGCCAATGCGGGAGAGTTGGTCGTTCGCGGACGAGGCACGGCGTTTGTTTGCCTCGAGCATTTCACCGGCGTCACGAACGAGGAGACCGAAGGGCTCGGCCTGGATCCGGAGCTCGTACCGCTCTGGCTCGCTCACGAGTACGCACATGTCGTGCGCTACACCTCGCCAACGAGCCGCAGCGTTCTCCGCGATTTCATCGCGCGCGACGGTGGCGACTATTCGTATTGGGATACCGGTCGTCGCGTGCCGCTGCGCGAGCTGCTGATGAACGAAGGACTCGCCGTGCAGCTCTCGCGCGCGGTGAGCCCTGGCCACGCGGCGTGGGAATATTTCGGCTACGAACGCCGTCAGTATGCACGCATTCGCGAGCTCGAGCCGATCATCGCGCGCGCCGTTGCCCCCGATCTCGATCGCGCTGCCCTCGGTCTGCGGCTGCGATATCTCTCTGGCGGAATGAGCGACGAGGCTCGCACGGTTGACGGTCGCTACTTGCTGCCCGAGCGAAGCGGGTATTTCCTCGGCGCCAAGTTGTGCGAGGCCGGTATCGATGCCCATGGACTCGCCTGGGCTGTGCGGGCGAGCGATCTCGAGCTCTCCGCGTACGCCCACAGCGCCGCGGTCAGTGCCTGAGTCATCCAGCGAGCGACGTCGGAACGTCGTCTTGCGCGAATTGCTCGACGAGATGATTCAGCTGTCACGACATCTGTCGAATCACGCCGCCACCCTTCCTGCCAACGAGCTCGCTTACGCGCGCGACCGACTGGAGTGGCTTGCCGACGAGATCTGGCGTCAGGTCACCACGGAAGGTCGCAACGCTTCCTGACGCGGAGCTATTTGCCGACGCAGAATCGTCGGAACAGCTCGTCCAAAATGTCTTCGGTATCGACTCCACCGATGAGGTCGCGGAGTGCTTCGGCGGCCGAGTGGAGATGCACCGCTGCGATTGTCGCCGGTAGCGATGCATCCCGCCACGCCTGGCGAAACTGTCCTAACTCCTCCAGCGCCGTCGCGATTCCCACCTGATGACGAGTCTGTGTCAACACCGGCGCGTCCAGCTCGGGCGCGCCGACATCGGCGCTCAGCACATCACCGATCGTCTTGAGCAGATCCTGAATTCCCGCGCCCGTCGCGGAGCTCACCGTTACCCCCGAACGGGCGCCGAGCTCGGCGACCAACGCCCGAACGTCGGTTTCGGGTCCGTCGAGGTCGCTCTTGGTTCGGACGAGCACCAGCGCGCGTGATTCCGTCTCCGCCTCGCCCGCGGCTGTCACGGCTGCCGCCGCCGATTGGATGGACGCCGCGTCTTCGCCGCAGCACAACACGACGGACGCACGGCGCACGTACGACTCGCTCATCTCTATGCCCATCTGTTCGACCAGATCCATCGCCGATCGAAGTCCCGCTGTGTCCACGAGGCGAATGGGCCAGGGCTCGGCATCGATCACCGCCTCGAGTGCGTCACGCGTCGTCCCTGGAATCGGCGTGACGATCGCGCGGCTGCGTCCGAGGAGCGCGTTGAACAGCGACGACTTGCCCACGTTAGGCTCGCCAGCGAGAACGACGAGTGCTCCCTCGCGAACCAGCTCGCCTCCGCGGGCGGTCGCCAGCAGATTGCGCAGGGAATCCTCCAGCGCGTCCAGTGCGCCAAGCGTTCTGGCTGGCGCGACTGGGCCATCGTCCTCCTCCGGAAAGTCGATGTCGTAGGCGATCAACGCCTCGATCTCGAGAACGCGATCGCGCAGCGCTCCGATTCGGCGCGAGAGTCCCCCATCGAGCTGATGCAGTGCCACGCGCTGCGCGGCTCTCGAGCCGGCTGCGATGAGATCGGCGGTCGCCTCGGCCTGCAGGATGTCGAGCTTGCCGTTGAGGAGTGCCCTGCGCGTGAACTCGCCAGCGTGGGCGAGCCGAGCACCAGCCTCGATGATCGCGGCAACGATCGTCGTCGGAACGACGAACCCACCATGGGTGGAGAGCTCGAATGAGTCTTCGCCCGTGAACGAGGCGGGTGCGTCGTAGCGCACGACCACTGCTTCATCCAATCGCTCGCCCCGGCGGTCCGCGACGCCGGTGAGCGCTGCCTGACGAGGCTGGCCTGGCCAGCGAGCGCAGAGCAGGCGGCCAATTACGTGCGCTCGCGGACCGCTGACCCGTATCACGCTCAGCGCTCCGCGACCCGGTGGTGTGGCTGTCGCTACGATTGTGTCTCCCGCGCCCGCCAGTGCCGCAGCGGACGCGCTTACCGCGGTCATTGCGGAGGCGAGCTTGCCCCGACGCGCCCGTCGCCGGTCGGGCCACGACCTGGTTCATCGAGCGCCCGATCTACAGCGCGACGCCGCGGACCGCCACGATGAGCGGCAAGCTCCAGGCTTTCGCCAGGTTGGAGAATGCGCACGGCGGGGCGCAGGTGGTGCGATTCGAGCCGCTCGATGAGGCGGTTGATCGCGTCGTGCGCGCTAGCCGTCACGTGCTGAAAGGTGCCCCAGTGATAGGGAACGAGCACGCGGCCGTTGAGGCGCTCGAAAAGGGTGAGCGCGTCTTCGTGCGTCAGATGGCCGCGGCGAAAGCCCGATTGCTTCCACCATGGCGCGTAACCAATCGGCAGCAGCGCGACATCCAGTTGACGTCCGGCCGCACCCAGCGTCTTCTCGACCAGATGATGTGTGTGCGGCATGAGCGCCGTGTCGCCGGCAAAGAAGCATGACTCGCTGCCGTCGTCGAACAGATACATGTTCGCGGCGCTCCGCCACCGATCGAAGCCGTACCGATTGCCATGGTGGGTCGCGAGCGCCGCATGGACCCGCACGTCACCGATCGCGACCGAGCTCGCGGGGGCGAGCGCTTCCGCGTTTCGGTAGCCGCGATGCCGGAGCCAGTCGGCGATGACCGGCGGAGCGTAGAGTGGAATCTCCGGCGGCAGCGCGCTCAGGGAAGCGAAGGACAGATGATCCGCGTGCGCATGCGTGAGCAGCAGCGCGTCGAGCCGGGGCAGCTTGTCGAGCGGAATACCTGGCGGTGAGACTCGGGGCAGGAACCCGCCAAGCTTCCGATCGAAATTCGGATCCGTGAGGAGCCTAACGGCGCCGATTTCGATGAGCAGAGTTGCATGTCCGATGTACGTGACCTTCATCGGCTCCTCGATTCGCGTTCCGCCGCCCTATGTGGCGGCTCGCCTGCCCCTGAGCGGTGCCGGTGTGGTCGCCACGGGCGGGGGCGCAGCCTTCATTCGCTCGCGCGTGAGCATCCACTGCTGCGGCAATGCGGCAATGTTCTGCACGGCGTAATAGAGATTGAGGCCCGAGGCGAGGTTGAGCAGAACCATCGTCATGACCGCCGGCATCATGTAGCTCATCATCTTCGTCTGCGGGTTCGGCGGCGTGGCGCGCATGCCGATCCAGGACAGTACGAACATCGAGATGCCCATCAAAATCGGCATGATGTAGAACGGATCACGCAGGGAGAGGTCGGGCAACCAGAGGAAGCTCACCCCGCGGAATTCGATCGTGTTCTGAAAGACGAAGAACAGCGCGAACAGCACAGGCATTGGGAGCAGCATCGGGAGACAACCCATAACCGGGCTGAAAGGACTCATGCCGTGCTGCTGATAGAGCTTGACGAGCGCCTCGCGCTGCTTCTCCGGCTCAGCCTTGTATTTCTTCTGGACTTCCTGCAGCTCCGGCTGCAGCCGCTGCATTTTGAGGCTCGATCGCATGGCGCTCTGGTTCAGTGGCCAGAGCAGCAGGCGGACGCTGATGCCGAAGATGATCAGCACCCAGCCGTACGAGACATTGAACGTCTGCTTGATCCAGAGCAGGATCCGCATGCAGATCGCCGCGAACGGTTGAACGCCGGGAATCCAGCCGCCATACGGATTCACGTTCTCCAGATCGTGCCCGATCGTGCGCAGCTGGGTGAACGCCTGCGGACCCGCGTAGACGTCGAATGCGAATCGTCCGTCGTGTAACGGTTGGACGGCCGTAGCATGCGCGATCGGAGCGAGCTTGTTGAATCGCGGGCCGCCCTGCATACGGAGCGCGGTGAACGACGACGCGGGCGTCGGCGCGAGGAGGGCGAGAAGAAAATACTTATTACGAGTCGCGACCCACGTCAGTGGGCCGCTGTCGGTGCGAACGATGGCTGGATCGAGCTTGGTGAACGCGACGCTCTTCACGTCGTCGTGCTCGGGCTTGTAGCCGTAGGCCAGGTGCCGCTCGTCGTCGAGCGTGTCGGCTTCATGCGATTTCAGCGTGAACGGCAGATCCACGAGCAGATACGTCGGTGCGCTCGCGGTCCCACTCACCTGCCCGGTCACGCTCGCGAGATAACCGTCGTTAGCGAACTCGTATCGAATGACGGCCGCTGGTGCGGCGCTGGTGAACGTGACGATGTTGTTGCCGGTGCGTTCGACGCGGAAGGCGACGGTGTCGAGGGCGATCGTATCCGTTCCAGCCACGACGCGATACCGAAGAAGCGGCTGAGCCGCTGCCGCGCTCATCGTCAAATTCGCGACGAGAGTTGCCTTCGGCTGCGTGGCACGGGCCGGGCCGAGATTCCGATAGGCGTCGAGGGCGATCCCAACCGGCGCCGCACCAGACGTCGCGAAGGTATAGCGGACCTTTGGAAGCGAGATGGACGTGGTGTCGCCAGCGGGCCGTCCAGCCGGCACAGGCTGGGCAACGACGGTCGGCTGAGCTGGCGCAGTTGGTTGTGCGGCGCTTGCACTGGCTGGCGGCGGCCCGACCCGGGTCGTGTCTACTGGCGCGCTGGTCTGCGCGGCTCCTCTCCAGCCCAGGGTCCTGAAGAGAATGGGCGTGAGCACGATGACGAGCGCACTGAGCAGAAGCGCCTGAAGAGTTCTTCTATCCATGCAATCGAGAGGTGTGTCTCTGGCAGCTAAGGAACGGGATCATACCCGCCCGGTCGGAACGGGTGGCATCGGCCAATACGTCGAATTGCGAGCCACGCTCCTCGCGCCGCGCCATGCTTGCCGATTGCCTCGATCGCATACGCGGAGCAACTCGGAAAATAACGACACGAGGGCGGGAGGAGCTGGCCGAGGCTCACCTGGTAGCCCCGTACAGCGAGGATAAGGAGCGTTCGCATTCCCTTACTACTCGCGGCGACCGGCAATCGGTCCGGTATTCTCGGCCGCGTCGTCTTGCGATTCGAGGAAGCGCATCAGCCGCTGACGCAACTCGTCGAACGCCGCGCGGATTTCCTCGTCTGACGCGCGATAGGCGCGTGGCAGTGCGCGCATCACGATATCCATACCCAGCCCTGACCCAGCGTCGCGCAACGATCCAAGGAGTCGAACCCGCGTCAAATCACGCAACACGCGCTTGAGTCGGTTACGACGGACCGCCGACTGCCCAAACTTTGGAACCACGAATCCAACTCGCGACAGGCCGTCTGGCCTAACGGCGACCCGCACGTCGAACAACCCACCTCGAAATCGCCGGCCCTCGCGCGCCGCCGCGCGCAGGTCACTTCCGCGCGTCAGCCGCTGCCGCCGCGGAAAGCGGCGACGCGCAGGCGAGGGCGACGACTCAGGCGCCGGCGTACTTCGTGGGAAGCTGAACGGTGAGGCGCTTGCGTCCTTTCTTGCGGCGGCGGCTCAGAACTTCGCGCCCCCACTTGGTCGACATTCGCTCACGAAATCCGTGCGTGCGAATGCGTCGCTTGTTGCGGGGACGGTACGTCGGCTTACCCATAGCTACTCCACTTTGCAGTCGTAAAGAATTCGGCGAAGACCGGTAAACGTATCTGGCACAGCGACATTGGGTCAAGCCACCGCGGGTGGCAAAATGAGCATGGTCGCGGGTCGATTGTCAGGCGATTGCAATTTCGATTGGGCTGGTCTAGCTTCGCTCCCCCCGCCGAGTTTTCCACATCGCAGCCATGACCCTCACCCCGCAGGAAACCTGGTCGCGTCTCCTCGAAAGAGCTCGCCAGGAGTTGCCCGACCAGACATTCAGGACCTGGCTCGAACCAACCGAGCCATTGGCGCTGGATGAGGGTACGATTTACGTGGGCGCCCCCGATCAATTCGCCGCCGACTGGAACGAGTCGAAGCACGCGGACCTTCTCGCCAGCCTGGCGCCGGTAGCACTCGGCCATCCGCTCTCGGTCGTTTTTCGCGTCAACGAGGAGCGGAAAGCACGGCCGCAGATGGACCTTTTCGTTGCGCCCCCGCCGACCCAGCGTGAGCCTGCGGGTGGTCAGGATAGAAGCAGCTACACGCCACCTTTAAGTGAGCGTTACACCTTCCGATACTTTGTCATCGGGAAGTCCAACGAGCTCGCGGCGGCCGCGGCTCATGCGGTAGCACAGGCGCCGGCGCGAGTTTACAACCCGCTGTTCATCTACGGCGACACTGGGGTGGGTAAGACGCACCTCATGCAAGCGATCGCGCACGAGCTTCTGGCGAGAAAGCCCGACACGCGCATCACTTTTATCGGAACCGAACAGTTTACCAATGAGCTGGTGGGTTCCATTCAGAATCGCACGACGCATCAGTTTCGCCGCCGCTTTCGCGAGACGGACCTCCTGCTCGTCGACGACGTGCAGTTCCTGAAGGGCAAGGAAGCGACGCAGGAAGAGTTCTTTCACACCTTCAACGCGCTCTACGAAGCTGGTCGTCAGATCGTGCTCACGAGCGATCGTCCACCGTCCGAGATTCCCGGTCTCGAAGCACGACTCGTCAGCCGCTTCCAGTGGGGGATGGTCGCGGATGTCGAGCTGCCGGATCTCGAGCATCGTATCGCCATCCTTCGGCAGAAGGCGGAGCTCGATCACCTCGAGACGACGATGCCGGAGGACGTCGTGCGGTTCATCGCCGAGAACGTTCGATCGAACGTGCGTGAGCTCGAGGGCTCGATCATCAAGCTCCTCGCGTATGCCTCGCTCAAGCACCGCGAGATCACTGTCGAGCTGGCTCGTGAGGCGCTGCGGGACAAACTGCGCGCTGGCGAAGCGTCCGGATCTGGGTCGTCCCTCACGACGCAGACGATTCAGGACGCGGTGGCGCGTGAATGGGGCGTCACCTCTGAAGGGCTGCGCTCCAAGACTCGCACGAAGACGCTCACGGTGCCGCGACAGGTCGCGATGTACCTGATGCGAGAGCTATTGGCAATGCAGCTCGTGGAGATCGGGACGACGTTCGGCGGTCGTGATCACTCGACGGTGATTCACAGTCTCGAGCGGGTCACGCAGATGGCGGACGAAGACCCGGGGTTCGGCGAGCGCGTGAAACGGCTCCATGCCGCGCTGGAAAAGTTGCGGAGTTGATGGGGAAAAGCGGACGCTCGTCCACATCCCCTGGGCAATCTTCCCCACGGCTCTGGATACATCGAGGCGAAGGGAAGATTTTCACATGCTTCGCCTATATGCGAAGCGGTTGAGATGAGCTAAGTTGCAGCCGCTTTCCACATCCTTCAACAGCTCTACTACGGCTGCTAGGATATCTATCTCTTTAGGATCTAGTGCAGTTCCGTCGGATTTGCACATAGAGGAGCGGTGATGCGGTTTACGATCTCCCGTGAAAAATTGCAGGAAGGTCTTACCGCGGTGACGGCCACGATTCCGGCGAAGACTACGCTCCCCGTTCTCGCCAATATCCTGGTGGAGACGACGGAAAAAGGAATTCGTCTCTCCGGCACCGATCTGGACATCGCGGTGAGCACCGAAGTCGCGGCGGACGTCGAGTCGTCGGGTGCGATCACCATTCCGGCGAAGAAGCTCAGCGAGATCGCTCGCGAGCTGCCACCAAATCCAGTGAAGATCGCCGCGGCAGGGGAACAGCGCGTGACTCTCGATTGTGGTCGCGCGCACTTCAAGATTCTCGGTTTGCCAAAGGACGAATTCCCGTCCTTTCCGACTGTGCGCTTTAACGAGAGCTGGCGCATTCGCTCTGGTGAGCTGCAGAAGCTCATCTCGCACACGTCGTTCGCGGTCTCGACGGAAGAAAGCCGACCGATTCTGAATGGCGTGCTCTGGGAGCTCCGCCCCGAAATGATGCGCATGGTGGCGACGAACGGGCATCGGCTGGCGAAGATGGAGCTGCCCATCAAGACCGCCGCCGCACCATCGAGTGATCTGATCGTACCTCCGAAGGCACTCGAGCAGGTGCGACGGCTGTTTCCAGAGGACGAGGAGCTCGAGATCGCCCGCGGCGAAAATCATCTCGGTTTCCGCTCGCCGTTCACGTCGGTGTTCACGCGCCTGATCGAGGGTCCGTATCCGCCGTACGATCAGGTCATACCGCGCGACAACAACCGCATTGCCACCGCCGATCGCGCGTCGTTGATGGGCGCTTTACGACGCATGTCGGTGATCGCGTCGGACCAGACGCACCGCATCAGGCTCTCGTTCAATGCGGCGATCGTGCGCTTCAGCGTACAGACGCCGGACCTGGGCGAAGCGACGGACGAGCTCCCGATTCGCTACACGGGGGATCCGCTCGATATTGGATTCAACGCGAATTATCTGCTCGAGATTCTGCGCTACATCCCGACCGAGGAAGTGAAGCTCACCTTCAAGGCGCCCGAACGCGCGGCGACGCTGGAGCCGGAGGGCTGGTCGGATCCTGCCTCCTATCTCTGCCTCGTGATGCCGCTGCGATTACTCGACTGAACGGGTAGAGGGTTGTGGGTAGAGGCCGAGGGCGAAAACCCGCAGAGACGGAGTGCGCGCGAGCACGGCAACGCACGAGAGGGGTGTATCGGAAGCGCATGACGCCTCGGATACACCCCTCTCGCCGCGCGGCCTGTAAGCCGGGTTCTGTCGAGCGCTGACGCGCCCTGACGGTCATTCCTCTCGGAGCACGATCGCTCGTGCCCTCTAGCAGCCTACCCGCAGTGTCTTTACCGAGGTGGGCACCTCTCACTGCCTATTTGGCCTTGCTCCGACTGGGGTTTACCCTGCCACGACTGTTGCCAGTCGCGCGGTGAGCTCTTACCTCACCTTTTCACCCTTACCTGCGATGGATTGCTCCACCACATCGGCGGTGTGTTTTCTGTGGCACTTTCCGTCGCCGCGGTGCGAGCACCGCAACGCCCAGGCGTTACCTGGCAGCCTGCCCATGGAGCCCGGACTTTCCTCGGCGAAGAGTGACGTACCTCTTCGACGCGACCGCCCGGCCGCGCTGTCGCCGGATGAAAGATAAATCGCGGCGGCGACAATTCCAGCGTGGCAGCCTGTCGGCGGACCATCAGCAATCGATTGCGGCCATCATCGTTAGGCTCCACCTGCATCACGACGACGAGTCATGACGCGCCTGTGACTGGGGCTGGTTAGGATCGCGCACTTCGCCGACGCCGGCGTCGCGCACCGCCGAACTTCGAGGCCGCGCCATGCTCGATCACCCGCCGACCAACACCCTCGCGTCCGTCTCCACAATGCTCACGCCGGCTGAACGCATTCGCGTCGACGCCGCCGGCGAGGGATCGTACCAGGCGCTGCACCGCGACAGCGTCGAGGACCTCGTCAAAGACCTCAAAGCAAATCGAGCCGCGGCCGTGCTCGTCTCCGTCGCGCGTTGCGATCAGATCGGACGCGCCGGAGTGGAGATGATGGTGCGCGAGTTTCCGCGCGTACCGACGGTCGCACTCCTGTCGGACATCGAGTCGGGAACCCCCAAGACCATGCTGCTCCTGGGTCAGAGTGGCGTGAGGCAGCTCATCGACGTGCGCGAGGCGGCGGGATGGCGTGAGCTGAGGAGCCTGTTGCTTGGCACGCAGGTGGACAGCATGCAGCGACGCGCCCTGAGCCAACTCGCCGTCGACCTCACCGGTAGCAGTACCGACTGCTGGCGTTTTTTCGAGGCGCTGTTCACGGCTCCGCCGCAGATCGTGACGATTAGAGCCTTCTCACGCCTTCTCGGCGTGTTACCGAGCACGCTGATGAGCAGGTTCTTTCGCGCGAAGCTTCCCGCGCCGAAGCAGTATTTGGCGGTCGCGCGTCTCATTCGTGCTGCGCGGCTCTTCGAGAATCCAGGATTCTCGGTCGCCAACATCGCCAATCACCTGGATTATTCCTCCCCGCAGAGCTTTGGCCGGCATGTGCGCACGGTGCTCGGTATGACGGCCGTGCAGTTCCGCCGACAGTACGACGGCGCGGCGATGCTGCGTCACTTCCGCGAATCGCTCGTACTACCCTACCTGAACGAGCTGCGAGATCTCAAGCCGCTGTCAACGACGGGCCGCGTACCCCAGTCCTCACACCACCCCTGACGTCCCGCTCGTGCATGGCAGAATCGTTAGGTGTCGCTCCGGTGGTCGACGATTCCGACGCGGGCGCCGAAACGGTGAATCTGCCCGTCGAGACGCGTAGCCGCTCGGCGAGCTGCGCGAGTCCGCGCGAGGTCTCGGCGAGGCCTTCGAGTGCCCGCATCTGGCGTGTCGCGGCGTCGGATGCGTCTCGCGCCTGCACCGTCGCGGCGTCGGACACCCCCTCCACGCCATCGATCATCTCCGCGAGCTGATGCATCGCGGTGCTCTGCTCGCGGGAGACCGTCGTCACGTCGGCGATCAACTCGGCAATTCGGCCGATACCGCTGAGCAGCGCGCTCAGAGCGGTATTCGCTTCGTTCGCGATCTCGCCGACGCCCAGCACCTCTTGCTCGCCCTCGGTCATCGATTGCACCGCCACAGCGATGTTGTCCCGAACGTCGGCGATCGTGGCCGCGATCTCCTTGGCAGCTCGTCCGCTCTCCTCGGCGAGCTTCCGCACCTCTTCGGCAACGACCGCGAAACCACGTCCGTGCTCGCCGGCGCGCGCTGCCTCGATAGCCGCGTTGAGCGCGAGAAGATTGGTCTGTCGCGCGATTCGCGACACTGCTTCGACGAAGTCGCCGACGCGCTCTGACGCGACACCCAATCCACTCACGGTCCCCGATGCCGTTCGCACGCGCTCGCCAATCGCCAGCAACGTGTCGGACGCACGCGCGACGGAATCACGGCTGCGCTGCGCCATATCCACCAGACCAACCGCGTCCTGCTCCGCTTCCTCGGCGCGCTTGCGCAGCCGGTCCGCGGCCGCCAGAACCTCGGCCGTCCGTTCCTTCCCGGTGAGGGCGTAGGCGCGCTGTTTCTCGATCTGTGCGGTGAGACTCTGCGCCATGTTGGCGAATCCCGTTCCGGCGCCGTTGAGGCCGTGCGTTGCGCCGGCGAGTTGTTCGGCGGCGGCGGCCACCTCTTCCGCCTCACGCTGCATCGTGCCGATCAGCCCACCGAGCTGCTGCAGCATGCGATTGAAGCTGCGCTGCAGGAATCCCAGCTCGTCCGCATAACGACTGTCGGCGCGCGCCGCGAGATTGCCGCGCTCGGCGTCGTAGATCTGCTCGCGAGTATTGCGAATGCGAAGAATCAACTTCGACGCGATAGGCACGATCTGCCACGACACGACCAGGAGCAGGCCACCCGCCGCTGCCGACCAGATGGGCCGCGTGGCGATGCCAGGGTTCATGACGCCAAAGAGCCAACTCGACGTCAGAAAAGCCATGGTGGAGATGATCGCGGTGTACTGGCCCAACGATCGTCCGCGATCGAACGAGTACGGGACGACGACGATGAAGTAGAGCAGCGCGAGCGACTCGTTGCCGAACGACATCACCACTGTGCTCACGAGCGTCACGTCGAGCGTCGCGAATGCGTAGCGATGCCACGGCCGGTGTGTTTCCGCGCGCGTCGTGAAGCGCGTCAGCAGATAATTCACGAGGATGATGCCGAGCGTGACGCAGATCGCAACGACTGGCCGCGCTTCGCTGACGTGCAGGAAAGCGCCAGTAATTGCCGCTGCCCCGAGAATCAGCGTCGCCCGAAATCGGCGCCGCGATCCCAGCCGAAAGGTCACCAGATCCTTTTCGTGCTCTTCGTCTTCGCGCGAACCCTGGAATCGGTCGGGCTGTTGCCGCATCTCTCGCTCTCGGTTTCGTTCCTCGGCTCCCTCGGATTGGGACGCAGCCGGGAGACAGAAGTCACCGAGCGGGAGTGCGCGGTCAGGTAATGGCCAGGATCTCCGCCGCGCTCACGAGGCTCACGACGGCCAGGCCCATCTCTTCCAGAAATTCCCTGCCACCTTCCTGACGGTCCACGAGGGCAAGGACACCTTCCACCACTCCTCCCGCGGCGCGCACGGCCTCCGCGGCCCGGGCCGCGGAACCGCCCGTGGTGATCACGTCTTCGACGATGGCAACGCGGTCCTGTCGCTCGAACGGTCCCTCAATGAGCTTGCCCGTTCCGTGGGCCTTCGCTTCCTTCCGTACTGTGAACGCGCGAATCGGTGATGGAGTCTTCGCGCTCGCGTAGCTGATTGCGTACGCGATAGGATCGGCTCCGAGCGTCAACCCTCCGACAGCGCTCACACTCCAACGAGCCCCATGCAATGCCTGGAGGCCCAGCGGACCGATGAGAGAAAGGCCTTCCGGACTCATTGTGGTCAAGCGGGCGTCGATGTATAACGACGATTGCTTGCCCGACGACAACGTGAATGAACCGCGACGGGCCGATCTCTCGGCCAGTAGCGTGATGAGCGCTTGCTTGTCCTTTGATGACATCGCTTGAGAGTGTGATGAGTACCGCTGCTGCCCACCTTCGCCGTCCTGCCCGACGCTGTCCGCGAGCAATTAAGTGAGATTGGGCGAAAGAGTGAATACGTCGTCCTCTCCCCTGGCGCGTGCAGGCGTCGGACTCTTCTCGATTGCTCTGGGAGCCGTGCTCCTGCTGATGGTGAGCGCGCTCGTGACGGCGGATCGAGCGCTCGCCGCCGCGAGTGGCGAAGCCGCCGCCATCGACGCGCTCGAATCCTCGCACCTCCTCGAACAGATTCTCGCTCGTCAGGTTGCGGCGTTGAGCGCGTTTCGCGGCCCACTCGAGTCGAGCCGTCCAGGCTCGAATGATCTGGACCAACTCGCGGCGGACTATTCGCGCGGCGTTCCGGCCCTGCGCGGACTCTGGATCGCCGACTCAGCCGGCCGTGTCGTCTACGCCACGGATTCCACGGCTCCCCGTGTGCTCTCGACGCATCGGACGATGGTCGCTGTCGCCGATCACGCCATCGATATGCTCGTGCCGTTGTCGAACGGGGGCCGCTCGTTAGGCTCGGCCCGCGCGCGATTCGACCCGCGGGAGCTCTTTGCCGACGCCCTGACGGCGCCTCCGGAAACGCGTGCGCGAATCGTTCTGATCGGCGGTGCCGATACGGTGCTCGCGGACACAGCTCGTCACGACGTGCAAAGCGTCACCGAGCGGCGCAGTGATCTCCGGGCGGGGGGCACGACGTGGACGCTGGCGGCTGCTCACGCGCAGCGCAGCCAGGCGCTGCGCATCACGCTCTGGTCGCTCGGCCTGCTCGCTGTGGCCGTCTTCGGCGGAGGCGTCCTCCGTGAACGGCGCCAGGCACTGCGCGTTGCGGAGCGCTCCGCGGAGCTCGAGAGATTGTCGAGTGAGCTGCTGCGCGCCAATCGCATGAAGAGTGAATTCCTCGCCAACGTGTCGCACGAATTGCGCACGCCGCTGAACGCCATCGTCGGTTTCGTGGACCTGTTGCGCGATGGAGTGTACGGCGATCTCTCCGTCCGTCAGACACCACCCGTCGAGCGCATCGCGGCATCGGCGACACATCTGCGACACCTGGTAGATCAGGTTCTGGACATCGCCAAGATCGCGGCGGGACGTCTCGAGGTGCACGCCGAGACCATAGTTTTGCGCCCATTTGTTCTGAATGTGGTGAGTGAGCTGGAGCCACTCATCACCGAGCGCGGCCTGACCCTTTCGATCGCGATCGGAGCGTCTCTGCCGCGCGTACGTACCGACCCCACGCATCTACGGCAGATCCTCGTGAATTTGATCGGTAACGCGATCAAGTACACGCCAGCCGGCGGCATTGCCGTTCGCGCACGTCTCGCCGGCGCGCCTGTCGCCGCCGGCTCCCGATCAACGCCGACGGAGGATCCAACACTCCTGAATCGCTCACCGGATCGGCGAAAAACCTGGATCGCACTGCAGGTCATCGATACTGGAATCGGCATCTCGCCGAGCGATCAGGAGCGGATCTTCGACGAGTTCGAGCAGGTGAACGCAGGTCCGCGAACCGACTCGATGGAGCGCGGAACTGGACTTGGTCTCGCGATCTCGCGACGACTCGCGCGACTGCTCGGGGGTGAGATCTCGGTAGAGAGCCAGCCCGGGAAGGGCTCCACATTTACGGTGTGGCTGCCGGTGAGCCCAGCGGACGTTCAGGTCGAGGGCCGAGAAACGGCCGCGGCGCCCCCACAGCAAGCCGGTGTCTGAAGTCGTTCCGATTACTTCTTTCTAAACAGCGACTTCATTCGGGAAAACAGGCCCTCGTCATCCTCTTCTTCAGTGGGATGAGAGAGCGCGTGGGTCAGCTCGGCAGCGAAGGTGACCGAG
Organism: Gemmatimonadaceae bacterium; assembly: GCA_036493735.1. Classification (GTDB taxonomy): domain Bacteria; phylum Gemmatimonadota; class Gemmatimonadetes; order Gemmatimonadales; family Gemmatimonadaceae; genus AG2. The sequence goes on from DASXPH010000035.1 coordinate 36,298, forward strand.
TCAGGATACCGCTTGCCAGGATCCTTGCTCAACGCCCGCATCACGACGGACTCGACGGACGATGGGAAGCGGAGTCCAGGTCGCGCCTGGTTGAGCGCGATCGGCGGCTGTGAGAGCAGCTGCGAGAACATCTCTCGCGGAGTCTTCGCCGTGAACGGCAAGCATCCCGTCAACAGGAAGTAGGCGATCGTTGCGAGACTGTACTGATCGGCGCCTGGCCCAACGAGCTCCCCCGAAAGCGCTTCCGGCGCGACATACATCAACGTGCCGACGAAGAAGCCAGCTCTCGTCAGGCGCTCTTCGGGTGCCATATCGGTGTCGGTCGCAATTCCGAAGTCGAGCAGCTTCACCTGCCGAGTTGCCGGATTGTACATCACGTTTTCCGGCTTCAGGTCGCGATGAACGATGCCAACCGCGTGGGCGGCCTGAACGGCATCGGCGATCTGCGTGACGATTGCCGCTACCTCATCGGCCGGAAGCGGACCCTGACGTTTCGCGTATTTCTCGAGGAGCTCGCCGTCGGCCCACTCGATCGCGAGGAAATGCATCCCGGGCCCTGCTTCGCCGATCTCGATCGTCCGCACCACATTTGGGTGCTGCACGCGCTCGCCATAACGAGCCTCACGAACGAAGCGCGCGACCGCGGTGCGATCCTGACGCAGCTTCTCACGCAGCACTTTCACCGCGACGACACCGTGGGCGGCGTGCTGGGCTTTGAAAACCGCCGAAGTGCCGCCTTCGCCGATTTCACTCTGCAGGGTATAGCCGGCGATGATCTGGCCGACGAGGTTCTCGCGAGGCACGCGGCGAACCTAATGGCGCCTTCCTGACGTGGCAAGCGATCCGGTCTGAGCTGGAGTCGCGCGCTGTGCGCGCGCTCCCGCTCTTCTGGGCTAGTCTAGGGCTCACGGCAACGAGCCTAACGAGGACGGCGCACCACCTGCCGCGGGTCCAGCAAGACACCAAGGCTGGTGGCAACAGTGTGGGTCCCCTAAACCGCAGCGACCACACGACTTGACAAACGGCCTGCCCGAGCCTATATAGGGCCCCGCAAGTCGGCTGACTTGCCCGGCACCTGCAGTGCAGGATCGATTCACCTCGTAGGAGGCAGCCCGAATGGCTAGAGGGAAGGTGAAATGGTTCAATGACGCGAAAGGTTACGGCTTCATTGAACAAGAGGGCGGCGAAGATGTTTTTGTGCACTTCTCCGCAATTCAGATGGACGGATTCAAGACGCTTGCCGAGGGCCAGGAAGTCGAATTCGAGATCCGGACCGGAGACAAAGGGCTGCACGCCGCGAACGTAACTCGCGTCTGATTCCTCCGCTCCTCCGAGGCGCGTTCCTCCTACCGCCTGCCGATTGCCACGGCAGGCGGTGCTGCATTTAGGGGTAGTAAAGATGTGTGTTGGTGAGGGTGTCTGGGGTGGCGAGACGTCGAATTAGCTTCCAAATAGCGCGGGCCGCCGTTCAGACATCATTGGCCCCGATCTGGACTTCCTCAATTCGTATCGTGTCTGCACCGTCGACCATCGAATCACGCGTCGTCACTCCACCGGCCGCACCACGGCTGTTTCTCGTCGACGGGTACGCCCTCATCTATCGGGCGTTCTTCGCGCTCATCTCGAGGCCGCTCACGACGAGTCACGGCGAGAACACGTCCGCGGCGTGGGGAATCGTAAACTTCCTCAACCGCCTGCTCACCGATCACAAGCCCGAGTACCTGGGATGGGTGCACGACTCCGGTCTTTCCTTCCGGCACGAGACCTACCCGGCCTACAAGGCGACGCGGGAAAAGCTCACCGAGGAGCTTCAGTCTGACTTCGATCGCGGCATGGAGCGCATCTGCCAGCTACTCGATGCGTATCACGTTCCGATCATCACGGTGCGCGGCTACGAAGCCGATGATGTGATCGGCACTCTCGCCGACAAGGCGGTCGACGCCGGCGTGAACGTCGTCGTCGTTTCGGGTGACAAGGATTTTCAGCAACTCGTTCGACCTGGCGTCTGGCTCCTGAATCCGGGACGCGGCGGACCGGCGAGTGTGGAGGAACAGTGGGTCGGCATGGAGAACGGCAGCGAGCGGTTGGGCGTCGCCCCCACTCTCGTGACGGATTATCTCGCGCTCGTCGGCGACAGCTCGGACAACATTCCTGGTGTGCACGGTATCGGTGAAAAGACGGCGCAGGAGCTCGTCACCACGTACGGCTCGCTCGACAACATTCTCGCGCACGTCAACGAGATCACGAAGAAGCGCCCCCGCGAAGCGCTGTTGGAGCAATCGGACGCCGCGCGGCTGAGCAAGCAGCTCGTCACGATCCGCAAAGATGTTCCAGCCGAGTTGGATCTGGACAAGATGCGCATCGCGGAGCCCGATCGCGGAACGCTACGATCGCTCTTCGTCGAGCTCGAGTTCCACACATTGGTGAAGGACATCGCGCCGCCGGAAGGGGAGGTGCCGGTGGAGCGTCCGGTCACGACTTACGTGACCGTGGACAATGTGCCGATGATGCAGAAGGCGATCGCGCGCGCTCGTAAGGCGCCGCACATTGCCGTCGACACACAAGCCGTGATCGATCCATCCTCACCGACGGAGTTGGATCCGTTGCGGGCGACGCTCGTCGGAATATCGATCGCCGTCGGCGCCGGTGAAGCCTACTACTTCTCCTTCGCGCATCGTGAATGGGAGGATCTGCAGGGCGCCCTCGCGTTAGGCGATGTGACGGGGGAGCTTGGGGTCGAGGAGAAACGCGAGGACGCGGAGGACGCGCCGACCAAGAGGCGCGCCGCGAAGAAGAAAGCCGTCGCGAAGCCCGAACCGGCGAGCATCGCCGCGCGTGCGCTCTCAGTACCCGGACGTCAGCGTGTTCGGAATCTGCCTCCCATCTCCGATCCGGCGATGGCGCCATTACGGGCGCTGCTCGAAGATCCGACCGTTCCGAAGACCGCACAGAACTCGCGCTTCGACCTACTCGTACTCCGCGGCGCGGGGATAGAGCTACGCGGACTCGAGTTCGACACCATGGTCGCGAGTTACGTTCTCGACCCGGGCCGCCGCTCGCACGGTCTCGATCTCCTCGCGCTCGAGTTTCTCGGCCACAAAATGACGAGCTTCGCGGAGCTCTGCGGACGCGGCAAGGACACGATTCCCTACGATCAGGTACCGGTCGAATGCGCGCGAGACTACTCGTGTGAGGATGCCGACTTCACCTGGCAGCTGCGCGACATCTTCGAGCCGCAGTTGGAGACACTGCAGCTCGCGCGGCTCTTTCGCGATGTCGAGATGCCGTTGGTCAGCGTCCTCGCGGAGATGCAGTGGAATGGCGTCGCCATCGACCTCGAGTGGTTCCGAACGCTCAAGGAGCGTTTCGAGCGCGAGCGCCGGCGAGTGGAGCAGGAGATTTACGTGGAGGCCGGCGAAGAGTTCAACATCAACTCAAATCTGAAGCTCCGCGAAATACTCTTCGGCACGCTTGGACTTCCGGTGCTGAAGAAGACCTCCACCGGCCCATCGACGGATGCGAGCGTGCTGCAACAACTCGCCGACGAGGGACACGCGCTCCCGGCGCTCTTGATGGAATACCGCGAGATAGCAAAACTCGAGAGCACCTACATCGATGCGCTTCCGGGGTACGTCAATCCCCGAACCGGGCGGTTGCATACGTCGCTCAGCCAGACCGTCGCCGCGACCGGTCGTCTGTCGTCGAGCGATCCAAACTTGCAAAACATCCCCATTCGGACGGAGCTCGGGCGAGATATTCGCCGCGGCTTCGTTCCGCGAAAGGGATGGCTGCTCGTCGCTGCTGACTACTCGCAGATCGAGCTTCGTCTGCTGGCTCATCTGTCCAACGATCCCGCAATCGTGGAAGCCTTCCGAGCCGGCGGAGACATTCACCGTCAAACCGCCGCGCTGATCTTCGATGTGCCCGCCGATGGCGTGACCTCGGAAATGCGCGGTCGCGCGAAAACGATCAATTTCGCGACGATCTACGGCCAGGGGGCGCACGCGCTTTCGCAGCAACTGAAGATTCCCTTTGCCGAGGCGCGTGCCTTCATCGAGCGCTATTTCGAGCGCTTTAGTGGCGTGCGGACGTATCTCGATTCGATGGTTGCCTTCGCGCGGGAGCACGGATATGTCCAGACCATCTTTGGGCGCCGTCGCTACATCCCGGAACTGCGCGATCGAAACTTCGCGATCAGAGCATTTGGCGAACGAACCGCCGCCAACTCGCCAATTCAAGGTTCAGCCGCAGATCTCATCAAGATCGCGATGATCCGAATCGATGCCGCGCTGCGCTCCCGGGAGATGAGCAGCCGTATGCTCCTCCAGGTCCACGACGAGCTCGTATTCGAGGTCCCGGGCCCCGAGCGCGATGAGCTCATGGCTCTCGTCAAACACGAGATGGAGCACGCCGCGACGCTCTCTGTCCCGTTGGTGGTCGATCTTGGCGAAGGCGATAATTGGCTCGAGACCAAGCTCTCTTGAGTCGTGATTTCGGCGGCAATAGTGATGCGCTGTCATTGCATTGTGCGACGGAAGTCGCAGTTCCGACGGGCGGTGTCGCGACATCTGTTTGAGACCAATGAATCGATCATTTTACGCAGCAATGGGTTAGCGCGTATTGAAGGTGCCGGCCCTCTGATTGCTTTATTGGTAAGGGTCGTTGAATCCCCACCCGGCTCTCGGAAGCGTCGCCCTCATGCCAACAACTCGCGCCCATCGCCGAAGGGGATTCACTCTCGTCGAGCTGCTGATCGTGGTCGTTGTGATCGGCATTCTGGCCGCCATAGCAATCCCACGCTTTCAGTCCACGAAGGGGAAGGCATACCTCGCGTCGGCGAAGAGCGATTTGAAGAATCTGTCAACGGCCGAAGAGTCGTTCTTTTACGAGCATCGGACGTACTCGACGGACATCGACTCGCTCAAGGCGGTTGCGTCGCCTGGGGTGATCCTCACAATCGTCACGGCAACGGCCAACGGCTGGGCGGCGACGGCATACCATCCACTGGCTTGGCCGCACACGTGCGCGCTCTTCTACGGTTCAGTGGCCGCGGTAGCGCCGGCAACTCAGGAAGGCGAGGTCGCCTGCAACTGATCGGCGCGACCGGTTGCTTCGTTAGGCATGTCGCGCGCTGACAACCCGCGCGATCGGGCATCGGTCGGCGTGGTGGCGTTTCGAGAGTTCCGCGCGCGGCGGGAGGGAATGATTCACGCCATGGATGGAGGTCTCTGGCTCCATCGACACGTGTGGAAGGGGCGACCCATGGCGCATCTGGTGTCGACCGATCGCGAGCTCCTCCTGGCCTATGGCAGGCGCGTGGGCATTCCCGCCGAGCGATTGCAATTCAAGCCGTTGAAGGACCCGCGCACGGGGGTGCGGCGCGACGCCTGGCATTGGGATCTCGGCGGTCCCGTATTGCCGCCGCCGACCGAGAAGCACTGATCCTAGGCGCGGGCCACAACTCCAGTCTCCTGGAGCTGAAGCTCGATGTCCGCGGCCTCCGTTCGCAATCCCTGCAAATCGGCTTGCAAGCGCCCGCGTAGCTTCGGACGTCCGCGGAAAAGGAAGTAGGTTCTGGCGCGGCGCACCGCGGCGCGAAGCCGCTCTCTGAAAACGAGATTGACATCGGCCGCCAACGGGAGGCTTGCAAGGTACACCAGCGCCGCCAGCCGACCCACGAAAGTCGCGACAAGAATCCCCTGCGCGGCATAAAACGCGAGGACGAGTGCTGTTCCGGCGAGTATCGTCCGCATCGCAGGATCCGAGGCGCTCTCCACCGAACGGCGCGCGATGATTCGGGCGCCGTGAAAGGGGATCCAGTGGTTGATCGCGCCCCAGATCGCGACAGGTCCGCCCAAGGCTATCGTCCAACTCTCCCGAAGGACGAATGGCGCGGCGTGTCGCCCTGCCGGCGAGACGTTGACGTCCTCGATGGCCACTCCGTGCCGCGAGAGGGACTCCTGAAAATCCGCCAACGCGTGGACGAGACTGTCCGCGCGACGACGCAATGGCTCATCGTTGGTGCGAAGAAGCGCCAATCGCGCGCTTTCGATCCGCTGCTCGAGCGAGACTTCCATCCGCAGCGACGGCGTGCTTCCAACGGGCTCTGTTCCATCACGAAGGGCGGACGCCAAGATCGTTGCCAGGGCGCGCGCCCGCGTCGCGTCGTCCGCGCTGTCATAGTTCAAGGTGACGGCGCGCAGTCGCGACTCGATCTCCGCGGTGAGCTTCGCGACAGCGCCGTCGCCTTCGTTAGGCCAGCGATCGAGCGCAATCGCCTGGCCGACCTGTACCAGCACGCGCGATCTGGGTGCGTCCTTGCGCTCGAAAGTCAGCCCGACGGGCACGATATGGAGATCGCGCACACCAGCCTCGTCACGTGCCTCCAGCGCGATTCGCGCCGCACCGGTGCGGAGTGGGGCCAGCGACGGAGCGTCGTGCGAGATCCCTTCTGGAAAGATCAGCACGGTTCCGCCTCGTCGCAGCACCACGCGCAACGCCCCAAACGCGCGCGCATTCCGTTTCGGATCGACCGGTCGATCACCCGCCGTACGCTTGGCGTCGCTCGAACGGACCAGTGGTACGACGCCGATCCAGTCGAGCAGACGAGCGAGCCCCGGGTTCTCGAACAGGGTGGCTTTCGCGGTCAGTACAATCCGTCGCGGAATCGCCCACCCAACCACCATCGCGTCGACGAGAGCATTCGGATGATTGACAACGAGCAGCAGGGGACCATTCCTCGGCAATCGTTCCACTCCCTCGACGTCGATGCGACGATAGAACCATCGCAGCGCGAGCCCGGCAATGCCGCGAAGCAACGCGTAGAGCATCACGCCGCCCGCAAGCGCTGGGCGCGACGCTCCGGCACGCCACGAAGGATCCAGATCGCGACAACGAACATCAATGCGACCACGAACACCGCCGAGCGATAAGCGATGCTCGTCCCAAAGGGTCCTTCGAGCAAGGTTGTCGTTAGGCCCCACAGCAGTGGTCCGACGACGGCGGCAACGCGGGCGGAGAGGAGCATGAGACTGAAGTACCGGCCTGCCTCCACATCGGGAATGAGCGAGAGCAGCAGTGGTCGCTCGATCGCATTCACACCACCGAAATTGAGGCCGATCGCCAGGCCCACGAGCCAGAACGCTGCTTGGGTGGTAACAGCCATCATGGCGACGAGAAGGGCCACCCAGATCCAGAGCGTGATGTTCAACGATTTCTTGGCGCCGATGCGGTCCACGAGCACGCCATACACGTAGCTGCCGAAGATCGCGGGTATCGTCAGCACCATGAACAGCGTCACCTCGCTGCCCTTGTGAAAGCCAACCGCTCGTACAGCGTAGAGCGTCATGAACGTCACGATCGTCCCGATCGCATCCTGATAGACGAGTGACGTGATGATGAATCGCAGCGCACCGGGATGCTGCCGCGCCGCGGTGACCGTCTCCTTTACGTCACGGAACGCCTTGCGCCAATCCACGCGGGTGCCCGCCGGCGCGGGGTTGTGGTCTCGGCAGAACAGGAACAGTGGCAATGAGAAGATGAGAAACAGCAGTCCAGTGGGGACGAACGTCGCCACGCGACCGCCGTTGCTCGTGAAAGGCACCAGCGTGTGCAAGAGATTGTTCACGCCGTCGCTGAACTTTGCAATCACCGGTGGCCAGCCGCCGGCAAAGAACGGAAGGACAAGTGCAACGCCCGCGATCGAGCCGACGTAGCCCACGGCCACGCCGAACCCCGAAAGCCGGCCCTGCTCCTCGACGGGCACCAACTCCGGCAGCATGGCGTTGTAGAACGGCTGCGCGGCCTGATAGGCGAAGTTCGCGATGGCAAAGGCGGCAAGCACTGGCAGCAGTGCCATCGTGCTCACATGCCACCCAGCAGGAACGGAGACCGGGTGCACAATTCCTTCCCCGACGAGGGGTAGTGTGGTTTGCCCGAGCACGCCGATTGCCGCACAGGCAAGGCATGACGCGATCGTGAAGCCGACAACCCACGGTTTGCGTCGACGGCGCGCATCCGAGATGGCGCCCAGCACGGGAATCGCAAAGACCATCAATCCAGAGGCCACTGAATTGGCGACCGCGTACACCCAGGTAGTCGATCCGAGGTCGCTCACGATCCACACCGAGAAGTAGAGCGTGGCAACGTTCATTGAGAAGATGGTGTTCGAGAAATCGTACAATGCCCAGCTCCAGCGCTCGATTCCGGGCGCACGACCACTGGGACGGATTTCTCCCCGGCTGTCGACGACGGGCGCAGCATGCTGCGGATGTGCCATCTGGCTTACTCCATCGCTCGTGACCACGGACAAGCTCTCCTCGGGCTGGAGGGAACGGCATACGTCGCGTGACGTAGCGCACACGGCCCCCGTCTCATTGACGCATTCATCGGCGGGTCCAAATTACGACCGATGCCTCACTTCCGCCGTATCGACATGTTGCTCCGTCAGATCGTTACACGATTCGTCGCGCGCCGGAGTCTGCTCCGTACCGGCGAGTCGATCGTGTGCGCCGCGCTGATCGCCATCGCGTCGTGCGAAAGACAGAAGTCGGTGCCGCCCATCGATTCGGCCGTGCCACTCCGTCCAGCAGCCGTCGGTTCGGCGTCGCCTCAAACGGCGACCACTTGGGATGCGCGCCTCGGCCCAGTTCTCCTCGTCAGCGGCGCGGCGCCGAATCTCGCCACCGTCGTCGTGGGCGATTCATCTCGCAACGGTGCCGACACGATCACCGAGCGCGAAGCCCTCGCGATTCGCTCGACTCCCGCGATGCTCGTCGGTCGCGGTGACAGCGTGCAGATTGGAATTCTCCAGGAAGTGCACGGCTCCAAGCGTGACGAGGAGTCGGAGTGCACCGGTTGGCCCACGTGGAGCATCTCGGCTGCTCGGAGCGGAGCGGCACTCCAACCCTGGTCGGTTGGATTTGTGGGAGCGACCGTTCAGCCTATCCGGATGGATTCGATCGAGAGCATGAGCCGGGTCGACTCCTCACGATTGGCCGCGGAAGTAACGCGGATTGCCTCCACACTTCCAACTGCCTCGGGTGATCGGTTCGTGGGACTTCCCTTCACCGTCACCTCACTCTGGCGTTTCCACGCCGGACCAGGCGCGGAGGGCGTGGTCACCAACCTCGTTAGGCATGTCAATCAGGAAGCACGACCTTCCGAGGAGCGAACCCTCATCATCGCCGAGCGCGACAGCAGCCGGCGCGAGGAACGTTTCAACCTCGCGTACTACGATCGCTCGCAGGGGGCCGAAGAGACCGTCGAGAGCCGTGACGTGCTGGCGCTGGCCCGTCCCTCTCCGGACGCGCAGCCAATGCTCGTCATCGGCCGTGATTTTGGCGACGGGATGGGCTATGCGCTCATCCAACGCGATCCGTCGGCGCGCTGGCGTGAGAAATGGCACAGCGCGCGCGGACACTGCAAATAGCGATTCGTCTCATCCAACGCGGGCGAGCGTGGCCGGCGGTACAGCGCGGCCACCTATGCCAGCCAGCGCGGCGAGGGTGATGACGTACGGCAGAGCGAGCACGAGTTGATATGGGACATCGACGCCAAGCGCCTGCGTGAGATACTGGAGCGACATGGTCGCGGCGAAGAAGATCGTCGCGAGACCAATGCCCAGTGGCTTCCATCGACCGAGCACGACGATCGCGATGGCGATGAATCCGCGCCCCGCGGACATGTTCTCGACGAACGTCCCGGCTTGCGCCACCACGAGTACGCCGCCGCCGATTCCACCTAACGCGCCAGCCATGAGCGTGGCGAGGAGGCGGTAGCGACGAACGGGAATGCCGGCGGCGAGCGCCGCGCCAGGATTCTCCCCGATCGCGCGCAGCGCCAAGCCGCCATGCGTGCGCGACAAGAACCACCAGACCGTCGGGACGAGCGCGAACGCGAAGTACGTCACCAGCGGTTGATCGAACAATGCTCCGCCGATCACGGGAATGGCGGAAAGAAATGGAAGTGCTACGGGGCCGCTCGTCTTGATCGAGAGATTTGCACCGGCGGTACCGTAGAGCGTCCGGTACAGTGTGCCGGTAGCTCCCACGCCAAGCAGGGTGATGGCGGTGCCCGTGATGATCTGATCCGCACCCATGCCTAACGTGGCGACGGCAAAGACCAGCATTACGACGATGCCCGCCAACGCGGCGGCGGCGAAACCCATCGCGGTCGAGCCATTCGAGTGCATGGTGCCGAGGAATGCCCCGAATGCGCCGCCCAACATCACGCCCTCGAGGCCGATGTTGATCAAGCCTGCCCGCTCTATGAGCAATTCTCCCGTCGCCGCGAGAAGCAGCGGGGTTGCGGTGCGGATCGTGGCATCGCCAAAGGCTGCGGCGACGTCGCTGCTCAGGAGACTCATCGCCCTCCGGACTCCGATGCAGATTGTTCGCGCCAGCGGCGAGGTCTCTCGGTGCGCTCGAGCGGCCACGCGATGATGAGTCCGAGGATGATGATCGCTTCGATCATGGAGACGACGACCGACGGCACTCCTGCATCGCGTTGCATGGCCGAAGCGCCCGCTTCGAGCGCGCCAAAAAGGAGTCCACTCGCAACGACGCCGAGCGGATCCAGCCTGGCGAGCAGCGCTACGGCAATACCGGTGTATCCGTATCCCGGCGACAGGTTCTCGTAGAGCGCGAACGTCACTCCGGTGACCTCGATTGCGCCGGCGAGCCCGGCGAGCGCTCCGCTCGCGATGAATGCCCGAGTGGTGGTGCGCGCGACGTCGATCTCACCGGCAATCCGGGCCGCGTCCGGATTTGCGCCGACGATTCGCAAACGAAAACCAGCCGCGCTGTATCGGACCAGCCACCACGCTGCCACGGCCGCGCCGATCGCGATGAGAAAGCCGGCGTGCAGTCGGGACGACGGCAGAATGCGCGGCAGTCGTGCCGAAACACCCAGCGTCGCTGATTGCGGGTAAATGTGCAGGGGTTCCTGCAATGGGCCGCGGACCAGAAACGCCACGACGTAGAGCGCAACGAAGTTGAGCAAGATCGTACTGATGACCTCCAGTACGTGGAACCTCGCCCTGAGGACCGCGGCAATGCCTGCCCAGGCGGAGCCGGCGATTACCCCGGCCAGGAGGCCAATCCAGGGACTCGAGGAGCTTTGACCGAACACCGGCAACGACGCCACGGCCGTTGCCGCGGATGCGCCGGCGAGCAGCTGGCCTTCGGCCCCGATGTTGAACACGCCAGCGCGAAACGCAATCGCGACCGAGAGTCCGGTAAGGATCAACGGCGTGGCGCGGACAAGCGAACCAGAGGTAAACGCGTAACGCGAGCCTAACGATCCTCTGAGTAGTGCCAGGGTAGCCGGCACGACCTCGAATCCGAGTGCGCGAAGGGCGATCGGAATCCCAACAATGAGGATGACGAGCACGAACACCGCTCGCGTCAATGCTTCGGGCGGTTCCCAGCTACGAAAATTGGTCACGGCCTTGGGTAATCAGTCCGGTTTGGCGGCGACTTCAGCACGCGAGGGCGGTGCGAGCAATCGCGAGGAAGCGGCGCGCGGATTAGGATTTGGCCGATGACCGTGTCCGCGGCTACTACCTCCTCACTTCTCTCGGGCAGTTCGCCGCCCGGCGCGGATCTCGATCCGCGTCGCTGGCGAATCCTGATTCTGCTGGCCTGGGCAGAGCTACTCGGCATGTCCCTGTGGTTCGCCGCAACGTCGGTTTCAGCCCAGCTGGGAGCGCAATGGGCACTGAGTGCTTCCGAAGTTGGCTGGATCACCACGATCGTGCAGCTCGGGTTCGTGTTGGGCACGGCGGTTTCGGCGATTCTGAACCTGGCGGACATCATTCCCGCGCGGCTTCTGTTTTCGAGCTCGGCGTTGTTGGGCGCGGCCGCGAACGGTTTGCTGCTGGCATCCCCAAGCTACCGCGGCCTGCTTGTCTGTCGACTACTGACCGGCTTCGCGCTCGCCGGCGTCTATCCGCCGGCGATGAAGATGATCTCGACATGGTTCCGGGCGCGACGCGGACTTGCTGTTGGCACAATCGTCGGAGCGCTCACGGTCGGTAAGGCTGGACCGTACCTCGTTCACGCCGTTCCCGGTGCCGGTGTCCAGCCAGTGGTGCTCTCCGCCACCATGGCCGCATGTCTTGCCGCGGTGCTCGTATTCTTCTTCTACGAAGATGGCCCGTACCCATTTCCACCCAGGCGCTTCTCCTGGGGACTCGTAACAACGGTTCTTCGCGAGAGACGATGGCGTTTGGCGACCGGAGGATACCTCGGCCACATGTTCGAGCTCTATAGCGCCTGGACATGGATACCGACGTTCGTGGGAATGAGCGCCGCCGCCGCCGGCATCCCTGCTGGCACAAGGCGAGACCAACTGGCCGCGCTCGTTGCGTTCCTAGCGATTGCCATCGGCGGCGCGGGGTGCGTGTGGGGGGGCATCGTCGCAGATCGGCGTGGACGCGAGTGGCTGGTGACGATGGCGATGGCCGCCAGTGGAACGTGCGCGCTGCTGATCGGCTTCACCTTTGGCGCGAATTTATGGCTGCTGGCGTCCATCGCATTGCTCTGGGGCTTTTTCGTCATCGCCGACTCGGCGCAGTTTAGCGTCCTCGTAACGGAATCGGTTCCTCCGCACGCGGTCGGGACGGCCCTCACGGTTCAGACATCGGTCGGCTTCCTGCTCACGATGATCTCGATTCAGTTGGTGCCGCCGATCGCAGCCATCGTCGGTTGGAGATGGGCCTTCGTCATGCTCGCCCTCGGACCGGTCGCGGGCATCGCGGCGATTCGTCGGCTTCGCGTCGCGGGAGTTACGACAGCCCCAACATCGCGCGGCCAACCCTCTCTCGGTCGTTAGGCACGTCGACGAGCTGGCCGCGGTGAACGGCGATAACGCGCGTTGCCAGGGCCAGCACCTCGTCCAGATCGGTCGAGTGAAGAACGACGGCCGCACCACGTCGCGCGGCGTCGCGTAGTCGAACGTGGATGGCGGCGGTTGCGCGCAGGTCCAGGCCTCGCGTCGGATTCTCGGCAACAATAATCGCCGGTTCCGCGCTCAACTCGCGCGCGAGCACGAGCTTCTGCTGATTTCCGCCGGACAGCGCGCCCACTGGAGATTCGGCGGAGGGCGCGCGAACGTCGTAGTCGTGGCTGAGTCGGCGCGCCAGCTCGCGCTGCTGCCACCAGTGTATCCGCCCGCGGCGACGCCCTGCTCCCTTGAGCGCAATGTTTTCGGTGAGCGAAAACGGCAGCACCAGCGCGTCACGCTGCCGATCCTCCGGAATCAGGGCCGCCGTGCCATGACGATGAATGATGCCGCTTGCGGGTGCGACACGGCCGGCGATCGCGCGCAGAAGCAGATCGTGACCGGAGTTCTCGAGAGCGGCGATGCCGACGATTTCGTGTCGTCTCACTTGGAGATTCGCATCGCCCACTCGCGCGATGCCGCGCTCGTCGACGAGAGAAACCGCAGTCAGTTCGAGTACCAGCTCGCCTGGCGGAATCATCGGAGATGAAGGAGCGTTGTCAACCGCGCTTTCGCCCAGCATCGCGTGCGCGAGCTTGTCTGGAGACGTGGATGCTGCCGAAATGGTGCAGACGGTTCGGCCGTGCCTCAGCACCGTGACCTCATCGGCGGCACTCAGGGCCTCTGACAGCTTGTGGGTTATGAGAACCACGGCGCCCCCCGCATTGGCGAATGCACGTAGCCACACGAGTAGGTCATTCGCTTCGGCAGGGGCAAGGACCGCCGTGGGCTCGTCGAGGATCAGGATGCGCGAATCACGCGAGAGCGCCTTCAGGATCTCGAGTCGCTGCTGTGCGCCCACGCTCAGCGAGCCGGCGAGTAGCCCGGGATCGAGGGGAAGCTGGGTGCGCGCAGAAAGACTGCGCACACGTTCTTCCGCCGCGCCGTGCGAGTACTTGCCGTGCCCGCCTAACGCGATGTTCTCGGCCACCGTCATCGCGCCCACGTTGGTGAAATGCTGGTGGACCATCCCGATGCCGGCTTTGATTGCGTCCGCCGGCGATCGGAAGCGCGTTTCACGTTCATCCAATAGCAGCGAGCCGGCATCAGGCTCCAGCAGCCCGAACGCGACGCGCATCAGGGTTGTCTTGCCAGCCCCGTTCTCGCCCAATACCGCGTGCACCGTAGACGGCCGCACTGTCAGCGACGCGCCATCCAACGCGTGCGTGGAGCCAAACACCTTCACGATGTTCTCGAGTCTCAGCTCCGGCGCGACGTGCGCCGCAGGATCGTCCGGCATCCCGCTACAGGCCGGTTGGTGCGTCGAGGAATACTGCCTCGATTCCGAACTCGGAGCCCGCTCTTTCGCCGAGCGCACGAATGCCCATCGTCTCGGTGGCGTAGTGTCCAGCGTAGATGATTACGATGCCGAGATCGCGCGCCTGCACAGCAGTGTGATGCGGCCCCTCGCCAACGATCATCGTGTCGATACCGCGCTCCATGGCTTCACGAATCGTCTCGCTGTCGGCCCCCGCGCCCGTGCACATCGCCCACCGCCGAGTTCTGCGATCGCTCGCTACGGACGGGGCCACGACATGTCCGCCGGCTTCTGTCGTCAGGAGACGGACGCGCTCGATGAGCGTCGCGGTGGGGATATCATCGGCGCCAGCGAGTCCAACGTCGACGGTCTTGTAACGAGCAAATCCCTCGGTCGGCCGCAGACCGAGCCTCTTCGCGAGCAGTACGTTGTTACCGAGCTCGGGATGCAGGTCGAGCGGGAGGTGGGACGAGTACACCGCGACGTCGTTCGCGATGAGATTGGCCAGCCGTTCGTAATTCACTCCGGTGAGCGGCTGCACCCCGCCCCAGAACATTCCATGATGGACGAGCAGCAGCTGCGCTCTCGCGCGTATCGTCTCACGGACGATGTAGGCGGAGAAGTCGACGGCGGTCGCGATGCGCGTTACGTCAGCGCGGTTGTCGACCTGCAGGCCGTTGATGGCGCCAGGGTAGTCTGGAATTTCCGTCGTTCGGAGCCAGCCGTCCATTCGACTGGCAATGTCACGCGCTATCGGCATGGCCCGCAGCCTAACGAGCTAGTGCGGTGACGTTAGGCAAGGTAAATCTCCCCGCCATGATGAGTTTCCGGGTCGAATCGACGGATTGCCGCGTGGCCGCGGGAATCGATGATGCCAGACGAGGATTCAGAACGAGATCGACCACCTGCTCGCGCATCCCAAGCGTGATGATGCCAGGCTTGAACGTGCGGTCCTTTACCTGCCGCGCCACGGTGAGGAACGCATGCGGCAGATCGATGGCGACACTGCCGATCGTCACGTCGGGTGCGATGTCGTTCTGATTCGAGTTCGTACCGAAGATGTACGCGTGATTCGCCTCGCGAACAGCCTGGAAGATCCCCAGCCCGGCGGCGTCCGCGTTCTGAAAGATGACGTCGACACCGCTCGCCAGTTGAGCGAGCGCTTGCTCTTTGCCCGCGCTGACGTCATCCCAGTTGCCAATGTAGGCGGTGACGATCTTCGCGCCCGGATTCACCCTGTGCACTCCCTGGCTGAACGCGAGAAAGCTCTCTCTCACGGGAGGCAGCTCGGTTCCTCCAATAACGCCGAGGCGATTAGAGCGGGTCATGGCGCCGGCGATCATACCGGCAAGGTATGAGGGCTCGGCGAAGCCGAAGACCATCCCGGAGACGTTGGCTCCAGACGTATTGCCAGACGTGACGACGTACTGGGTTTGAGGATAAGAAGGGGCGACCGCACGCGCCGCGTCCTGGAACTCGAAGCCGTGCCCGAAGACGAGGTTGTAATGCTGGTTGCCGTACTGGCTGAAGTTCTCCTCGAACTCGGCGGGAGTCTTCGTTTGGATGTGGCTGATCTGTGCGCCGAGGGAGTCGCGAATTCGGAGCAAGCCCTGGTACGCACCGCCGTTCCACGATTGGTCCGTGATCGATCCAGGCGTCAGCAGCGCCACCTTCAACGATGATCCCTGACGCTCTGTGTCGCTGCTGCCGGCCCGCTGTTGGCCGCTGCACGCTGAAAGGACGCTGACGCAGACCGCAATCGCGGCGATGTGGAATGTCGTGGAAAACTGCCGTAACAATGTACCTGAGATCGACTTAAGCAATTGCCACTCAATGAGTTGTGCGACTGTGGATTAGTTCACTCCGTTCAGGAGCCGCCGAAAGCCCACTGCAGGCTTGGAACAGCTGGAAGTGGCGCTAAAGTGTCCATCTCATGACACTATAGTGCGTCTAGGAATCCTGATCCGTCCGCCTGCCCGGGATCATCAGATCCATCACGCGATCGAGATCGTCGGCCGAGTAGAAGGAGATGCGAAGGGTACCCTTGGCGTCGCCACTCAGGTCGATTTGAACGTCTGTTTGAAAATGGTGTCGGAGCTCGTCCTCGAGTCTTCTCACGACGGCGCTCTGTTTGTGTCCGCTGCCAGGCTCTCGACTGGCTTGTGCCTTTGAGGGACCTCGCTGTTCCCTCACTCGCTGCTCCAGCTGGCGAACACTGAGGCCGTTCGAAACGGCGTCCCCTGCCAATCGAATGGCGTCTGCTTCACCGGCGCCGACTAACGCGCGCGCGTGCCCAGCAGACAGCTTCCCTGACTCCACGAGCTGCTGGACGGCCTCGGGGAGGGTCAGAACGCGAAGCAGATTAGTAACGGTGCTTCTGTCCTTTCCGACCGCGTCGGCGACCTCTTGATGGGTGAGAGAGAACTCACCGAGCAGGCGTTGGTAGCCTCGCGCTTCTTCGACTGCATTGAGGTCAGACCGCTGAAGATTTTCGACGAGGGCGAGAACCAGCAGAGCCTGATCATCGAAGTCCTTCACGACCGCGGGGACATCTTTCCAGTCCAGGTTTCTGACTGCGCGCAGGCGACGCTCGCCGGCGATGAGCTCGTAGCTATCGCCCTTTCGGCGGACGGTGACTGGCTGAAGCAGCCCGCTGGCTCGAATCGAAGCTTCGAGCTCTGCCAGCGCGGCTGGGTCGAATTCGCGTCGGGGCTGAAACGGATTCGGCCGGATCCTGGCGAGCGGTATGCGCTGCAGCTCTGAAGCGGGGACGGGTGTCTGCTGGGTAGCGCCGATGAGGGCCTCCAGGCCCCGCCCGAGGCGACGCTGTTTTTCCGCGCTCATGCTGTCTGCTCTCGGTGGGGCTCGGTCTTTTCCACTTCAGCAGCCGCCGACGGAGCAGCGAGCCTGGAAGTCGCGGTACGTTGAATGAGCTCCTTGGCGACGTTCAGATAGGCCTGAGCACCAACCGAGGCGACGTCGTAGAGAATGATCGGCTTCCCAAAGCTCGGCGCCTCGGCGAGTCGGACATTTCGCGGAATGACGGTCTCGAAGACTTTGCCTCCGAAGTATTCGCGCGCTTCAGTGGCGACCTGGCGAGAGAGGTTGAGGCGCGCGTCATACATCGTCAGTAGTACTCCGTCGATTGCGAGAGCCTCGTTTACGCTGCGCTGAACGAGGTGGACAGTATTCAGAAGCTGCGAGAGCCCTTCGAGAGCGTAGTACTCGCACTGAACGGGTATGAGCAAGGCGTCAGCGGCCGCGAGCATATTGACGGTGATCAGACTGAGCGACGGCGGGCAATCGATCAGCACGTAGTCGTAACGGTCCACCGCGCTCTGGAGAGCCGAACGCATGGCCCGGTCTCGGGCAGGGTGATCGACAAGCTCCACTTCGGCTCCAGCCAGCTCGGGCGTGGCGGGCAACAGATCCAGGTGCTTGAACTGGACCTGCCGAAGCGTGGCATTCGCAATGGTCGCCGCACCGATCAGGACATCGTAGACGGTCGCGGCAATAGATTCGCGGGCAATGCCCAACCCGCTCGTAGCATTCCCTTGAGGGTCGCCATCGATGAGGAGGGTGCGCTGTTCCGCCGCCGCTAGACTCGCTGCGAGGTTGACAGCGGTCGTCGTCTTGCCGACTCCGCCCTTCTGGTTGGCAACCGCGATGATTCGCGCCACAGATCCGAGATTCAGGGTTGCCGGGAATATAGGCGTGGTTCAGCTGTTCGCAGCAGGACAATGTTTCACGTGGCACATTCGGGCATCAAGGGAATCCCAGAGGTGCCCGCAATTCCACAGGACATCTACAGAGTTAAGTGCCTACTCTGTCACATGAGTATGGCTCTGCTGCTGCCATACTGGCGCTACAATAGGCTTCGGTTTCGCCTAAGGGCGCACGAATCGCCATCGTGCCGAGACGCTCACCTGTAGTCGCTGCTGCCCCGGCTCAATGGGCGTCGGCGCTGCCGCGATTCCTGCGGTAGCCGCCATACGGTAGACGGGGCGAGGTCCAGCGTCGCTGGTACTCAATTCGATCAACGATCCGAGTGAACCGCCGGCCGCCTGTGCCATTACCTGTGCGTCTGCTCGAGCCCGTGAGATGGCCTGAACGAGCGCGACATGCCGAGCCGAGTCGGCATTCGAGGCGTAAAAATCGAGCGAATTGATCTGATTCGCGCCCTTACCCAGAGCCGTATCGAGTATCGATGCAACCTGATCGATGCGGTGAACGTCGACCCGAACCACATTGCTCACGACGTAGCCGACAACGGTGGTTTTCTGCGTCGACTGGTCGTATCTCGTATCGGGTGCAACGCTGTAATTCTCCGTCGCGATCTGCTCACGGGGGATGCCCAGCGAGACGATTGCTTCGATGACCGCCCGCTGCCGTTGCGCGTTGTCCCGAGCCGCGGCCGCCGCCGTTGCGGAACGAGTTTGAACCCCCACGTATACAGTTGCTCGGTCCGGAGTCAGCTGGGTTTCTCCCGTTGCCGCGGTCACGATCTCGGCTCGCGCCGTATCACGGACGGGCGTCTGTGCTCCAACGCTGGTGAGGGCGCCGATCGATGTTGAGAGAACGCTAAACACCAGCAAGGTCGGTTTCCGCATGGTCGGTCTCCAGAGGAACGGCCCAGCAATACCCCGTCGAGCCTGCCCGAGATCCAATCGCCCCCGACGCAACCGCGCGAACGCAGGCGACCGCCTTACGAGGGAGGGCGCAATCAGTGGGCCGCGGACACCCGCCGGCGCTTTTCTATTTCGATCAGCAGGTTCTGCAAGTCAGTCGGACTGACGCCTGGAATTCTCGACGCCTGGGCCAGGGTTCGCGGGCGGAGCGTCGCCAGCTTCTGGCGTGCCTCGAACGACAGTGATTGCATCTCCTCGTAAGGCAGCCCCAGGTCGAGGGCGAACTGTCCCATTCGTCGCATCTTTTCTGCTTGCTCGCGCTCGCGCAGGAAGTAACCGGCATACTTGATCTCCAGTTCTGCCGTCAGCAGCGCGTCGGCCGCGATATCAGAACCAATCTTGCACGCGGCGAAGAGGTCTCGGAGTGCAACCGCCTGTCGCTTCGCAAGCTCGGTGATCTTCATACCGTGCGGCAGTGGCGTACTTCCAGCAGCGGTGAGCACCGGTTCGGCTGCCTCGGGCGAGATCGTGGTCTCGTCGGCGAGGCGTCTCGCAACGTCCTCCGATTCCAGGCGGTGACGGACAATCGAGCGCTCGCGATCCTCATACAGTCCCAGCTCCATCGCGATCCCGGAGAGTCGGCGAAGCGCGTTGTCCTGGCGCACCGTTAGGCGAAACTCCGACCGCGATGTGAACAAGCGGTACGGCTCGTCCACTCCGCGTGTGACCAGGTCGTCCACGAGTACACCGATATAGGAGCTCTCGCGGCCGAGGATGATCCCGGATCCGCCGCGCGCGACGAGCCCGGCGTTGATTCCAGCAATTGCTCCCTGCCCCGCGGCTTCCTCGTAGCCGGTAGTGCCATTGATCTGACCCGCGAAGAAGAGTCCACGGAGCGCGCGAACCTGCAACGTTCCATCGAGCTGGGTCGGCGGATAATAGTCGTACTCGATCGCGTAACCTGCGCGCGTCATGCGCGCGCGCTCCAAGCCAGGAACGGTACGCAGGACGTCGAGCTGGACGTCCGCGGGCAGCGACGTCGACAAGCCGTTGACGTAAAGCTCCGCCGTATCGTGACCCTCTGGCTCGAGGAAGATCTGATGCCGTTCGGCGGCCGGAAACTTCACGACTTTGTCCTCGACCGAGGGACAGTAGCGAGGACCGCGAGACGCGATGGCCCCCCCGTACATCGCCGACTTCCCGATGTTCTCGGTGATGACGCGCTTCCCTGCCTCGCCAAGAAAAGTGATCCAGCAGGGCAGCTGTCGAGGGTGTCTGGTTTGATCTCCGTTACGACGACGTTCCGGCCAAAAGTGAGACCACGAGTAGTCGAAGAGCTCTATCTCGCTCTCCTGACGTTCCAGGTTGGAGTAATCCACCGAGCGGCCATCAATGCGTGGCGGCGTGCCAGTCTTGAATCGAGCCACGGTCAGCCCAACCGCCTCGAGCTGCTCCGCGAGGTGTGTCGCGGGACTCTCGCCCGCGCGGCCGCCCGAGAATCGCGTCTCGGTACCGATGTGAATTCGACCGCGCAGGAAGGTCCCGGTCGTGATGACGACGCAACGAGCACCAAATCGGCGGCCTTCGAGCGTCTCGACACCGAGGACTGCCTTCGAGGCGTCATCGATAAGCAGCTTCGCCACCGTCCCCTGTACCGGCGTAATCCCGTCGTGCTCCTCGAGCAAACCTCTCACGGCGCGCCGATAGAGACCACGATCGCATTGAGCCCTCGGTGCCCACACCGCTGGGCCCTTGCTCCGGTTCAGCATGCGGAACTGGAGCATGGCGAGATCCGTCGCCCGGCCCATGATCCCGCCGAGCGCATCCACTTCCCGGACCACGGTGCCCTTTGCAACGCCGCCAATGGCGGGATTGCACGACATCTGGCCGATCGTCTCCAGCGCGCTCGTGATGATGGCAACCCGAGCACCGGTTCGAGCCGACGCGACCGCCGCCTCGGTGCCAGCGTGGCCGGCACCCACGACGATCACGTCAACGTCCGCTTCGGTTTGCCACGTCGAGGAATGCATTCACCAAAGCTATAATCAATCGCCCATCGAAACTGCTCCCATGCCGCTACCGATAGCTGAAGGCGCCTCAACGCTCCTCATTCGTCGCTCGGCGTACGAGCGGAGCGGGCTCGATCGTTCGATCCTCGACGAACGCCTCGGATTGACGCCTGACGAGTTTCGCGTCGAAGGATCCCTCATCGCCATTGGACCAATCACTGGTGAAGACTCGCTCGGCGACATCATCGACGAGCTCGAGGCCAATGGTCTGAACTATTTCGAGGACTTCTTCGAGCTCAGTGGAAACTGGCCGGAGTGGCTCAAAGTCTTTTGCGGCAGCACCTGAGCCAGGCAGTCAGCTAGCTCTTTTTCGAGCTGTGCTTCGTCCGCTCCGCAACCGTCGCGATCGGACTGAGCTCACCGCGCCGAAGGAGGCCATGCCAGCCGCACTCGTAGCACCAGCTCGTGCGAAACCAGGGCATGAGCGCATTCCAGCCCCGCGACTTCACCCGAAGAGTGACGGCGTCACAATTCGGACAACGGTCGCCATCGGGAAGAATGAAGAAAAACACTACCGTAGCCGCGACGAGGCGGAGCACGAAGAAGCCGACGAATATGATGGCAAAGATGACGGCGTCCGACATCGCGACCCAACCTCCGCTAGAGCCGTTGCTCGACCTGAAGCCATGGCTCGACATAAGCGAGATCGCCTTCAATCCGCTCGATGACGACCTCGGTTCCTACATCGACAGAAGCGTCGTCCAGGCTGCGCGCGCGAAGGGTGCGATGCTCATCACCGTAATCGAAGCTGATCTGCCCTTCTCTGCCTGCCTGGATCGACGCGACTACTCTTGCGACGTGCCCCTGCAATACGTAGCGCTCGTCGTCGACGTCGTGCTCGACCGGCATCGAGGCCGACTTGGCAACTAGCCACGCCGTCAATACGACGACAGCAAGACCCACCACCAGCCCGGCAACGAGCGCACCGAAGCCCGGGAGGATCTTCGAGAGCGAATATCCGGCCACGCCGAAGCCGATAGCGAACGCGGCAACAAGCGGCAGCCATTGCCGGGCACTGCTCGCGGTTGGGCCGGCGTTGTCTCTTGGCCGCCGCTCGATGCCGAACAACATGATGCCGACGGCGATGAGCAGCCCGGCAATGAACGCTCCTATATAGACGACAGTCATACCTCGATTCGGGTTTGTCGTTAGGCGCCGACGTACACCTGAGACCGGACGACCGTCAGCGGCCGGGCGCGGGAAGCGATCGGCGAGTTATCGCCAGTCGCGAACCGTGCTGGAATGTGCCCGTCGATTCCGACAAAGGAAAGACCAACAGTTTCCGCGAGAAGCACAGTCAGCGCGCACCTGGCGCGCGGTAACAGCCATGACCGTCTGCGAGGTGAGCGCTGAGGAATGACTCGGCGCGTTCCTCTGCGTAGTAGGTGGGATGCCAGGGTTGGCCGCCCACAAATCCCACATGGCCGCCCTGAGCCGTAAACTCCAGCTTGAGACACGGATTTTCTCTCGCGACAATCTCGACTTCATCGAGCACTTCGGATGGAAGAAAGGGGTCGTCTCGCGCGCTCAACAAAAGCGTCGGACACCGGATGCGCGACAGGTAGCGAAGAGAACTCGATCGCGAGTAGTAGTCGTGCGCGTCGAGAAAACCATGCACGGGAGCGGTCACGACGTCATCGAAATCATAGAGCGTCTTCGCCCGTCGCAACGCCTCTGGATCGAAGAGATCGGGAAATTCGCGAAGCTTCGCCTCCGCTTTGCGGCGCAGTGTGCCCAAGAAATTTCGCTCGTAGATGCGAGCGAAGCCTCGCGAAATGTGTCGCGAACCACGCTCCAGGTCGTAGGGCACCGAGACGGCGACTGCCGCTCTGACCTGCTTCGGAGGCGTGTCGCCGCGCTCGCCTAACCACTTGAGGAGCACATTTCCGCCGAGTGACACGCCGCACAGTACGATCGGCGAATCAGGGAATTCTTCTATGATCCGACCGACGGTAAATTCGAGGTCACTCGTCTCGCCGGAGTGGTAGAAGCGCGGCGCGCGATTTGGCTCGTCACCGCAGCCGCGGAAGATGAGCATGTCCGCCGCCCAGCCACGTCGGCGAGCCATGTGCAGCATCCCGCCAACGTAGTGAGAGCGGACGGTGCCCTCGAGGCCGTGGAGAAGGAAGAGTCTCGGCCTGCCTGCTGGCGCATCGAGTCGCAGCAAGTCGACGAAGTCCCCATCCGGCGTTGGCCATCGTTCGATTAGCGTGGGGAGCGCTGGCGTTCGCCGAGCGAATTTTCCCCATAGGGTTTGTGCATGTGGTCCAGGTACCCACCATGCAGGCCGATACATTGGTTCGCGACGGAATCAGAAATTGAGATCGACGAGGTCGCTGACAGGATGACGGCAAGGTAATCGATGGAAGTTCAGATCTTCGGTGTAAAGAAGAGTGCGGATACGCGAAAGGCGCTGCGTTTCTTCTCGGAGCGACGTATCAGAACGCACTTTGTCGATCTCGTCGAGCGGTCGGCATCACCCCAGGAGCTACGCCGTTTCGTGCAACGATACGGGGTCGATGCACTGCTGGACCGAACGTCGCAAACGTATCAGTCGCTCGGGTTGCGTCATGCGAACATGTCGGAGGACCGGTGGCTCGACAAGCTATCGGAAGAGCCACTCATGATTCGCATGCCGCTGGTGCGACAAATTGGAACGGGGGCAAAGGGGCTGACGATCGGATTGGCGGAGGAGGAGTGGCGCGCGTGGACGACTTCCTAGACGAGCGATTGGTCGCCGAATCGATCGTCGAGACCAGATAATGACACAGCTTCAGGTTTCCAACGTCGCCGTTGAATTCGGCGCGACACTTCTCTTCCGCGACGTCACGTTCAACATCGGAGGGGGCGAGCGTTGGGGCATCCTCGGAAGAAATGGCACCGGAAAGACGACGCTCTTCCGGCTGCTCACCGGCGAGATGGAACCGACGAGGGGCACGGTCGTGAAGCAGGCGCCGCTGCGCATCTCGGTGCTCGATCAGCATCGGGATTTCGGAAGCGCTGTCACGGTGTGGGAGGCCGCTGCTGGCGGATTGAGCGAGCTTCTCTCGCTCGAGCAGTCGCTTCTCGAGCAGGGGCACGCGCTGGCGACGGATGCGTCGGATGAAGCGCTCGCCCGGTACGGCCGAGATCTCGAGCGATTCGAGCGGGAAGGTGGATACGAAGCTACCGCTCGTATCGATGCGGTGCTGAGTGGCCTCGGATTCGAGCCGCAAGAGGCGCGCTCCACACCCGTTGCTCAACTGAGCGGTGGTGAGCGCGGGCGACTGGGCCTGGCCCGGGAGCTCGTTCGAGGGGGCGACATTCTGCTTCTCGACGAACCTACGAATCACCTGGACCTCGAAACGACGCGCTGGCTGGAGCAGTACCTTCGCGACTCGGCGATGACGGTACTGCTCATCAGTCACGATCGTGCATTCCTACAGAGCGTTGCCGACCACATTCTCCATTTCGAGGGGAACACGGCGACGCCGTACGTCGGTGGCTATGCGGATTTCGTCGCGCAGCGAGATGAGCGCCGGCTCTCGCTGCAGCGCGCTTTCGACAAGCAGGTAAAGACGGTCGCGCACGAGCAGGACTACATTGCGCGGAATATCGCCGGCCAAAACAGTCGCCAGGCAAAGGGGCGTCGCAAGCGACTGTCGCGACTGCCGCGCCTCAGTCCACCCATCGCGGACGAAGACGCAATGTCGCTCCGCTTCGACGTGGCACAACGCGGCGGCGATCAAGTGGCCGTCGCCGACCGCGCGACGATCAGTGTTCGCTCGGCCGAGGATGGCCTCAGAAGGCCGCTGGTCGAGGCATTCACGGGGACCGTTCGACGAGGTGACGTACTCGGGCTGTTGGGGCCGAATGGAGCGGGCAAGTCGACGTTTCTCAAGGCGCTGGTTGGCCACCATGCGGCGGAATCGGGCACGCTGCGCCTGGGAAGTGGGATCGACGTCGGCTATTACCGACAGGATCTCTCACAGGTGCCGTTAGGCAAGACGCTGTACGACATCATCTCGGAGCTTCGACCGGCATGGGAGCGCCGATTGATCCAGGGCCATCTTGGCCGATTCGGCTTCTCGGGCGACGAGGTCCTAAGAAGGCCAGAGACTCTTTCTGGCGGTGAGCGGGCGCGCGTTGCCTTGGCGATGCTGATGCTCTCTCGTTCGAACTTGCTGATTCTCGATGAGCCAACCAATCATCTCGATGTCGAGTCCATCGAAGCACTCGAGGACGCGCTGGAGCGCTATGATGGGACGGTCATTCTCGTGAGCCACGACCGGGAACTGCTCCGTGGTCTCACGGACAAGCTCTGGGTGTTACACGAGCGGCACATTACTGAATTCGATGGCGGATTCGCCGAATGGGAAACGGTGAGTGCGGAGCGGGAGCGCGCGGCCGCGTTGCGGGCAAGCGAAGAGGCCGCTCTGCGACGAGTGCATGAGCGACAGCGACTCGAACGGACGCGGCGCCAGGAGGCAGCGAAAGCGAACAGGAGCACCCGAGATCTGACGCGGGAGCTGAGGCGAGCACAGCGTGCCGTCGAAGAAGCCGAGCGAGAGATCGAGTCGCTCGAGAAACAGATTGCGGACTTTGGCGCGGCACTGGAGAATCCGGACCTGTACACGCGCGCAGTGGGGCTGAGCGAAGCGAAAACGCTCGGCGGCCAGATGGAACGGGCCAAACAACAGCTCGACTCGGCGCTCGAACGATGGACCGTCGCTACCGAGGAGGTGGAGACGCTCAACCGCGAACTGGCGGCGACCGAAACCTGACGTTCGCGGATGCACGTACGAGGGGATCATGCTCGCTGCCGTGCTCATGCTGCAATTGGTGATCTCGCCGGCTCAGACGCCGGTCTATTCGTCGCCCGCGCTCCGCGACTTCGTGGAGGCCGCTGCGGCGGCGAATCACGAGCCACCGCCGGCGCTCAGCGGCTACCGGGCGCGGCTCGAATCCGAGTTGTCACTGCTGATCCGAGACACTCTTGGGCGTGAACGCAGCGCACAGATCGAACAGGTGGCGCTGAGGGCCAACTGGACTCGCGGCAAGGAATACGACATCCGCGTGATCGGCTACCGATCGCAGAGCGTCGGCGTGCCATACTCCGCACTCTCAATTGCTCGCGGCTGGACGATTCCCCATCTGTACGGCGATCGATTGACGTTAGGCGTCGATTTTGGAGAGCTCGACGCCGGCGGCCGGAAGCGCACCGACTCGAAGAAGCCTGATTCCGCGACTGCCCGCACTTTCCCCGATACGATTCACGCGGTTCATCCCCTCGCATCGGACCGTGATCAGTTCTATCGGTTTCGCGGTGGTGACACGGTTGCGGTTCTGCATTCTGGTCAGCGAGAGATCCCCATCGTGCGGGTCCACGTTACGCCAGTTCTGGATTCCGCCGCTCGCGTCGCTCGGATAGCCGCATTCGAGGGTGAGATCGACTTCGACGGCACGCGCCACCAAATCGTGCGCATGCGCGGCCGATTCATTGCGACGCGGCCCCCGCATCGCAGCCGGTTCTCGCTCTCGAGATTGCCCGGCATTGTCGCCGTGGCCTACGTGGAGCTCGTGAACGCCGAAGTCGAGGGCCGCTACTGGCTGCCCGCGTTCCAGCGCTCCGAGTTCCAGGCGAACTTCGCGCCGTTAGGCACCGAGCGATCGGTATTTCGTCTGGTCTCGCGCTTCTATGATCTGGAGGTGTTGCAGCGACAGGAGAGCCAGCAGACGGTGCTCGCGGGTGGTCCGCTTGGAACAGGCAGCGCTCCCGACATACGGCCACACCTCTCCTATGCGCCGGATGACAGTGTCAGCGGATTCCACAATTGGGCCGAAGCGCTCGGCGCGTCGACTTCGGAGGTGAAGGCATCCGACTTCGATGATCTCGCGCCGGATGCGTGGCGTGTATCCGGCGCGCCCCGACTCGAAGTAGCGCCGAATCAACTGGGTGAACTTTTTCGCTTCAATCGCGTCGAAGGCGCCTATACCGGATTTGCTGCCCGCGAGCGCTTTCGCGATGCGTTGCCGGGACTGAGCGCGCGCGCGTATGGCGGTTGGGCCTGGACGGAACGCACCCCTCGTGGTGGCGCATCGGCCGCGTACGCTCGTGGCGGAGCGACGCTGGCCGCAAGAGTGGATCGATCGCTCGCCAGTACCAATGACTTCACGCCGCCCCTCGAGGATGGCGCCGAAGGGTTCGGTGCGCTCGTCGGAGGATACGACGATCAAGACTATGTCGATCGGCGGCTCGCCGCCCTGAGCCTAACGAGCTATCTCGGCCGGTCGCGTAATGCGCTTGTCGTGGTCGAGGGCGGCCCGGGCAGTGATCGCCCCGAGGTGACACGATTGAGTCGTTCCCCAATTGGAGGCGGCCAATTTCGAATCAATCGCTGGAGTGCACCGGGGCACTATCTACGCGGAGCGGCCACGATCGAGCTTCGCCCCGATGTTACCGGTCTTTATCTGGAGCCAGGGATTGGTCTGATCGCGTCGTACGAGGGAGCGGCGGGAAGTCTGAGCTGGCAGCGTGCCGAGCTGACGATCGCCGCACGCGAGAACGTCGGTGATTTTGGAATCTCCTCGCGTGCCCAAGCAGGCCTCGTCTGGGGGAAAACACTGCCACCCCAACAGCTCTTCGAGATCGGCGGCGAGAACGCGCTCCCTGGCTATGACTACAAGCAGTTCGGGGGCGACAGAGCGGCCATCATCGGAGTTCTCGGCGCGTACACTTTCCCCGTGCTTCGAAGACCCTGGCGGCTCGTGCGAGCGCTCATGGTGCCTGGGTTCAGCCCCGGCATCGCCGCGGGCATCCAGGGCGGTTGGGCAGAGGCAGCCACCGCGGCCGCGCGCAGGGCAACCGGTCTGCTCGACCCGAACGCTGCACTCGGCTGCCCATCGCTGAATGCGTGTCCAGCCGCGCTTTCGACACCAACCGGTGGGATTCGCGCGACCGTGGATGCGCGCCTAACGTTTTTTGGCGGACTGATTGGAGTGGGCGTCGCTCGGCCCGTGGATCGCGCGGCGCCATGGCGGCTTGCCTTCCGATTCGGCCAGACCTACTGAGTGCAGACCCGGCTTAGAACTCTCCGATGAAGCCGATTTCGGGCTCGAGGCGGAGGCCGTGCTTTTTCTCGACCTCCCGTTGGGCGATGCTGATCAACTCGCGTACATCGCGTGCGGTCGCGTGCCCGAGGTTGACCATGATGTTGGCGTGAATGTGTGAGATCTGCGCGTCGCCCACGCGAAAACCCTTCAAGCCGCACTGATCGATCAGCCGACCCGCGCCAACGCCCTCGATCTTCTTGAAAACAGATCCTGCGCTCGGGTGCCAATCGAGCCACGGGTGTTTCCCTCCGCGCCAACTGAGATTCTCCTGCATGATTCGATGCAGCACCGCCGGATCGCCCCTGGAAAGACGAAAGTTCGCGGCGAGAACGGTGTCTCGCCGGTGATGAAAAATCGTGTCGTCATACCCGAACTTCACGTAGTCCGGTCCGACGCTCCGACGCTCATTCTCTTCGGTGAGCACCTCGCAGGATTCGAAAACCTCCGCGATGAACATGGTTCTTTCCCGCTCGGGCGCGGGCGACAGGAAGTGCAAATTCTGCCAGATGGCACCTCCGATAGTGCTCGGGATGCCAACGTAGTGCTCGAGACCGGACCAGCCGCGACTGACCGATTCAAGAATGAGATCCTTGACGATCGCTCCGCTCTCGGTCCACAGCGTGCAGATATCGTCGTGTTCGCGGAAGGAGAAGTGACGAGCCGTATTCCGTACGACGAGCCCGCGAAACCCCTTGTCGCCGATGAGAATGTTGGCGCCGAGGCCGAGCACGAAGTACGGTAGCTCGAGGTCGCGAGCAATCAGCACCGCGTCCGCGAGCTCGTCAGCATTGCTAGCTTCGAAGTAGAGGTCAGCCGGTCCGCCAATCCGAAATGTGGTGTACAGACCGAGCGGCTCATCGCGCCGCAATCGCGTTCCGCGCCCTAGCGCCTCACCGGTCTTCGCGGTGATTCTTCGCGCAACGATGTCGAGCCGGCGTTGCAACTCTTCGTGATTGTGGGTGCTATCAATGGCAGTAGATGAGGCAGACATGTCGACGAAAGAAATACGGGGACTCCCATTGAAGCTACCACGATCGCCCTTGCTGTTACTGCTGCTGATTGTGCTCACGTCGCCACTGCTCGCGCAGCGGGCGGAGCTCGAACGCCGGATTCAGCGGCAAGTGCTACCGAATGGCCTCGAAGTCATCGTTGTCGAAAATCGGGGTGTCCCGCTCGTGACGATCGAAGTCGATGTGCGAAACGGGTCGTTCACACAGGGCCCGCAGTTCGAGGGCCTGTCGCACCTGTACGAGCACATGTTCTTCAAAGCCAACACCGAGTATCCGGAGCCTGACGAGTTCGTCGCGCGAGCGTCAGAGCTCGGCGCCGTGTTCAACGGCCAGACGCGAGAAGAGATCGTGAATTATTACGTCACTCTTCCCGCGGACAGCCTGGAAGGTGGCATGCGGTTTCTCGCCGCGCCGTTGAAAGGCCCCCTCTTTCGTCAGGATGAATTGGAGCGCGAACGATCGGTCGTCATTGGCGAGTACGATCGAAATGAATCCAGCCCCTTCTATCACTTCGAGACGGCGATCGACAAGGCGCTATGGACCACCGCGTGGAGTCGAAAGAATCCACTCGGCGAGCGCGACGTGATTTTGCGGACAACGCCGCCGCAGATGCGCTTCATCCAGCAGCGCTATTACATCCCCAACAACTCGGCGATCGTCGTGACCGGGGACGTCACGCCTGACCGTGTCTTCGCGCTTGCGCGCACGGTGTTTGGTGATTGGAAACGAGGGCCGGATCCCTTCGCCGCGGACCCCATTCCGCCAGTACCGCCCTTGCAGCGGACGCAAGGAATCATCACCGAACAGCCAGTCGGGTCGGTTGTCGTCATGCTCAAGTGGCAAGGACCGAGCGCCGTAAAGGATCCGGCGGCGACGTATGCGGCTGATGTTTTCTCCGATGTTCTGAATCAACCAGGCTCGCGATTCCAGAAGCGCCTGGTGGATAGCGGTCTCTTTCAGTCCATTGGCGTCAATTACTATACGCTCAACCACGTGGGGCCGATCACGATTGCCGGCGAGACGACGCCGGAAAAGCTGCGAGAGGCCATCGCGGCTCTCGAGGAGGAAATCACGAAGGTCGTCGAACCGAACTACTTCACCACCGAAGAGCTCGAGTTCACGAAGCAGCATCGCATCGTCGACGCGATGTTCAACCTCGAGCGCGCCTCTGGCTTCGCCCACCAGCTCGGCTTTTGGTGGGCGGTGACGGGTCTCGATTATTTCTACGGATACACCGACATGATGGCAAAGCAAACGCCGGACGATCTGCGCCACTACGCGAGAACGTACATCATCGGCAAGCCACATATCGTTGGTGTGCTGCTGTCGCCGGAGATGCGTCAGCGGCTTGGCCTGACAACGGCGGAGCTAGCAGCACCGCGAGGCCAACCGTGAGAAGAACGGCTCGCGTGACGGGACTAAGCCTTGTCGGAGTCTTGGCGGCGATTTCGTTGGGCGCTCAGCCGCCCCAGGTCTTACCGAGTACGTCGCCGCCGTCGTACTCGTTCTCGCCCAGCCCAACCGCGGACACGTCAACCTCCGAATTCAACGTCGGGGGCCTCCGCGTCATTCTTCGACGAAATGCAGCAAGCGACGTGATCGCGGCGAACCTCTTCCTCCTCGGCGGAGTCCAGCAACTCACGCCGGCGACGCAGGGAATCGAAGCGTTCCTACTCGCTGCCTCGGAGCGCGGAACAAAGAACTATCCGAAAGATGCGCTTCGCGTGGCCACGAATCGTACCGGGAGCGTGATCAGCATCGAGCCGGAGGACGACTGGACCGTCTTCGGCCTGCACGCGACGCGCACGACCTTCGACTCGAGTTGGGCGATTTTCGCCGACCGCGTCATGAACCCCACGCTCGATAGCGCCGACGTCGAGTTGATTCGTGCGCAGCTCCTGAGCGCGGCGAGTCAGCGGCGACTCCATCCCGATGCCGAGCTGAGAATTGTGGCTGACAGTCTGCTGTTCGTCGGCCATCCTTACGCGCTCGCGACCGAAGGGACCGAACAGTCGCTGGCGTCGATCCAGCGTTCCGCGTTACGAAACTACCTCACGACGCAGTTCATGAAATCGCGCATGCTGCTCGTGGTCGTCGGAAACGTGGAGCGATCACGTCTCGAGTCACTCGTGAGCGCAACCCTCGCCAAGCTCCCGGCTGGGAACTATCACTGGACCGCGCCAACGACGGTTCCGAACAATCGCCGGGCGCTCGTCGTCGAATCCGAGCAGCTCCCGACGAACTATATCATCGGCTACTATGCCGGCCCGCCAGCATCGAGCCCGGATTACAACGCGCTCCGTATCGCAACGGCGGTACTGTCGGGGAGATTCTTCACGGAGATCCGGTCGAAACGAAATCTCAGCTACGCTGTCGACGCCCCATTCGTCGAGCGCGCGATTGCAACTGGCGGCGTATATGTAACCACGGTATCGCCGGATGAGACGCTTCGCTTGATGCGCCAGGAGATCGACGAGTTGCAGAACGAGCTGGTCGATCCCGCAGGGCTGCGGCGACTCGTGGTACAGTTCATTACCGATTATTTCCTGAAGAACGAGACCAATGCGGATCAGGCAGCGTTCCTGGCGCGTGCCGCGCTCTATGAGGGCGATTATCGTGAGGCGGACCGGTTCGTAGACGAGTTGCGACAGGTACGGCCCGAGGACGTTCGTCGCGCGGCACGGGAATACATGCACGACTTCCGATTCGTCTACATCGGTGACCCGAACCGGCTGCCGAAGGACTATCTCAATCGATTCTGAGTGCCTAACGAACTGCCACCGGGCCCGCGCCGAGTAGCTCGCGCGCACGGACGCCGGCGGCCGCATTCGTCGCAATGACGTTGTCGCCGAATGCAGTCGCCGCGCCGGTCCAATCGCTGAATGTGCCGCCGGCCTCGGTGATGAGTGGAAACAGAGCGGCCGAGTCCCATGGCGACACGATCCCGTCTACCATCACTTCGGCGCGGCCCGTCGCGACGAGC
This sequence comes from Gemmatimonadaceae bacterium, assembly GCA_036493735.1. Taxonomy (GTDB): domain Bacteria; phylum Gemmatimonadota; class Gemmatimonadetes; order Gemmatimonadales; family Gemmatimonadaceae; genus AG2. The sequence continues at coordinate 68,340 of DASXPH010000035.1, forward strand.
AGGTAGCCATAGCAGTCGCCCCACGTGCGACTGATCGCCGCGCTTTCCGCTAGTCGTCGCCACCCCTCCCGTTGTTCGGTACTGCGGGGAAATCGCTCGTCCGTCGTGAGCACAGTCGCTTCTTCGAGGGCTGAAACCGTCGAGACCTGCGCACGGTGTCCGTTCCACCAGCACCCCAGGCCGATGGCGCCGCCGAGGATCTCGTCAACCGCGGGGAAGAACGCGGCACCGGCGAGGACGGTCTCCTCCTCGCACACGGCGACCAGCGTGCCCCAGAGCGGAACGCCACGAACGAATGTCTTGGTGCCGTCCACAGGATCGATGAGCCACCGCCGTTTGGCGGCGGGTCGATAAGCGCCAAACTCCTCACCGAGGATGCCATCTTCGGGGAAGCGTCGAGTGATCCACTCGCGGGCCGCCTCCTCCGCGCTGCGATCGGCTATGGTCACCGGTGATCCGTCCGCCTTCGATTCAACGGACAGCGTCGAGCGGAAATGGCGAAGAGCAACGCTTCCTGCGCGGCGCGCCAGTTCCTGCGCTGCCTCGAGGAGCAGGGAGAGCTCATGTCGCTTCTCACTTGTCGGCATCCCGTCGCTCCCCGTTAGGCTCCAAACTCCCGAGCGATGGAGCGTCCGTCCAGGACGCCCGTCAGCAAGGAGTCCGCGTCCAGGATGGCGCCGGCAACGCCCCGATGCTCGAGCGCGCGCAGATCGTTGACCTCGGCGATGCCCCCGGAAATGAGGAGGGGAAAACGTGAGCGGTCGGCGACGTCCTCCAACAGTGAGAGCTCACCAAAGCGCATCGCGCCGTCCAGGGTGGGAATCGTCACGATGAGCTCCTGGAGTGAAATGGCGTTCAGCTCCTCAACCAGGTCGAGGATGTCGACAGGCAGCGTACGCACCCAGCCGCGCCTAACGACCCGACGGTCGCGAACGGCCGTCGTCGCGCCGATCGCCTCGGGGTAGAGGTCGGCAACGTCGGCAAGCCAATCTGGCTCCTCGATGCCACGATCCCCGACGACGACACCGTCAACGCCGAGCCGGATCAACTGCTCGATGTCGCTCGTCGCCTCCACCCCGCCGACCTGCACCCGCGCTTCCGTAATGCGTAAGATCTCTTCCAGGACAAAACTCTCCGTGCCTGTGGCTGAGCCGCCATCGGCGAGGTGCAGTCGAGTGAATCCCATGTCGGCCAATTCTCGGGCAATTGTCACCGCGCTGGTCGCGCGGGCACGACCGTCGCGCAGCTTGATTGATGGAATGGCGATCATGCGAGTACGCTAGCAGGCTGGAGAAGTCTCTGCATTGCTCGGAGCCGCAGGCGATTGCCGCAATTCTTTCTTGTGAATAGTTTCACGACCCTGCGACGAACGACTCCCGAGTCCGCCATCGGATGCGCATGAATCGGCGAGCGTTCGCACTCAATTGAAGCGAGGCCTTTTCGGACATGCCACTTCGGAAGCTGGCAACACTTATTGGTCTTGCGCTCTTCGCGGCCTGCGGGGGTCAGAAGAAGACGACGACGGACTCCGCCGCAACCGCGCCGACTCCCACGCCCGCTAATGCAAGCGCGTCCGCGACTCCCAACTCTGCGGCAAGCTCTCCAGCGCCGATTACCGGCCAAACGGTAGAAGTCACGATGCTGCAGGACCCTCAGGGCAACTACCGCTTCGAACCGGCGGACGTAACGATCAAATCGGGCGACGGAGTGAAATTCATCATGGTGTCGGGCGGCCCGCACAACGTGGCCTTCGATCCGGCGCAAATTCCCCAGGCCGCGAAGACGCAGCTCTCGGCGAACATGCAGCAACAGGTTTCCGAGCTCTCGAGTCCGATGATGATGAACCCGAACGAGACCTACACCATCTCATTCGGGAACATTCCGCCCGGGAAATACGAGTTTCACTGTACACCGCATCTCGCGATGGGAATGAAAGGCACCATCACGGTGCAGTGAATACGGTTCACCTCTCAGAGCGGGAGCCCTCAGCTCCCGCTTTTCGTAGGCACGGCGCTCGGACGCGTGTACGCTTCCTGCGAATAAGACGAGTACGATGACGCCAGCTTCCGAGTACCGGCTGATCCTTCCTCGTGCGATGTATCTCGCTGCCCGCGCGAGAAATGCGATGCATCGTCCAATCTTCATCGGCGCGGTCAGCGTAGGCACTTTCGTCACGGCGCTCGTAGCACTCGTCGTGGTGCCACAGCAGGCACAGAAAGCTGCCGATGCGATTGCCCCGAAGCCCGGCGAGCGACCGGACACGGTCCCGCTCGCGCAGGCCGCCGCGGCCGCGAATGCTCGAGTCATTGCGACCGATTCCGCTCTAGCAACGGCTCGCATCAGGGCGGCGACGCTGTCGCAGGCGATGTTCGATACGCTCGACCCGCAGCTCACGGCTCGGCGAGACTCGCTGAATCGGCGGTTGAATCAGCTGGAAGCGTTACTCGCGCGCACCGAGACAGCACCACTTGCGGCGTCGTACCGTGCGCTGGGCGAATCGCCGGAATTATCCGGACATTCATCTGTGCATCTCCTCCTGGACTCACTCAGCGAGATCGAGCGCGAACGCGACGCATCCGCTACGTCCGGCGGCGCGGACCCGGTGTTCGTTGCGCTCACCTCGCGCGCAACGGAAATCGGGCGCGCCATTCAGAACGTCGGCATCTCGCGGCGGGACTCGCTCCGCTCCGCGATCGCGGCACTTGCACCGCCGGCGCGTCCAACACCGAGTGAGCTGGCTCAGGCGGACACGATGCGCCGCCTCGCGGCACATGAGTCAGCGCTCGCGGCCCTGTCGACAGCGAACGCACAGCTGGAGGCGGCGCGTCGCCGCGTGCAGGAGGTCGATCAGCGCGCCGAGCGCGCTCGAGAGCTGGCCAATCCGCTCAGCGCTCCTCCATACGCGATGCTCGCGTCGGCAATTGTGTTTGGAATGGTGCTCGGCTTCGGAGCGGCGCTCGCCCAGGAACTGCGTCGCCCGCGCATCGCCGATGAGCGCGAGGCGGAGCGTATCGCTGGCGTACGCGTAATCTCGGTCATCCGTCCACGACCGCCGTCGCCGGAGCGCGGTCGCCGCATGGCGGACCGCGCCGCCCCGCCACATATCGATCCGGCGAATGATGCGCATCAGCTGGTCTGGTTGTTCGTCGCGCCTCCGCCATCCGCATTGTTGATGGTGACGATCTCCGGTGAGAACTCACTCATTGCGGCGATCATTGCAGCCAATCTGGGCGCGTTGGCGGCTGAAGAAGCGAGGAACGTAATCCTCATCGACACCGACAGTCGGTCGTCTCCGGTTTCATCCGCCTTGAGGCTTGCCCCAGACCCTGGCTTGCTGGACATCGTCAATGGGCGCATCGGCTGGCCAGAGGCGACGCAGCACGCGACCATCGGACGAGATCGAGTGATCGATGTCGTGCCGAGCGGGGCGTATCAGTCTTCGGGCGACAGCGGCCGTATCGCGGACCTCCTTCGTCGGGATGCGGCACGCCTGGGCCGCCACTACGACACGGTGCTCGTTGTCGCATCGAAGACGACCACGCTGAGCGGTTTGCCGGGTTCACTGCCGATGCACGACGTGATTTACTGTGCACAGCTGGGGATCACACGCCATGCAGAACTGAAAAACGCGATTCAGAGCATTCGTCTAGCGGGCGGCAATCCATTGGGCGTCGTTCTGTGGGACGACGTAGCGCCAATGCCGATTGCACCGCCGGAAGCGGCAGGGATGCCGCCGCAGCGCACCGCCGAGATGGAAGCTCTCGTCGGCAGTCGCGCCCGCTGATCCGTGTGGTCCGACATCGTACAACACTCGGAGCGGTTGCACCTCCTGCGACTCTGTCTGTGGGGAGGTCTGTCGACAGTGGTGGGAACGCTGCTCGTGGTGATCAGCACGGTCGGGAGAGCCAATTCTCCGCTTCTTCGACGCTTCGGGCTGCTCTGCGCTTTGCTCGGTGCCATCGAGCTGATCGTCGGCGCCGTCGGCTATCGCAACGTTCCCTTACGCGATGTCTCGGGCGCGGCGCGGCTCGATCGGCTTGCATGGTTACAGCTTGGTCTGTATCTCGGAGTCGCCGGCGTTGGCGCGACCCTCGCCGTGACTACGCATCGCTGGTCACGTCGCGCTGATCTTCCGGTTCAGAAGACACTTCCGATACTTGGAGCAGGTTTGGCGATTCTATTGCACGGCCTCGCTCTCGCGACGCTCGCGCTTTTTCTGATCGCGGACATCTCTCGCTGAGCAGTCGCTCGCATTCCAGAAATGCGCGGGTCCGCGCGACGCGCTAACTTACTGTCGCGATGACGATGAACGGTTATTCCGATCGAATCAATCACGCGCTGGCATTCGCGGCCAAGCATCACGACCGGCAGGTTCGCAAGGGCACTCGGCTGCCGTATCTGACGCATCCGGCGAATGTCGCGATCATCCTCACTCGCTATGGACGGGACGAGGATACCGTAATCGCGGGCATACTCCACGACGTGATCGAGGACTGCGTTCGCGAGAACCACACGCGCGACATGCTCGGACAGCGCATCGGCGACAAGTTCGGTATGGAAGTGCTCGACACCGTGCTCGCCGTTACTCAGCGCACGCTGGACGATCACGGCACCGATCTATCCAGCCAGGAGCGGAAGGACGACTACCTCGAGCGTCTCGCCGACGCGAGCGATTCGGCCCGATGGGTCTGCGCCGCCGACAAACTCCACAACGCCGGGACGATCGTTGCCGATCTGAAACGGACGATTGATCCAGACACGGTTTGGGGGCGCTTCAACGTCGGGCGCGACGGAACTGTTCGTTGGTATCGGCGGGTCTATGAACGGCTGCGCGACCTGAGCTTTTCCGCCCCGATCATGGACGAGCTTCGACGGGTGGTGGAGAGCCTCGAGGCCGCTGCGGAAGGCCATGTCGCGGATGAAGGCGCCACTTCCTCGTCGGCGCGGCGGTAGGTCGGCTTAACGGCTCTGGAGCACCGGCTGCTCGGCCCGATAATGCGTGCGCACGTAGTGATCGAGGATTTCGAGGAACTCGCGCACGATGCCGTCTCCACGTAAGGTCGTGAACAGCTTCCCATCGACGTATACGGGTGCCTTGGGCTCCTCGAACGTTCCGGGTAACGAGATGCCGATGTTGGCATGCTTCGATTCGCCCGGTCCGTTCACGACACAACCCATGACGGCCACACGCAACTCCTCGACGCCGGGGTGCTGATCACGCCAGACGGGCATCTGCTCGCGAATATAGGTCTGGATGTCCTCGGCCATGTGCTGAAAGAACGTCGATGTCGTGCGGCCGCAACCGGGACAGGACGTCACCTGCGGCGCGAAGCTTCGCAGGCCTAACGACTGCAGGATTTGCTGCGCGACCAGTACCTCTTCGGTGCGATCGCCATTGGGCCGCGGCGTGAGCGAGACCCGGATCGTATCGCCGATGCCCTCGACAAGAAGAATCGACAGCCCGGCCGTGCTCGCGACGATCCCCTTCATGCCGAGCCCTGCCTCGGTGAGACCCAGGTGCAGCGGGTAGTCACAGCGGGCAGCAAGTCGGCGATAGACCTCGACGAGGTCCGCGACGCCAGACACCTTGGCCGAGATGATGATGCGATCGTGGCCCAGTCCCACTTCTTCGGCGAGCTCCGCCGAGCGCAAAGCGCTGTTGATCATCGCGTCGATGTAGACGTCGCGGGCATCGCGCGGCTCAGCGGCACGCGCGTTCGCGTCCATCATCTGGGTGAGCAGATCCTGATCGAGAGACCCCCAATTCACGCCGATGCGCACGGGCTTCGCACGGCGCGCCGCGATCTCGACAATCGTTCGGAAATTCTCATCGCGGCGCTTGCCGCCGACATTACCTGGATTGATGCGATACTTTGCCAGAGACTCCGCGCAGGCCGGATACTTGGCCAGCAAGAGGTGTCCGTTATAGTGGAAATCGCCGATCACCGGCACGCTGCACCCGGCATCCGCAGTGCGACGGACAATCTCTGGCACCGCCGCCGCTGCCTCATCGTTGTTGACCGTTACACGGACGAGCTGCGAGCCAGCACGCGCCAGGGCGACGACTTGATCCGCTGTCGCCGCCGGATCGGCGGTATCCGTGTTCGTCATGGACTGCACGACGATTGGATGCGCACTGCCAACCGGTACGTCACCCACCCACGTGGTGACTGTCTGTCTGCGCGTTGCGAATGTCACTGGACGGCTCGCGGGCTCCATCATTCGTCCGGAACGTGGAATGCCGTTCCCGGTACGGGCGAAAGATACTCGGAGACGACCGCGGCAGGAGCGCAATAACGAGCCCGGTGCCCATGCCCAATGCATACCAGTTGGAATAATTGAAGCAGGCGCGGTAGTTTGCCTCGCGAGCCACCAAGCCGAGTGCCCAGTTTCGGAGGACATCGATGGCCATTGATTCCGACGCGCAGCCAGACGAGTCGCTCTCGCCGTCGCCATCGGACGTTCCCCAGAGGATGCACCGTCACCGCCGGCGATGGCCCTGGGTCCTCGCGGCGGTCATCATCTCGCCGGTGGTCCTGCTCGTTTTGTGGACGGTAATTGCGCTGAACTTCTCATACTCTCGTGGCGACCGCGCCGGCTACGTTCAGAAGTTCTCAAGCAAAGGCTGGCTCTGTAAGACTCACGAGGGTGAGCTGGCGATGGTGAACATTCCCGGCGCGATGCAGGAACGGTGGGACTTCACCGTACGCAATGACAGCATCGCCGAGCTCATTTCCAGGTCAATGGGGAAGCAGGTGTCACTGACGTACGATCAACATCAGGGCGTTCCGACCAGCTGTTTTGGGGAAACCCAGTACTTTGTGACCGGGATTAGAGTCCTCGGACAATAGTTCGCCCAGAAAACCCTATTGACCGAGTTTCGTACGCATCTTACCTTCGCCGCGTCTGAAGCCGGGCCCGCCGGTTCTCGGGTCCGGCTTCGGCGTATTCAGAAGCACGATCACATGGTGTGATCGTGAATTGGGTAGATCGCCAGTGAGCGACTTTCGCTTTGGCGACGTCACATCGAGGAGCAGGTATGCGTACGACCGGCAAAGTGAAGTGGTTCAACGACGCGAAAGGTTTTGGTTTCATCACTCCCGACAGCGGAGACAAAGACTGCTTCGTGCACTACAGCGCGATTCAGGGCAATGGCTTCAAGAGTCTCGCTGAAGGGGAGGCCGTCGAGTTCGATCTCGTGCAGGGCCAGAAGGGTCCGGCAGCCGAGAACGTGATGAAGGCCTCGCGCTGACGCCGGCGTCGCGCGAATGACTTCGAGGGCCGGGTGACGCAACGTCGCCCGGCTCTCTTGCGTTGCATACCCAGTCGCCGACGCCGATAATGTGTCGTCGCTCCGCTCCTGGAGAGTTCAGTGAAATCTGCAACGCACCTTGGTCTCTACGCGGTCGCTGTTCTATGTCTGGCTTCTGTGCGCAGCGCTGCTCAGTCGCCGGCACGGTTGGGTCTCATGGCGGGTGCAACCGTACCGGCCAGCGATTACGCGAGCGGTAAGAACGTCGGATACCACGTCGGACTGCTGCTCGACGTTCGTGTGCCGATGGCACCCGTCGGATTCCGCATCGACGGAACCTTTAACGAGATCGGCTATTCGGCAAACTCGACGAAGCAGGACATCTGGGCGACGAACGCCAACGTCCTCCTGAAACTCCCAACAGGCACGATGCTCGTTCCATACGTCATCGGGGGCGCCGGCATCTACAACTCGCACCGTACGCTGATTCTCGGCGGGCACTCCAGCACCGATCCTGGCGTCAATCTTGGGGGAGGTTTGCGCTTCGAGGTAGGTGACCTCACGACCTTCGTCGAGGCCAGGTATCACAGAGTGACCGGGGATGCGGGTATTCGCATCCTGCCGATCACTCTGGGCATCCTTTTCTGACCCGCGACGGCGCTCGTTAGGTTCGAACGCTGACGTACGAGGAAAGGCTCATCGCACGGCCGTATCGAGCGCCCGCTGGGCCGCCTCGATTTGCGCGCGAACCGCCACCGGCCCTGTTCCACCTTCCACTTCGCGGTGCTCGACCGAGCGATAGGCAGAGAGCGCATCGAACACGTCGTTCTCGAACGCGGGATGTATGGCCGAGAACTCGGCGAAGGGCAGAGTGTGGAGCTCAGTGCCCCGCTCCTCGCATAGTCGAACGAGTTTGCCCACGGCACCGTGGGCCTCCCGGAAGCTCGCACCCTTGCGAACGAGATAGTCGGCAAGGTCGGTGGCCATCATTGTCGATGACAGCGCGGCGCGCATCCGATCGTTGCGGAACGTGCACTCGGCCAGCGCGCCCGCTACAGCGGGAAGAACCAGCAGCAGCGTATCCACCGCGTCGAAGACGATACGCTTGTCGTCCTGGAGGTCCTTGTTGTAGCTGGAGGGCAGTCCCTTCAGAGTCGCCAACAGCGTCGTTAGGTCGCCGAGCATGCGGGCGGCCGAGCCGCGCGCGAGCTCGAGTGCATCCGGATTCCGCTTCTGCGGCATCATGCTCGAGCCGGACGTGTAACGATCGCCGAACTGTACGAAACCAAATTCACTCGAACCGTAGAGAATCAGGTCCTCGGCAAGGCGGGACAGATGACCGCCGATGAGCGCCGCCGCGAAGAGCAGTTCGGCGATGAAATCACGGTCGCTCACGGCATCGACCGAATTCGGCGTAACGGCGTCGAAGCCGAGCGTGCCCTGCAGAAGGGTTCGGGAAATCGGATAAGCGCAACCAGCCGCCGCGCCCGAGCCTAGTGGAAGTACGGCCGCGCCCTTCGCGGCACCGCGCAGGCGCGCGCGATCTCGCTCGAGTGGCCAGAAATGCGCGAGCATCCAATGAGCGGCCGAGATCGGGATCGCACGCTGCATGTGCGTGTACGACGGCATCAACGACGTCTCGAGGCCGTGCGCCTGATCGATCATCACCTGCTGAAGTTGACGAACGGCGGCATCGAGGTGACCCGCGGCTTCCATGGCCCACATCCGCGTTGCCGTCGCCACCTGATCGTTACGGCTGCGGCCCGTGTGCAGCTTGGAAGCGACATCGCCAACCTCTTCGTGGAGGAGACGATCGATGAAGGTGTGAACATCTTCGTCGGAGGCGATCGGCTGCACGCCGGCGTCGATTCGCCGTGCGACACTTTCCAGACCCTGCTCGATCTCCCTGCATTCACCGATCGTCAGCACGCCCGCGCCATAGAGCGCCATTGCCCAGGCCTTCGACAGCTCGACGTCAAAGGGCCACAGACGGATGTCGACAGCGATGGAGTTGTTCAGCGCGTCGAACTGAGGCGCCGTGCTTGCTCCCCTGAATCGGCCACCCCAGAGCTTGTGCGACTTGGCAGCGGCATCGACGAATGCAGCCGTGGTCATGCGACCGCGAGCTCCTCGGAATCGGGCACTTCGTTCGCAGGCGCGCCACTCGGTGCGCCTGCATCGTCTTCGGCGGCACGCGCCAGCTCCTGGTCCTTCAGTGCACGCACACGGGCCGGCAGGGCGAACAACCGAATGAATCCAGCCGCGTCGCTCTGCTGATAGACATCGTCCTCGCCGAAAGTTACGAAGCGCTCATCGTAGAGGGCGTGTGCACTCTCACGACCAATCACGGCTGCCGATCCCTTGTACAGCCGCAGCGCGACGGTACCGGATACACGCTCTTGCGTCACCGCGACGAAGGCGTCGTAGGCCTCGCGCTCCGTGGTCCACCAGCGTCCCTCATAGACGAGATCCGCATACCGGGGAGCAATGAGGTCCTTCGCTGCCAACGTGCGGCGGTCGAGCACGAGCTGCTCGAGCTCCGAATGCGCGCTGTAGAGGAGCGACCCACCCGGCGTCTCGTACACGCCGCGCGACTTCATTCCCACAAGCCGATCCTCGACGAGATCCACGACACCGACGCCGTGGCGTCCACCGATTTCGTTGAGGGTGGCGATGAGCGCGACGGGATCGAGTACCTCACCATTCACGGAAACCGGCGTACCGCGATCGAATCCGATCACCACCGTCTCAGGCAGATCGGGAGCTTCGATGGGTGTGGCCGTGAGCTGCAGGAGATCATCCGGCGGCGCGGAACTCGGATCTTCGAGGACCCCACCTTCGTGAGAGAGGTGCCAGAGATTGGCATCCCGTGAATAGATCTTCTCCTTCGTGGCCGCGACGGGAATACCACGTTCAGCGGCGTACGCGATCGCGTCCTCGCGGCTTCGAATGTTCCACTCTCGCCAAGGGGCAATGACCGGGAGATCGGGAGCAAATGCGGCGTACGTGAGCTCGAAACGCACCTGATCGTTGCCTTTGCCCGTGCAACCATGCGCCAGTGCATCGGCGCCGACCTGACGCGCGACCTCCACCTGCCGACGGGCGATGAGTGGACGTGCCATCGAGGTACCGAGGAGGTACTTCCGATTGTACACGGCACCAGCGCGCAGCGTCGGATAGATGAAGTCACGAACGAACTCGTCGCGGAGGTCTTCGACGTAGCACTCTTCGGCGCCGGATGCGAGCGCTTTGGCGCGCACACCGGCAAGCTCGCGCTCGCCTTGTCCGATGTCAGCGGCGACGCAGATGACTCGAGCATCGTAGTGCTCGCGCAACCAGGGAACGATGATGGAAGTATCAAGGCCGCCCGAATAGGCGAGCACAATTGTGCGTGGCATGTTTGCTCCGTGAAGCGCCGGTTATGCAATCGACATGCATAATTAAGCGTCGGCAACAACCGCAGTCAATAGAAAAACACGACCTACTCCGTCATGTTTTTCGACAGTTCACTGGCGCGCCGCAGTTCGTACCCCGGCCATCGTTCTCAGGCGCCGTGTGAGCTCCAGGCGAGCGTCCACGGAACGACATACAATCAGTATCGTGTTCTCACCGGCGATCGTGCCGATGATCTCGGGCCAGCCCTGGGCGTCGATGGCTTCGGCGATCGGTTGAGCACCGCTCGGCAGCGTATGGAGGACAAGCATCTCGCTGACCCCATCCACGTCGTCGAAAAGTTGAGGTAAGAGCGCCTCCAGCGACGGTTTGCCCTCGTCGAGACCGAGCGTCTCCGGGTGGACGTATCGAGCGCCGTCCTCGGTTTGTGCCCGAACGAGTCCGAGCTCCCGCAGGTCGCGGGAAAGGGTAGCTTGAGTCACCTGCCAACCTCGCTCTTCGAGCAGCCGTCGAAGCTCCTCCTGGCTTGCGACCGCGTGGCTCGAGATGAGGCTGAGAATGGCCTCCTGGCGCTCTGGCTTTCGCTTACCGGGCGTGGATTGCACCGCCATACATTAGCACCTCTATAGTTGGCTCGACAGCCGTCTGGTCAACGGGGCATTGACTGACCTCGCGCGCATTATTATGCATTCCAGGTGAATAAAACAGCCGTCGGAGTGCTCGGAGCAAGTGGCTATGCCGGTCGCGAGCTCTGCGCACTCGTTCTCGATCATCCCGATCTCGAGCTCGCCTTTGCGACCGCGAACGATCAGCGCGGCGCGCGCGTGCGCTTCGGACGTCACACCGTCGAATTCATCGCGACGGAGGACGCGCCGCTGGCCAGCGCCGCCCTGATATTCAGCGCACTTCCGCATGGCGCGTCCAAGGAATGGGTTGCACGCGCGCGCGAGGCGGGTGCGCGTGTCGTCGATCTGTCTGCCGACCTGCGACCGGGCAACGGCTGCGAAGGAATCCCGTACGGGCTCACAGAGCTGATGCGTGAGCGTGTGGTCAACGCTCCCCTCGTCGCCAACCCGGGTTGCTATCCCACGAGCATCCTCACCGCCCTCGCGCCGCTGATCCAGCAGGATCTCGTCGCGGACGAGAGCGCGATCGTCATCGATGCCGCGAGTGGCGTAACCGGGGCGGGGAACTCGCCCAAGCGCGAGCTGCTGTTTGCCGAGATAGCCGACGACTACCGTGCTTACGGCTTCGCGAATGGCAGCGGCAACGTGCATCGACACCTGAACGAGATGCGCGCCGTCGCCGGCTCTCTGGGCTGTCCGGCCGATCTGATCTTCACGCCGCATCTGCTCCCCGTTGCGCGCGGCATTCTCGCGACGATTACGGTACCGCTGCGCGCTCCGCTGCGCGGTGATACCCTCGCGCCGTGGCGACAGGCGTATGGTGGGGAGCCGTTCATCGAACTGACAACGGAGCCACCGACGCTGCACGACGTGGTTCATCGGAACGTCGTGCGGATCTCCGCGGTGCCGTTAGCCGGAACGCGTCGGCCGACGTTGCTGGTGATGTCGGCGATCGACAATCTCGTGAAGGGCGCTGCGGGTCAGGCGATTCAAAACGCCAACCTGATGCTCGGTTTGCCCGAGAGCGCGGGGTTGCCAGCATGACGAGTCCTACTCGCGTTCTCAAGATCGGCGGCCGGCCGCAGAGCGACCCGACGCTGGCACCGCGTATCGCAAAGCTCTGGAACGAAGGATCCAGCGCGCTGGTGATGGTGCACGGCGGTGGCGACGAGGTCACGACACTTCAGAAAGCACTTGGCGTCAAAGCCCGCTTCGATGGTGGCCGCCGCGTGACGTGTGCGGAGGACATCGAGATCGTGCGCATGGCGCTTTCGGGAAGCGCCAACAAGCGGCTGGTGTCCTCACTGGTGAGCAACGGCGTCAAAGCGCTCGGTATCTCGGGTGAGGATGCGGGCCTGTTTACCGCGGTACCGGTCGATCCATCGCGCCTTGGCTACGTGGGTGCTCCGCATCGCACGAATGTGGAGCTCCTCTGGCATTTGCTCGATGGCGGCTTCGTACCGGTCGTATCGCCGGTGAGCCGAAACGCGTGCGTCGGCACGTCGGGCGCTGCCTCGTTAGGCGACGCGGTCGCGCTCAACGTCAACGGTGACGATGCCGCCGCCGCCATGGCTGTCGCATTGGCGGCATCCGAGCTTCTCCTCGTGATCGACGTGCCCGGAGTGATGTCCGACGGCGCGGCCATTCCGCGTCTTCAGAGATCGATGGCTCACGATCTCATGGAAAGCGGCGTCGCTGCCGGTGGGATGCGCGCCAAGCTGGAGGCGGCAATCTCCGCGCTGGATGGCGGCGTCGAGCGGGTGCGAATCGGCGACCTCTCCGCGATCGACGACCCGGCGCGCGGCACCCTCTTGATGGACTGAGCGACCGCATCGAGTCGCATTGAAGTAATTCGGAGACTCTCATGGCCCCTGATCTCACTCTCGACACGAATACGTCCTCGATTGCTCCCCCACAGGTGACGACCGCCGGTCCGGAACGACCGCTCGGCTCCGCGCCGGCCACGGACGACGTGTCGACGAAAGCGCCGGCACAGGGCGAGGCCGTATTGCACACCTACAAGCGTGCTCCGGGCGAGATCGTGCGTGGCGATGGCGTCTATCTCTATGACGCGCAGGGGAAGCGCTACCTCGATTTCGTGAGCGGCATTGCCGTCAACGCCCTTGGCTACGCTGATCCTGGTCTCGTGTCCGCGATGCACGCCGCGGCGGATGGTCTCATACACACGTCGAACCTCTACGAAACCGCGCCTGCCACGCGACTGGCCGAAGCCCTCGTCGCGCGCTCGTTCGCAGATAGGGTGTTTTTCTGCAATTCCGGGGCGGAGGCCAACGAAGGCGCGTTCAAGTTTGCACGCCGGTGGGCGCGCACGGTCGGAGAAGTGAAGCACGAGATCGTCGCGCTCCGCGGCGCTTTTCATGGCCGGCTGTTCGCGACCCTCGCCGCGACGGATCGCCCCGCGTATCGCCTTCCCTTCCGTCCGTTGGCGCCGGGGATCTCGATCTCGGAGCGGAACCTCGAAGATCTCGCGGCCGCTCTGGATGCCGAGACCGTGGCCGCGCTCATTCTCGAGCCAGTGCAGGGAGAAGGCGGAGTGCGCGTGCTGGATGGTGGGTTCATTCGCGAGCTCCGTGCGCTCACGAAAGAGCGTCGAATCGCGATCATCTTCGACGAGATTCAGTGCGGCCTTGGACGCACTGGGACGTTGTTCGCCTACGAGCGGCTGGGCGTCGAGCCCGACATTCTCACGCTCGCAAAGCCAATCGCTGGCGGGCTACCAATGGGCGCGATCCTCGTCACCGACGAAATTGCGCAGACCATCAAAGCAGGAGATCACGGAACGACCTTCGGCGGCGGACCGTTCGTCTCTTCGGTCGCTCTGCATGTCTTGAGTAGGATCTCGAACCCCGCGCTGTTGGCGTCGGTACGGGAGAATGGCGTGTGGCTGGGACGCCAGCTCGAGGAGATCGCGCGCCGAACCGGACGCGTGAGAGCGGTTCGTGGACTTGGGTACATGTGGGGGATCGACATCATGGGCAGTGCGTCGCACGTCGTCGACGCCGCGCGTGAGCTCGGTCTTCTCACCTGTACCGCCGGCGAGTGCACCGTGCGATTGTTGCCACCGTTGGTGACGACGCGAGACGAGTTGGCGCTCGGATTGGATATTCTGGAGCAGGTGCTGTGAACACGTCGTCGCATGAGCGTTTGCTCATACGCGCCGCTCGTGAGTCCGAGGCGACCGAAATCGCGCGGCTGAACAACATCTTTGCCGCCGACCACCTGATGTTGCGCCGTACGCCAGAGCAGGTCGCCCTCGCCATCGACGATTTCCTCGTCGCGGTGGATGAGCGGGGGCGCATTCTGGCGTGCGGCGCGCTCAAGGAGTACTCGCCATCCATCGCCGAAGTGGCCGCGATCGCCGTTGCGCCGGATGCGCAGGGCAATGGCCTCGGCCGCGACATCGTTGCCGCCGTCGAAACGCTCGCGATCAAGCGAGGCATCCTGCACGTCTTCGCACTGACGCTCCAGCCAGCGTTCTTCGAGGCGATTGGCTACCAGCGTGTGGATCGCGCGCGCTATCCGGAGAAGATCCGTCGCGACTGTCTGGCGTGCGCCCGCCGTTTCGCCTGCAACGAGATTTGCTTCGCCAAGGTGCTGCGCGTGGACGCCGCACTGGCGGCTTGACTCGCGCGCCGGCCGATCTTTCCGTCTTGGCAGCGCCGCTTCCCCGGGTTCTCTTTCTGGAGAATCGTCACTGCCAGGAACGGAGGAATCGCAATTGAACGCCGTCTCTCGTGCGCGCCGCGACATCCGTAGATCGCGCCTCGGAACCATGTTGCTGGCCCACCTTGGGTTTGTTCTGATCGCAGCACCGCTGACGGCGCAGACGCCTTCGTCGCGGCGCCCCACGCTGGTCGTGCTGTTCACCATCGACCAGATGCGGCCCGACTACCTGTCGCGATTCGACAAGCATCTCACGGGGGGCTTGGCGAGACTGTACCGAAGCGGCGCGGTATTCGAGAACGCGTATCAGGACCATGCCATTACGGAGACGGCGCCCGGACACTCGGTGACGCTGTCAGGCCGGTTTCCGCGCGGCACGGGCATCACGACGAACAGCGCGGGCGTGCAGGATGATCGGACTCCGCTGCTGATGGGCGGTGGCCCAGGTGCATCACCATTCCGCTTCCGCGGCACGACACTCATCGACTGGATTCGCTTCGCCGATCCACGCTCCAGGGCGCTCTCGATCTCGCGAAAAGACCGCGGGGCGATACTGCCAGTCGGGCGGGCGCACGAGGAAGTCTACTGGTACGCGCCCGATCGATTCACGACGAGCACCTATTACCACGATACGCTGCCGAGCTGGGTCGCTCGCTTCAACGCGCGCCGGTTGCCACAGCGCTATGCTGGCCAGCGCTGGAGCCTGCTGTTGCCCGAAGGTTCGTATCCAGAGCCGGATAGTATCTCACTCGAGAATCAGGGAAAAAATTTCACGTTCCCTCATTCATTCCCGAGTGACTCGGATGCGGCTGCGCGTGCCCTGCCCGCCTTTCCAATGATGGACGATGTGACGCTCCAAGCGGCGCTGGCGGGTGTCGAGGCGCTGAGCCTCGGGCGCGGGCCCCAAACTGATCTTCTCGCCGTCTCCCTGTCGACCACGGACGCCGTGGGCCATGCATTCGGGCCGGATTCGCGGGAGATTCACGATCAGATCCTCCGCCTGGATCGATACCTCGGCACTTTTTTCGACTCACTCTTCAAGATCAGGGACTCGACGCGAATCATTGTCGCGCTCACGGCGGATCACGGCATCCAGCCATTCCCCGCAATTCACGCCGCGCGAACAAAGGGTGCGGTTGCACGTTACGCTGACATCGATCCCGTGTACGCGAACTTCGTTGCCGCGCTTCATGGACGCGGCGTGGCTGACTCGGCCGTCCAGTTCGCGGAGGGAATGCTGTTCGTGGACCGGCCGTCGTTCAATCGCGCGCATGTCAATTTGGATTCCGCGCTTCGGAGCTTCGCCGACGAGCTCCGAAAGGTTCCAGGCGTTGGCCGGGTCGACTTCGTACGTTCGCTCCCCCAGGCCGACACGGTGCACGACGCCGTCGCGCGTCGCTGGCTGCATATGCTCTCGCCGGATCTGCCCGTGGAGCTCGTCGTCAGCCTCGAGCCATTCGCGTACTGGGCCGGTACCCCGATTGCGACGCACGGCACACCTAACGACGAGGATGCGCACGTGCCGTTGCTATTCTGGGGCTCAGCCTTCCGGGCCGGCCACTACGACGAATTTTCGCGCGTGGTCGATCTCGCGCCGACGCTGGCTCGTGTCGTGGGGGTTCAACCGCTCGAGCGCCTCGACGGTCATGTGCTGACGAGAGCGCTCCGCTGACCGTCCGGTAGCACTCGTCGGAGGAATTCGAATACGTGACTCGCCCCCGTCGTGGAGGACCGTTGTCCGGCCTTCGTCAGGCATTCGACGAGGCGCGTTTCGGCGGAGGTCGGACGTTGAACCTCCGCGATTCATTGCCAACGGCGGCGGAAGCGGTTGCTCGTACGGAATCGTGGCTAAGGCAGCGACAGATCGAGGTTGCCGCCGCCGAACGCGAGCCCGAGGTGCTGGTGATCACTGGTCGTGGCAACAACAGCGACAGCGGAGTGTCGGTGGTGCGAAGCGCCGTGGAGGGTTTGCTCCATCGACTCAAGCAGCGCGGCGTTGTGCGACAGCACCGAGAGCACACGCCAGGTTCGTTTGTCGTGCTGCTGGCGCCGGTGCACGCTTTGTGGGACGTGGCACCACGCGATCGCACGATCGAGGTGAAGCAACCAGCACCTGATCCACCCTCGCTGGAAGCACTGGACCGAGACACTCGGCTTCTCTTGCGGCAATTGGCCGAACGATCGCTCGAGCAGCTCGGAGTGCGCGGAGATCGCGATCGATTCCTCGAGAGTGAGATGTTGCGCCAGTTCAGCGCTCTGTCGGCAACGCTCTCGTCACAGGGATCGCTCGAAGAGCAACTGCGAACGGCCATACAAGCCGCGCTCGAGCAGTATGACTGACGAACGCCCGCCCTCCAGTAGATGGAAAGAATGGAACGCGGCGGCTTATCACGCGCTGTCGGAGCCGCAATTCGCGTGGGGTTTGCGGGTCCTGGAGCGAACCAGGATGGCCGGCAACGAATGCGTGCTCGACGCCGGCTGTGGCTCCGGTCGCCTGACTCGGGAGCTCGCCTCGCAGATCACGACGGGATTCGTTCTCGGCTGCGATCTCTCGGAGAACATGGCTCACGCAGCAGCCGAGACGTTAGGCAGCATGGCGCGGTGCGCGGTCGCCTGTGCGAATCTCATGACACTTCCCTTCACCGGCGTCTTCGATCTGATCTTCAGCACGGCGACGTTTCACTGGATTCGTGATCACGACCGACTCTTCCTCGAGCTCCGGGCCGCGCTTCGCAGCGGTGGAAGGCTCGAGGCGCAATGCGGCGGAGGGCCGAATCTCGCGACAATCCATGCGCGAGCCGATACACTGAAGCAGGAAGAGCCCTTCCGTCGACACTTCGAGCATTGGCAAGCGCCATGGCTCTTTGCCTCACCCGCGGAGACTGAAGGGCGCTTGCGACGCGCTGGATTCGCCAGCGCCCGGTGCTGGTTGGAACAGACGCCGACGCCCTTTGCCGACGCGGCACACTTCCGAGCCTTCGTCGAATCAGTCGTTATGCGACCTTATATCTTGCCACTCCCCGATGATCTCCAGGGTCGTTTCCTCGACTCCATCGTCGGCCAGGCGGCAAAGGATGACCCACCGTTCACGCTGGACTACTGGCGCTTGAACATCAGCGCGACGACAATCTGAGTCTCCCCTCTACCTTGTCCCTTCATCCCACGATGCGAACCGTTCGATTTCTTTCCGCAGTGCTCGCCTGTGGCGTTGCCGCGTGGCCGTTTCCCGCGTCGGCTCAACAGCCGCTGGTCGGCTACGGTCCTGCCGCCGCGACTCGGCAACGCGACATCGAGGCGGACGCGATACGACGGCCAAGCCCGACGAGCGCGGCAGCACATTCCCGTGCGCTGTCGAGCGAAATACACGTTTCCGGAACACCGGCCCAGGCGCGAACCCGTGATTATGTCATCGCACAGATGAAGTCGTGGGGGCTCGAAACCGAAGTCCGGAGTTACGACATCTGGATGCCACACCCGACCGAGGTCCGAGTCTGGCGCGTGAGCCCCGACCCTGTCGCGCTGAAGCTGGCCGAGCCAGCGGTTCCTGACGATCCGACCTCGGCGCTGCCGCAGTATCCGACTGTCAACGGTTACAGCGGTCAGGGTGACGTCACCGGCGACGTCGTCTACGTCAACTATGGCCTGATCGAGGACTACGCGGAGCTCGATTCGTTAGGCGTCTCGGTTCGTGGGAGGGTGGTGGTCGCGCGCTATGGCCGCTCCTTTCGTGGCATCAAAGCTCGTGAGGCGGAGCGGCATGGAGCGGTAGCGCTGATCATTTACAGCGACCCGCAGGACGATGGCTTCGTCCGTGGCGACGTGTACCCCGATGGACCAATGCGACCACCGGGTGGCGTGCAGCGGGGAAGTGTGCTCAACGCCGATGGCGACCCCTCCACCCCGTCCTACCCGAGCACGCGCGGCGCCCCACGACTCGAAGAGAGCAAAATGGAAATACCGCGTATCCCCGTCGTACCGATGGGGTATGGCAACGCCGCCGAGCTGTTGCGTGGTTTGCGCGGAAAGAGCATACCGCAAAGCTGGCAGGGGGGATTGCCGTTCCGCTATCACGTTGGGCCAGGCCCCGTGAAAGCCCGTGTGCTCGTGCGTGACGATCGCGCTACGCGGCCGTTGAAGCCAATCTACGACACATTCGGCATCATCCGCGGCAGCGAGCTCCCCGACGAGATGGTGATCGTCGGCGGCCACCGCGATGCCTGGGGGCCGGGGACCGCCGACAACGTCAGCGGAACGGTGAGCGTGCTCGAAGCGGCCCGCGCCATCGGGGAGCTGGCAAAGCAGGGAGTACGGCCGAAGCGAACGATCGTGTTCGCGACATGGGATGCTGAAGAGTGGGGGCTGATCGGCTCCGTGGAGTACGTCGAGGACGATTCGCTTCGTCTCGCGCGCAACGCGATTGCATACCTCAACCAGGACGTCTCGGCGCAGGGACCTCGCTTCAACGGCGGAGGCTCTCCCTCGCTGCGTCCAACATTGCGCGACATCGCGCGCGAAGTGCCTGATCCGAACGGTCGCGGCAGCGTGTATAGTGAGTGGCGTCGCGCGACCGGTGTGCCGGATTCGCTCGAGCCGGTGATGGGGGATCCCGGCGGAGGATCCGATTTCGCGCCATTCTACAACCACCTGGGCATCCCGATCGCCGAGTGGGGATTTGGCGGTGCTGGGGGCGTGTATCACTCACAGTATGACGATTACCACTGGATGTCGAAGTTCGGCGATCCGGGCTTCGTGTACCACGCCGCGGCAGCGCGAGTCGCGGCCGGCATGGTGCTTCGTTTAGCGAACGCTGACGTTCTGCCGTACGATTATGCCGAATTCGCGCGTACGATGCGCCGATATCTGCCGGCGATCGACAGCGCGTTCGCCAAGCGTCGGTGGAGTGGCAATCCGACAACCTCGCTGCGATCGGCGCTCGACCGGATGGAAGAGACAGCGGCAGGGTTTGCGACGGCGCGTGACGGGGCGCTGGCAACTGGCGCGACGCGCGATGGCCTCGCCGAAACGAATCGCGCGCTGCTGCGCGTCGAACGTGCGCTCACGCGCGGCGAGGGTCTGCGCAGCAGGCCCTGGTTCCGGAACCTGATCTACGTCGCCGACGAGAACAATGGCTACGCCAACATGGTGCTGCCGTCGGTCAACGAGGCGATTCGGAGCGGCGATTCCGCCCTCGCGACGCGCGAGCTGGCCGATCTGGTGACCCGCTTCGACGAAGCGACGCGCGCCATTGCCGACGCGCGACAGGCGATCAGTGCTGCGACATCCAACGGCCGACAAGAACGCCGACCGCAACACTGACGAGGACGATCAGCGCGATCGACAGTCCAACCGTCAACACTTGCATCACGGGACGAGCGCCGCTGGCGTTAGGCGGCGACTCGTCTCGTCGACGGCTGTCGGAGAGCGGCGTGACGGGCAGCGCCACGGCACGCTCGGAGTAACGACCGCCGCTCTCGACGGCGTCGCCGCTGGGCCAGGTTGGGGGTTCCGACCGTGGCGGACGGCGGACGAGGAGATCGTCCGTCGCCAGCGTCACGGGCGGGATGACAGCTGCAAGACCGAGTGACTCACCAGTCGACGCATGCCGGACCGACGGATCGTCGGCGGACGTGGAGCCCGTGTCGGACACGGGAGCTGGCGCCGCGGGCTGCTCTGGCATCGTGGCAACGGTCGCAACCGACTGGGCGGGTTGATCGTTAGGTACCGGCCGCGGCGACGGCACGCCCTCCGGTTCCTTCGGGATGACCGACACTGCGTCCGCCGGCGTGTGTCTCGTAACGCGGGACGGCGAGCGGCGTCGCGCGACATAGGTCCGCGGCAATTGTCGTCCGTCGGCATCGCGTGCGGTGGGCAGGGCTCCGCCCAACGTGCGAGCGATGCCGCGGGGGGGCGAATGCCGTCGCGCCGGAGCTGACGCATGCGGCGCGCCGACGGCCCCGAGATCCGACCATGCCGTCAGCGAGCCGGGTGCTCCATCCTCCTGCACGTCGGCGATCATGGGATCGTTAGGTGACGAGGTCAACGGCGTGTAAGGCCCCCCGATATGGGTGGGTGGTGAGACGACGTCGATCGCATTACGCGGGCTCGCCGGAAGCGGAAGGGTTACGTCCGTGAGCACGCTCTCGTCGACGACCGGTCTCCCCGCACGCGGCGGCTCGAGCGCGGTGACACCGGACCGCGCCTCCGCTGGATTCACGCCGTTCGATGCACCGCTGCACACACATCCAAGCTTTGGTGCGACATCGATGAGCATCGGACGTCCCGCGAGTAGCTGCTGCGCGAGCTCGACTGGCAGATCGTCGCCGTGCAACTCGACCAGCGCACGGGTCACACCGCCATTCCCGTTCGCGGACCAGAGCATCTCGGGCGTTGGCAAACCGCCCGGCTGCGAGCGGTAGCGCCGCCGATCCGGTGGAATGACCGAGTCGAAAGCCTGCGGTTGATCATTGATGACAACTTGATGATCAGCGAAGATGGCGAGCAGCTCCTCCGGTGTCAGTCGCGCGTCGATGACCTCGTCCGCCGCGCCGGGACAACGGCCAACGTACGTGATGCGTAGCTTCGTCTCGCCAGCAATCGCGCGAAGATACCGAGCAAGAACGACCGGCGGTGCGACGAGCGACACGAGAAACGGGCGCAGATCACCGCCGACGGCGAGCAAGCGGTGCGCGACGAATGGACAGCTGCACTGAATGGCGGGCTTCGCGTCGCGCGAATGCAGCGTCCGCAGTGTCGCGGCGGCGACGAGCTCGTCCCCCCAGCTCGCCGGCACGACGTGCTGATACCCAACCAGTGCGCACGCATGGGCGAGCTGTATCGGCGTCGCCGGCAACGCGGCGATGAGCGCATCCGCACCGAGCATCACAATCGATGGAATGCGCATTGAAGTAGTTGTCGCGCTGTCGGGCGCCCCGAACATCATGAGCCTCGAAACATCCTCCCGGCGCGCATACGCATCAACGTACATCGACCACGCGTCGACGTCGGTGCGGCCTCATGCGCGCGGGCCAAGAATCCTGCAAAACAGGATAGAATCAGCGTCCTGTCAAGAGCGGCCCAGACATTGCAACCTGCAATACCGTTGGCCGGAAGCGAGGGTGGTCGTGGGTGAGACGTTGACAGGGGGACCGGCAAGGTTATCCCCGCACGAACGGGAGGCGCTTGCCGCCTACGCAGCACGGGCATCATGGCCGGCAGGCTTCGCAATTTATCAGCGCGGCGCATCGGCTGATGGCGCGTTCATCGTGACACGCGGACGCATCGTCCTGCGAAGCCGCGTGCGCGCTGGGCGAGGATTCGTGCCGTGGATTGCGACGCCGGGTGAGTCGTTCGGATCCGAGGGACTCGCGGCAAATGCCAAGTACGCGACCGACGCGCGCGCTGACGAGGAGAGTGAAACGCTCTTTCTCAGCACTGTGCGGTTCCGTGCCTTCGTACGTGAGCAACCGCAGCACGCGCTCGTTCTCGTGGCCCAACTGATGGCGGAGCGTGCCGCGCTCCTCGACAAGTTGCGCGAGCTGACGACGCTGAGCGTGGAGCAACGCATGGTATCGACGCTCCTCCGCATGGCGAACAACGCCACCTTCACACGCGAAGATGGAAAAATCGTCCTCTGTACGCAGCGCTATCGGTTGTTATGCGAGCTCGTAGGCGCCACACGAGAGTCGGTATCGCTCGTGCTAGGTCGTCTCACGGCCGAAGGACTGGTCGAGCGGAAAGGAAGCACGCTCATCATTGCCCCGCCCACTCAACTCGCGGAGCGTCTCGAGACGGCACCCGAGAGCGAGCTGCTCATCGCGACATTCGCGGATAGGGCCGAGCAGACATTCCAGTGACACGCGCCGAACGAGCGCGGCCAGATCGGGGCGGGGTTTTCCTCCGCCCCGTTTCGTTTAGTGTCGTCTAGATTCGCTGCCGCGTCCTCCTGGACGAGCCAGTCGTCCTCCCCGCACTTCCACCGACATTCTCGTTCGGATGTGGTTTGCACTCCTTCTCCTCGCCGTCAGCGCAATCACGGCCGCGGTTCGGATGTCGAGACGCCGGGCGTTCGGGCTGAGAGACGATACCCTGCGACGCCTGCCGGTCGGCGTGGATGGCATCATTCCGGGCGCCGAGGCGTTCGAATTGACCCATCCCGAGGGCGGTGCTCCCGCCGTCCTTCTGCTCCACGGAGGCGGTGACACGCCGCAAGCGCTTCGCTATCTGGCCGCCTACCTCTACGAGCACGGCTACGATGTCCGAGCGCCACTGTTACCCGGGCACGGCCGCACGGTGCGCGAGTTCTCCCGTGTCAGCGCGGACGAGTGGCTCCAGGCGGCGCGAAGCGCCTATCGCGAACTCGCCGCTCTTCACGACTGGGTTGGCATCGCCGGGCTTTCAATGGGCGGCGCCATCGCGGTGCAGGTGGCAGCGGAAACTCCCACCCTGCCCGCACTCGCGCTTCTCGCTCCATACTTCGCGATGCCAGCATATATCGCGGCGGCCGCGCGACTGGCACCGATCTGGGCACCACTCGCGCCCTTCGTTCGCGCTATCGATCCCGCGGCTGCCCCGTCCATTCACGATCGAGCCGAGGCTGACCGCAGTCTTGGCTACGGCGTCTTCACTCCAATTGCACTGCGGGCACTGCATCGGACTGTCATGCGGGCGATCGAAGTCCTGCCTAACGTCCACGCGCCAACGCTGATGATACAGTCGCGTGAAGACAATCGCGTGTCGCCGCCGGCAGCTCAGCGAGCGTTTGATCGACTCGGCACGCGTGACAAGGAGCTGGTGTGGCTCACCGGTGCCGGCCACGTGATCACCGTCGACTACGGGCGCGAACAGATCTTCCAGCGCGTGGTGGACTTCTTCGCCCGGCATCGCCGCGGGGCGTCACTGCCTCTCACCAAGTTTCGAGAGCATTAAACACAGCGGGGCGCCGTGAGGCGCCCCGCTGCGTTTTCCGTCATGAATGCTCGTCTAACCCGTGACGCGCTCGACCACGCTGCTGCCAAGGTCCTTGATCACTTCGACTCCGGCGATCACGGCGGATCCGGCTTCCTTCGCCACTTCCTGGGCCACTCGGGTAACACGCGCGATCGGCGCCGGTACGCGAGACGAGCGGCTGTTCCCGGACTTGCTCTTGCTCGCGGATCGCGAGGCGCTCGATTTGCCGGCGGCTGCCTTTCGAGTCGATGTGCTTCCAGCGGCGCTACGCTTCATGCTCGAGCCGCTCTTGGTCGACGAGGCCGATCGTGCGGAAGACGCGCTGCGTGTGCTCGTCGCACCAGCCGCAGACTTGCCGCGTGAGCTTGTACTCTTGGATCTCTTCTTGTTCGCGCTTTTTGATGAAGCGCTCCTGCCTGACTTCCCACGCGACTTCTTCGCCCTGGTCGCCATAGTCGCTTCTCCTCGGAGTCGTGGTTCGAAGACCAACTCGACGATAGCAAGAATCAGGCACATCCGTAAGAGCAAGAATCGATCGCGCATCGTGTCGCGCCGTTTGCATTTCGCAAGACGTGACGAAAGCCGAGGCGGTGGAGCGTCGTCTCGTTGCCTCGCCCCGCTCCGAGCCATACAATCATCGCGGCCCCACTGGGAGCATCTATGACGTTCGGAATCGTTCTCCTCCTGATTTTCGCTTTCCTCGCCCTGTTCATTTTTACGAGCTCCTTCAAGATCGTCGGACAGGCAGAGGTGATGGTCGTTGAGCGACTCGGCCGCTTTCATCGGTTGGCCCGCTCGGGTTTCAATATTCTGATTCCCTTTATCGAACGCCCGAAGTCGATCGACGTGCGCTTCCTGGAGACGGACGTCGGGGGGCAGAAGCGCATTTCCTCACGCACCACGTCGCGGATCGATCTCCGAGAGCAGGTGCTGAACTTCCCAAGTCAGCCCGTGATCACCAAGGACAACGTGACGATCGACATCGACGCGGTGCTCTACTATCGCGTGGCAGATCCGCAGAAGGCCACCTATTCGATTCAGAATCTGCCGTACGCCCTGGAGACGCTGACCCGAACGACCCTTCGAAACATCGTCGGCGATATCGAGCTCGATCAGACGCTGGCGAGCCGTGACATGATCAACAAGCGGATGCGAGACGTCATAGAGGAAGCGGCGGTGAGCTGGGGCGTGGACGTGACGCGCGTCGAACTTCAGGCGATCGAGCCGCCCCGGGACATCCAGCAGTCGATGGAGTTGCAGATGCGCGCCGAGCGTGAACGTCGCGCCGCGGTCACGAACGCCGAAGCAGGAAAACGGGCGGCCATTCTCGAGTCGGAGGGACAGCGAGAAGCGCAGGTGCGGAAGGCCGAGGGCGAGAGGGAAGCCGCGATCCTACGGGCCCAGGGTATGGCCGAGGCGCGTCTCGCGCAGGCGAATGCGGAAGCCGAGGCGATTCGCCGGGTGGCGGAATCACTTCCAGAGGGCCAGGCGGCAATGTACCTGCTCAGCTTGAAGTATTTCGAAGCGCTCCCAAAGATGGCCGAAGGAAAGGGCTCGACGGTCTTTCTGCCGGCAGAGGCGACCGGAGTAATGGGCGCGGTGGGCGCCTTGAAAGAACTTCTGGTCAAATCGGGCACGGCTGCCGTCGACGCATCGAAGCGAGCCTCCGGGCCCGTCTCCGCTTCCACAGCAGGGTATCCTTCGACTCGACCGACCGTGGCCGTACGGGTTGCGGATTCGCAGGCTCCCCTGTCCGGCGATCATCCGAGTGAGCGATAACGAACCGTTTCTTGGTCCGGGGAGCAGCCGGCTTGGCAAGAATCACTCGTGAGCGCGCCGAGCGCATTGCGAAGGCGCATGCGTGCGAGCAATGCGGCGAATACAGCTACAAGCGCGTAGCAATCACGCCCGCGAGCAAGGCGCAGCAGGAGTCGCTGAAGGTGATCTGGCAGGCCGTGAAGGTCTGCGGCGTGTGCGGAGCGCAGCAAGAGCTCGGCATCGCCGCCGACGGTGACATCGTCTACGTGGGCTGAGCGTCGTTAGGCGAATGGGGCAGCAGCCCCCGTTCGAGTCGCTGAACCGCTCCGACCGGTTCGAGAGCAAGGCTCGAGCTCGCAGTATCGTTTTCATGCTGAGGCTGATTGAGCGTCACGGCCGCGACGATTTACCGGCCGACCCTGCATGTCCGCCCTGTCCGTGATGGCTGCCGACCGATTTATGGGAACCATTCCGCGGCCCGGACGTACAAGTGAGGCGTACATTCGCGGGCGAGCATAGTGGTGACCGGTCAGGGGCGAGCGCAGCCGGACCGGGAGTAGACGCGGGAGGGAGTGTGGGCGGTGCCCGCAAGTAGCCAATAGACCCACCCCGATGTGACCAAAATCCCCCACAAAGTGTTATGTTGATATCGCACTTGGAATTAGGGAATTAGGGGGTTAGCAAGTCACAAGGCGGACCGGCGCCGTGGTATCCGGGATCAGTTGCAGTCGCGAGGTAGCAGCATATGCGCAAGCCGAGACCGGCTACGTTCAATCCGGCCCAGGCCCTTCACCTGATTGCGAGCGACAGGACGGGATCGCCATTGAGCTGTCCGTCCTGTTCGGGCCAAATCGATCGTACGCCAACGGACGTCCCTCCTCCTCCACGTTGCCAGGTCACGCTGCGATGTCGCGCATGCGGGCGATTGGCGAGATACATCGCGGGTGCCGCCTGACACGGTTGTGTAACCGCGCCCGCGCTCCGCGTTAGGGGAAGAGCGCAGCATCTCGATCGGTCGACTGCATCAACCTGAGCAAGTCGACTGCGCGTGTTCCCTCAGCAGCCAACGGATACTTGTTTCGGAAACCTTCATCTCTCATCCGAGAGGCGATGGCTGTTATTCGCGTCTTGCACAGAACTTGCCCCGCGCGTGAGTGGTCCCGCCGTCGAGCCGGTCCCGGTGGCAGCGGATTCGGCGCCTGAGCGTGAGGGACACGTGAGTCGCGAGAAGTGGATCGGGAACACAGTTCGAAGAGGTAGGGTTCATGGCACGTCTCCAGGGCACCGTGAAGTGGTTCAATGACGCCAAAGGCTACGGCTTCATCTCCCGCGAAGGAGGACCGGATGTCTTTGTCCACTTCAGCGCCATCCAGGGCAGCGGCTTCAAGTCGCTCGCGGAAGGCGATCGCGTCGAGTTCGAGATTGTCCAAGGGCAGAAGGGTCCGCAGGCTGCCGATGTGACCAAGGCATAGAGGCTCATTCTGATTCTGCACGACGGTCGAGAACGACGAACGCCCCGATCACACTCGGGGCGTTCATCGTTTGGGTGGCTAGTTTGAGCAGAAACCATCGGTGAACCAGCGTCGATCGCCGACAATGCCTCGCGCGCTAATTGCTTCCACGCTCGAGCCGATGTACGCCACAATCGGCACCGAGATGCCCCGCGACGGGAGCTGGACCTACGAACCGAAGTACGACGGGATGCGTGCGCTTGCCTTCCTCGGTTCAACGCGCGTGCGCTTGATGACGCGGAATGGAAAGGACAAGGCAAAGCAATTTCCCGAAGTGACCGCTTCGCTGGAGGCGCTCGGACGACGACTGAAGCGTCGAGTGGTTCTCGATGGCGAAGTCGTGTCGCTGGAGCGGAACAGGGCAGGACACTTTCAGAAGCTTCAGGGCCGCTTTCATCTGAAGAATGCAGCCGACATCGCGACGGCAATGCAGACTTCGCCGGCCGTGATGGTCGTCTTCGATGTGCTCGCCGACGGTAATGAGGTATTGCTCAACGAGCCGTGGGCGCGGCGCCGGGAGCGTCTCGAACGCCTCCTTCGCGCCGCGCCGCCCGCGCTGCGCATCAGCGAGTCATCGCCTAACGGCAAACGGATGATCGAACGGGCGCGACGAGGGCGCTGGGAAGGTCTGATCGCGAAACAGGCATCGGCGAGGTATGTGCCGGGGGCACGATCTCGAGATTGGCTGAAGCTCAAGCTCCAGCATCGCGCGGAATTCGTCATCGGTGGCTTTACAGAGCCCCGGCGCACACGACCGTTTCTCGGAGCGCTGCTGCTGGGATACTTCGACGGGAATGGCCAGCTCGTCTACGTCGGCCACGCCGGTGGGGGATTCAATCGCGAGAGCCTGCGCGAGATGCGAGAGACGCTCGAGCCCCTCGAGCAGAGGGACGCCCCATTCGTCAACGCGCCTCGCACGAACGAGCGCGCGCACTGGGTGAAGCCCACGGTCGTGGTTGAAGTGAAGTTCGCCGAGTGGACCTCGGACGGCCGCTTGCGTCAGCCGATCTTTCTCGGTGTCCGAGACGACAAGAACGCACGCGACGTGCATCTGGAGCGGGAAAGCGTCCAGCGCTTCGCCGACGGTGTCGCGGCATCGGCGATGCGGCAACGTGGCTCAACAGGGAGAAAAGGCATCGTGCGACGTTCGACTCGAAGCGCGAAAGCAAGCCCGAAGCCGCCGAGAAAAGCGGCCGCTCGACGGCGCCCAAAGAAGAAAGCCACTCGTCAGGCAGCTTCCCCTGGCCGTGTCGAGACACAGATCGAAAGCCTCCAGAGCGAGCGCCGCGATGGCGCAATCGCCCTCGGCAGAGACAAATCTCTCCACGTCTCCAGTCTCGACAAAGTCTTCTTCGACGATTCCGGCACCACGAAAGGAGACGTCATGCGCTATTACGCGCACGTCGCTCCGGTATTGCTGCCCCTCCTCGCCGACAGGCCGCTGATACTGAAACGTTACCCTAACGGGATAGGGGGACAGTCATTCTTCCAGCAGAATGCTGGTGCGGTACCGTCAGGGGTTCGGGTCGCGGAGGTGGAAACCGAGGATGGAAATCGAGCCGAGCGTGTGATTGGAGGCGATCTCCTGACGCTGCTGTACACCGTCCAGCTCGGAACGATTGCGGTGCATCCGTGGCAGTCGCGCTTGCCAACGATCGAATATGCCGACTACAGTACGATAGATCTCGATCCGGGCAAAGGCGTTCCGTTCGAGCGTGTCATCGAATTGGCGAGATTGATTCGGGCAGAGCTCGACCAGCTCGAATTGACGGCCGCGCTGAAGACTTCGGGCTCGCGTGGGTTGCACATCGTCGTGCCGCTGCCGGCGCGGACAACCTACGCACGTTCGGCCTCGCTCGCCGACATGATTGCGTCACGCGTCGCGAGAAAACACACGCGGCTCGCGACGATCGAGCGCGGTCTTCGACTGCGACCGAAAGGAACGATTTATGTGGATGCTAAACAGAACGCGCGCGGAAAGAGTGTCGCGAGCGCGTACTCGGTACGGGAGCGTACGGGCGCGCCGGTCTCGGCCCCACTGCGCTGGACCGAGCTCGAACGCAACTTGCATATAGAAGACTTCACGATCGCGACGATGCGGCGCCGGCTCGATGAGGTCGGCGATCTCTGGGGCGAAACGCTCCGTCAGCGAAATACGAGCAAAGCAGTCGATCGAGTGCTGGCGGAAGAATGACCATTGGGGACATATCGATGGGAACCTCGAGCGAATCTGTTGAAACGTCGACGCGATTGTATCGGCGCGAGCTGCCTGGTGCCGGATATGTCGCCATCGATCTGACTCGCTCTTCCGACGATACCGAAGGCGCTGGTGGTGACGACAACAATCGCTTTCGCCTTTATGTCGAGCGTCGTGCCGACGAAGAACGTCGGGTGGGACACAGCCCGCCAATGGTGGCGGAGTTTGCCGGCGACCACCGCGCCGCCGAAGTCGGCGAGCTCTATCGCATGGCGGCGGATAACGCGGCGCTGGCCCGCGCGCTCATCGAGTGGCAGAGCCGGCAGCGCAGAGCTACGGACGACTGATCGCGTTCGGCGCTGACGATGGCTGGACCGAGCGGATCTCGCCCGCGCCGAAGCTGAGCGACGGCGGAATGGTGATTGGCAAACGACCCGTGATCGGGTTGACGCCGGCGATTGCCTGAGCAGCGGCACGCTGCGAGACCGGGAAACCGCCCCACGCGATCACGTACGAGCCGAACTCCGGTACCTGCTGGTACAGGTAGGGGTTACCAAAGCTTATAAGAATCGTGCGCGGTCGTCGCCGCGCCATCGTGCGCATGAACTCGAGCACCGCCGAGCCTGCGCCCGCGGAGGCGGCCGTATAGCTCGGCGCCAAGTAAGAGGATAGCAAGATGACATCAGACGAATCTGCCGCCGTGATGAGCCGCGAGTAGTCGGTACCGGGATCGTCGGGATTGACGTACTCGTGACGAACGCGGACGCCGCTGCCAAGATCGCGCCGCAACTCCGGCACGAAGGTCATACCCGCTCCCAAATCACTCCGGGGCGCCAGCGTCACGGAAAGCAGCTTCGCGCCGCCATTCGAACCACGGGCCAAGGGGACGAGGTGCAATGAGTCCTTTGCCAGCGTGATCGATTGCTCGGCCGCGCGGCGAGCGATGTTGAGATTGTTCGAATCGCCGACGACGGAGCGGACGGAGTCGAGAGCGACGAACCGATCTCGGTGAAGGCCGACGCGCTCCTTGAGCGCGAGGATGCGCGCGACGGATGAATCGACGCGCGCGACGGTGAACCGCCCTTCCTGTACTCCCGCCACGACCGCGTCTATCGCTGCTGGAACGTCGCTCGGCATGAGCAGCACGTCTGCTCCAGCCTCGATCGCCCGCTTGCACGCTTCTGTGAGACCAATGCTATTGATCGTTCCGTACTGCCCCGATATCACCTGACTGGAGCGTCCACGACCGACGCTGGCCAGGACGCCATTCATATCCATTGCGTCGGTGACGAGCAGACCACGGAATCCAAGCTCTTTTCGAAGGAGATCGGTCATCACCCGCGGGGACAAGGTCGCAGGGGTGCTACTGTCGCCGAGGATCGCGGGCAACGCGATATGCGCTGTCATGATCGCGCCAATGCCCGAGGCGATCGCCGCGCGGAAGGGCACCAATTCCACCGAGTCCAGTCGCGCGCGCGAGACGGTGATCGTTGGAAGCGTCAGGTGCGAGTTCTGATCGGTGTCGCCATGGCCAGGAAAGTGTTTTCCCGTGGCGATCATCCCGTGCTCCTGCAGACCGCGGACGAATGAGGAGCCGAGCGTCGCAGCCAATCGCGGATCTTCGGCAAACGAGCGCACGCCAATGACCGGATTGGCTGGATTGTTGTTCACATCCAGAATCGGCGCAAAAACGACGTGAATACCGAGCGCGCGCCCTTCGATCGCGGTAATTCGGCCCTGTTCATAGGCGAGCGCACTGTCACGCGTCGCTCCGATTCCCATCTCCGGCGGGAAGATGGTACCGCCGCCGAGGTCGATGGCGTTAGGCAGAAAGTATCCACCACGAGCCCGATAACCGGCGCCGAACTCGAGATCCGCTCCCACCACGAGCGGTATACTCGACATTCGCTGCAGGGCATTCAGCTTCTCCGCGATCTCCAGTGGGGACCCGACGGACATCACGAGACCACCCACGTGATCGTTGGTGACGAAGCCCGACGCACGGGCCCAGCTCGGACTTCCCTCAGGCGCATAATCGCCGAAGACCATCGGCCAGACGAGCTGGGCGGCCTTGTCGCGCAGCGATAACGTCGAGAGGACGGAGTCGCTCCAGCTCGAGAAGCGCCGCCCCGGAGCGGCCACCGCGGGCGACGGAGGTGAAGACGCGGGGATGCTAGTGCTCGCCGCACACGCCGCGAGCGAGAGCACGAGTGCGTTCGCGAGCCCAATGGCCGATAGCCGAGGCCGAGAGCCGATCATGCGAACGACGCCCGACGTCGAAATCACCATGTGATCGTTCCCTTCTTCGTGGTATCGACGTCCTCTTCCCCACCCGTCTTGAAGAGAAACGCTTCCATGTTCTTCGTGAGAAAGTTGCGCGCCTGCGGGTCCATCAGGTTCAGCCCATAGTGGTTGATGAGCATCATCTGTTGGCGCGTCCACTGACTCCAGCAGTCCTGACAGATCTCACCGACGATGCGAGCGCCGATCGCGCCCGGAAATGGCGGACGCTCGAAACCGGCTCTCGTCTGTCCGCAGCGACTGCATTTCACATCTGGCATAGCACACTCTTGCTGGAACATTCCAAAGTTAACGCGGCGTACGTTAGGGCTCCCGTAAGAAAAAAAGCCGGCCGCCCAAGTGGCGGCCGGCCCATGCCGTTCCCAGAACAGAGAGACTCAGCTGGCAGTGGTCAGCTCTGGCTCTGACTCCGATGGACGCCGCGAGCCGCCACGGGCGTATTCGACCTTGGCGAGCCGCACGAACTGAAGCATTCGGATGTAGATCCAGCCGATATCGAACTCGAACCACTTCGCGGCGAAGCGCGCGGACTTCGGGTCGGCGTGGTGATTGTTGTGGAGCTCTTCCCCACCCAACCAGATCGCGATCGGGGTGATGTTCCGGCTCTCATCCTTCACCTGGAAGTTGCGATAGCCAAGTGCGTGACCAATTCCGTTCACGACGCCGGCAGCCCAGAAGGGAATCCAGAGCATCTGCACGCCCCAAACGAGCGGGCCGACGAAGAAGCCGAACAGATACACGTCGATGGCCAGCATCACGAGGATGCCGAGCCAGTTGAGACGCGAGAGCAGGTGGCGCTCGAGCCAGTCGTTAGGCGTGCCCTTGCCGTATTTCTCGAGCATCCCGGGCTGCCGCACCGCCTTCCGGTAATAGAAGGCGCCCTTGAGGAGAATGTTGCGAAGTCCCTCGAGGAGCGGGCTATGGGGGTCGCCTTCACGGTCGGCAAAGGCATGGTGCTTCCGATGGCAGGCGACCCACTCCTTGGTCACGATGGCCGTGGTGAGCCACAGCCAGAGCCGCATGGGCAGCGCCGCGAGATAGTGCAGGCGTACGCCGCGATGTGTCTGCGCCCTGTGAAGGAAAAGTGTTACGCAGACATTGGTTATGTGGCCGGCAATGATGATGAAGAGAATGGGCATCCACCATCTTGCCGCCAAATTACCGAAACCGGGCATCCCCAACTCCGACGTGCGAGTAAAACGCGATCGCGCAGCGTTGCGCCGGCGACATGACAATCCATCGAAAGCCCGCGAGCACCGGAGAACCGATTGTTCGCGTCAGGGCGGTTACAACGCCGCCAAGCATAGCAATCTATACCTGTGGCTCCCGTCACACTACCGACCTGGAGAAAAGCACCCACCGAACTCAGGGACGAGTTGGACCGGCATCCGGTAAACGGAACGGCGCCTTTTCCCGATTCATCCGGCGCGAGGCGGGTCTTGCCCCTCCTTCTTCGGGCCCGTAAGGTGCTCAGGACATGGCAAAGAAAGCACCGACTGGCGCGACTGCCTCGCGTGATGTTACGCCTGTGCCGCTGGTTCCCAGCAGCGTGTCCGACGAGGCGACGGCAGCTTACGCGGCACGATTTTCCGATCGTTACGCACCGGACTTCTTTCGCACCGGTCTCACTGGCCGCATGCTTTCGTCGCTAGGCATCGGCACGTATTTGGGAGAATGCTCGGCCGATGACGATGCGGCATACGCCGATGCGATCGCCGCGGCGTTGACGGCCGGAGTGAACGTCGTGGACACAGCGATCAACTATCGCTGTCAACGATCGGAGCGCGCGGCCGGAGCCGCCATTCGGCGCGCCCTGGATGCGGGCGTTTCTCGCGCTGCCATTCTCGTCTGCACAAAGGGCGGCTACCTGCCTATGGCGGAGCGTCCGCCAGAATCGCGCGAAGAGTACCGAGAATATCTCAGGCGCGAGTTCTTCGCGTCCGGAATCCTGACGCAGGACGATGTCGTGAGCGGCGGCCATTCCATATCGCCGCCATTCCTTCGGTATGCAATCACCCGCAGCCGCGAGAATCTGGGCGTCGATACCATCGACCTCTATTACCTGCACAACCCTGAGCAGCAGCTCGGCGTCGTATCACCGGCGTCTTTGCGAGAGCGACTCCGCGCCGCGTTCATGGTGCTCGAGGACGCAGTGACGAGAGGTGAGATCGGCGCGTATGGATGCGCGACGTGGAACGCGTTCCGGGTTGCGCCCACGAACAAGAGCCACCTCTCGATACAGGACCTCGTCGCCATCGCGCAGGAAGTTGCCGGCGACAGTAATCATTTCCGAGCGATTCAAATGCCGATCAATCTCGGCATGCCCGACGCGTTTCGTGTCGCAACGCAGGAGATGGGAAAGAAGGGAACACTGGTGCCGGCGCTGCAGGCGGCGGCCGGGCTCGGGCTGTCGGTCATGGCGAGTGCGTCGCTGATGCAGGCGCAGCTGACTCATGATCTTCCGCCATCGATGCGGGAGCTGTTTCCAAGGCAGCAGACAGACGCGCAGCGATCGCTGGCGTTCGTTCGATCGCTACCGGGCGTCACCACGGCGCTGGTAGGCACGCGGAGCCTGCAGCACCTCGCGGAGAATCTGGCCAGCGCGGAACGAGAGAGCGGCGCGCCCATCGAGTGACTTCGCCGCATCACACGAGGCGATGCTATAAGGCTACTGCAACCAGTCTGCGATGTAGATATCGAGCTGTTCGACGGAGCCCCCATTTCGATTGGCTGCCCAGAGCAGCTTCGTACCATCGGGGCTGAACATTGGAAAGCCGTCGAACTCGGGGTGGGTCGTCACCTGTTCCAGGCCGCCGCCATCGGCGTTCACGAGAAACAGATCGAAGTTGCGGCTGTGAGGATTCTTGTAATTCGACGAGAAGATGATGCGCTTGCCGTCGGGTGTGAAATAGGGCGCGAAGTTCGCGCCGCCCAGATTGGTGATCTGGTGTTGGTTCGATCCGTCGGCATTCATGACCCAGATCTCCATGCGGTTCGGCCGGACAAGCCGCTGACCGAGTAGCGCCCGATAGTTGGCGAGCGCAGTGTCCGTTGGATGCCAGGCGCGATACACGATCCGCCTGCCGTCAGGCGAGAAGAACGGACCACCGTCGTACCCGGGCGTGTTCGTCAGGCGCCGGACATTGGTGCCGTCGACCTTCATCGTGTAGATGTCGAGATCTCCATCCTTGAGGGACGTGAAGACGATCGTGCGTCCGTCAGGCGACAACGTTCCCTCGGCGGTATACACGCCGTTGCTCGTCAGGCGACGAAGATTCGATCCGTCGGCGTTGGCTGTGTAGATGTCGTACGGATCCAGGCGCCACACGTAGCCTTTGGATGGATCCGGCCGAGGCGGACATGCCGTGTCGACCGCGTGGGTGGACGCGAAAAACACGCGCTTGTCGCCGGCGAAAAAGTATCCACAGGTCGTCTTGCCGAAGCCGACAGAGATCCGGCGCACGTTGCTTCCGTCGGCGTTCATGACGTACTGCTGATCGCACGTGCGACCATCGCGCGTCGATTGAAAGATGATGCGCTTGCCGTCGTGGCTGAAATACGCCTCGGCGTTCTGGCCGCCGAAGGTCAGCTGACGAATATTGCCGAGGTGGGGCTCGTCTGCTTTGTGGAAGCCGACCGTGCCGGCAGACGATAGAACGGCCGTTGCTCCGACGAGAGCAACGGCCGCCCGATTCGAGATCACTCGTGGCATGCGAAGGGGCATGCCACGAATCTAGAAGATTGCGCTGACTACTGTCGCTTGGCCTGCGTCGTCGGCATGCGTGCCGCTTCCGTGGAGGCGATGGCGAAGAGCTCCTTCTGCGTCGAGCCTTTGTTGAGAATGTCGATTGCCTTGCGAAGTGGCGCGTCATATGGGAGATCGCGCCGTTTGGCGGCGGAGTCGCCGAACGCGAAGCGCGCGACGCGCTGCTCGAGCAGACGGTCGACGTAGCGAGAAGCCGCTTCGTAATCCTTGTGATCGATGGCGACGCCCTTCGCTTCGAGCCGACGTAGCAACTCCTGCCGCCACGTGGGTGGCACGGTGAAATCCTTTCCGACGGTCTTCGACAGCTCGAGTGAGTAGTCGTAGTACGCCAGGTAGAACTCCTGCTGCTTCACCGCGAGCGATTTTGCGAGACGCTGCTCGGCCGAGGTGAGGGTATCATCCGGAACGATCACGTCTGGCGTAATGCCACCGCCGCCGTAGACGACGCGACCGGCGTCGGAATGGTAGGCTGGCCGGTTCTTCTTCACACTCTCCGTCTCGACGGTGCTATCGGGCAGTGTTTCGACGAAGTGGCCGTTCTCGAATTTCCGTTCCTTCTGAATCGAGCGACCGCTCGGCGTATACCACTTGGCCGTCGTCAACTTCAGTGCGTAGCCGCCGTCGAGATTGAAGACCGACTGCACGAGACCCTTGCCGAAGCTTGTCTGGCCGATGACGAGTGCGCGATCATGATCCTGAAGAGCACCAGCCACGATTTCCGACGCGGACGCCGTGTAGTCGTCCGTGAGAACCACGAGCGGTGTCGTCGGCAGAGCGGGCGTGCCGTGCGCGACATATGGCTGCGTTTCGCCATTCCGTGCGCGAATCGATGCGATCTCCTGGCCATCCTTCAGGAAGAGATTACTGATGGATAGGCTCTGATCGAGAATCCCGCCGGGATTGCCGCGGAAGTCGAGGATGATGCCGCGTACGTTCTGCTTCTGGAGCGAACGAACCGCGTCCTGTACTTCCTGAGCCGCTGTCTCATTGAAGCGATCGAGCGGCAGGTAGCCGACTTTGTCGCCATTGGGCCCAAACGCAATCGCGTAGCGCACGGCCGGCACGTGAATGATGGCCCGCGTGAAATGCACCTCGATTGGGTTGGTGACACCAGGGCGACCGAACTTCACGGTCACCTTAGTGCCCGGCGTTCCCATCAGCTGATCCTGTGCCTGCTGGGTGGTCCAGTTCACCACGCGAATGGTATCGATCTGGACGATGTGATCGCCTTCACGCACGCCAGCCGCTTCGGCCGGAGTATTCGGGAAGACCTTGCTGATCACGATCTGTCCCTGCTGCGGCTCGATCTGCATACCGATGCCGCCGTAGCGACCACCAGTATTCGTCGTAAATGCTTTCAGCTCTTTGGGAGAGAGCAGTTCGCTGTAGGGATCGTTGAGCTCCTTGACCAAGCCTCGGGCCGCCTTTTCGTAGAGCTGGCTGTCGTCGAGTGTGTCGACGTAGCGCTCGTTCACGAGCTGAAGGACCTGTTGCAGCAGGGCGTCGCCGCCGCGTATGACGCGCGACTGGAGCATGAACCCGCCTGCAACCAACGGCAAGACGACGACGCTGGCGAGAGCGAACCTGCGAGTGCGTGGTGTCCGTGACATCAATACGTCCGGCTTGGGGACGAAGAAATTATAGCGGACATGACGGAGCGAGGTCAGCCACGCTCAGCCTCGACGGGCGGCTCGTCCCTGCGGTCGCCCTGAGTCCATATCTCCTTCCACGACATTTCGACGCCGGAGCGAAAGCGCTTCTTCGTCAGACGAAGACCATCAGGCGAGATCGAAACAGTGTAGGACTCGCCATCAATGGTGATCTCCCGTCGAATCGTTCGTTCGAGCTTCGTGGCCATGGTCTCGTCATACCCGCTGCGAGGAAGCCTGTTCGCACGATCTCCATTGAATCAGACGCCTCTTGCGGCCAAGACGTAATCCACAAACCACTCGCGCTGCTGTTGACGAATCGTTGCACTCCGGACCACACCTGCCGCTTCTAGCATTTCATGGGCCGGTTGCAGGACGCGCTGTAGATGTGACGGATAGCGTTGCACCAGAGGGAGAAGCTCCTTGAGCCGCTCCAGCGAGACGCGCCAGGTGAGTACGTCCTCGGCTCGGGCGACCTCGAGCAATCGATAGAGACGGCGAGCAACAGGTGATGCGAGTTCGAGATACCGCGTGGCGGAAAGAGACGACGTGAATCGGCCGGCGAGGTTCTCGCGGATGTTCGGCGCGATAATCACACGGGCAACGCCCGGCTCGGCGGTCGCCACCGCCTCGAAGAGAGCGAGCTGATCGCGATCTGTCACGCGGCGACGCTCGATAACGACCGAAGTGAGAATCGAGAACCGTGCCTCGATCGGCCGCCCCGCCGCGGAGCTGTAATAGCTGCCCACCGACTCCAACGTCGTTCGCTCCAGCCGAGCGAGTGCACCGCGTAGCTGTTCGTACGTGCGACCATCAACTTGGCGGCCCATCGAGCGAAGGAACGCGTGCAGCGTGAAGGTGATCGCTCCGTCGGCAGGTTCGCCTGCTTCGTGGAAACGATGCATGAGCTCCACGTAAACATCCTGATCGAAGGTGCCAGGCAGACGGTCACCCGGGTTCGGGAGGACACGCCAGCGGCCGCCATCGTCCGATGTGCAACTGATGGCGGTGTCGTCGGCGGAGTCGCTGAGCCGGAACAGCGGAAGGCGCTCCAACGAGCGATCGAGCAGAACGACGCGCGCGGTGACGCGTCGACGCGCGGCGAGGCTCATGAGGGGGAAAGTGACGTCTCGCCTGACGAGGGGCAAGGCGAGCACACGTCAGTAAGGGCTCAGGACAGCGCGATCAACTGCCCGGTGACCGCTGACGACGCGGAACTGCAAAGGCATACGACCACGGACGCCACCTCCTCGCGCTCGACGTAGCGAACATCCTTCCCCATCGATTCGAGATTGGCGGCGGTGCGAATGGAAGACGGCGCAATGGCGTTGGCTCGAACGCCATTCGCATACTCGGCCTGCGCGACCGAGCGCATGAGAGTCGCGACGCCACTCTTCGCAGCGGCGTATGCAGCGGTAGCGCCGATTTTCGCGCCAGGCAGTGCGGATTCGGAGGCGAAGTAGACCAGAGACCCCTTTCCTGCTCGCAAGAAGGGCAGGAATGCACGAGTCACCAGATACGCCGTCGTGAGATTGATGGTCAGCATTCGGTGCCAGACCTCGACATCGCTTTCAGGCAAGGAGCCACTGAGAGCGAACCCTCCCGCCGCATGGACGACCGCACTCAGTCGATCGCCATGATCGCGCCGGACGCGATCCGCGAGACTTGCTACCGCGGCGGGATCGGCCAGGTCGCATCCGAACGAGAAAGCGCGCGAGCCAGCGCGAGTGAGTGGATCAGCGCGATCGCGCGCCTGCTCGGCCCTGCGATCGACGAGCAACAGCGTGGCACCGCGTTCGGCGAATGCGCGTGCAACGACCTCTCCGACCTGGCCCTCCCTTCCCACACCTGTGAGCAAAATCGGATCGCGAAAGTCGGCTTCGGACATGGCACAGAGTATGTGTGGGAAACGCCCCGAATGCCAACGAACCGCAGCTACAGCTTCGCCGAGCGCATCGAGCGCCTGGGCATGGTGATCGTCGGGGTTGTGGTGCTGTATCTCGCCTTCGTCGGACTTCTCTCGATCACGCGCGGCACGCCAGTGCAGACCGTCATCACGGAAGGCGACCGCCGGGGCCCGCCCGCCCCGACCGATTCCTTGTTTGCGCGAACGATGGAGCTGTTCACGGGCACGCACATGGATCCGGGAAATCGCGTGCAGCCGGTGAACAATGGCTCCGTGTACGACTCTCTCTGGAAAGATTTGCGAGCGGCGAAGCAGACTATAACGGTGCAGATGTATTACTCGCTGCCCGGGAAGGTGGCAGATACGCTGGCCGCGATTCTGGCGGAGCGTGCGCACGCCAAGGTGCGGGTACTGCTGCTTCTGGACGCGTTTGGATCGCAGAACCTGAAGCGGAAGTGGGCTCAGCGACTACGGCAAGCAGGCGTCGAGGTGGCGCTGCTGCGGAAGCTCCGGTGGTACTCGATTCATAACGCGGCCGACCGCTCGCACGTACGTGTGGTCGTCGTCGACGGACGAGTGGGCTACACTGGCGGATTTGGTTTGGCGGACTACTGGCTGGGCGATGGCCTTCACGAGAATCAGTGGCGCGAGTCGAACGTCCGCTTTGAAGGACCGGCGGTCATGCAACTACAGGCTGCCTTCGCGTCGGCGTGGGCCGAAGCGACGGGAGAGCTGATTACCGGCGACATCTTCTTTCCAACGAGAGGCTTCGAGCCTCTACCCGGTGGCGTCGAAGCCGGATTGCTCTTCACTGCCCCGACGACCGGTAGCACGCCAGCGGAACGATTCCTCGCTCTCAGCATCGTCTCTGCTCGCAAGACGCTCTACATCACCAATTCGTATTTCGTGCCCGATGACGATTTCCGTCGGCTCTTGAAGGGAGCGGCATCGCACGGCGTCGATGTGCGGGTGCTGACGGTCAGCTCGAAGACGGACGTGAAGACGACGTGGTATGCCGGCCGGCACTGGTACGAAGAGCTGCTCTCGGCGGGAATACGGATCTACGAGTATCAGCCGACGATGATTCACTCCAAGACGATGGTTGTCGACGGTCTCTGGTCGAGTGTCGGCTCGATGAACTTCGACAATCGATCTCTGGCGTTCAACAACGAGTCGAATCTCGTGGTCCTCGACAGAGGGATCGGCGCAGCGATGGACTCGACTTTCTTCGATGACCTGCGACACTCGGAGGAGATCAAGCTCGACGAGTTTCGTAAACGATCGCCGTGGGAGCACCTGCTCGAGGTCGGCGCAGTGATGCTCTCACGACTTCTGTAGCGTTCAGCGTTGAGCGTTGAGCGTTGGGCGTGGAGCTCTGAGCCGCGAGCAGTTAACGCGCAACGCTAAACCCTCAACGCACAACGCTACCGGAGCTCTTCCCGGCCCAGGGCGGCGCGCACGGCTTCCCGCATCGCGACGACCGCTTCGTCGCGGGCTGCGGGCGAATCGTCACGGACGTGAATTTCGATGCCCTCCGCAACCGGGACGCGTCGCCAGCTCAGTGGGTGACCGTCGTCGGTTTGCGCCACGGCGTCGGCGCGAACTCCGAGCGCGGGCGCGAGCGAAGTCGCTACGCGTCGCTCGAGCGAGTCGCCGGTGACTCCCTGCAACTCGCCCTTGATCGACTCGAGCGTCGCGCCCTCCCGCTGCCGGATCTTGATAGCGAGCAGCTGAAGGAAATGCCGGTAATTGTACGTCGCCGCGGTGCCGGTGCCTTCGGGCCGATCGAGGAGGCCATTGGCGACGTAGAATCGTATCGACCGCGCGCTCGGCGCGACGCGTGCCGAGGCATTGGTGGGCCGCATGCCAGCGGCGTCCACGAGGGCCGTAACGTGCGCAGCCAACCCGCGCGCATTCCACGGAGCGTGTCGCGAGTGGGCGCGGAGCAATGAAATCGGTGACTCAGCCATTCTTGTCGG
Source organism: Gemmatimonadaceae bacterium (assembly GCA_036493735.1). GTDB lineage: Bacteria > Gemmatimonadota > Gemmatimonadetes > Gemmatimonadales > Gemmatimonadaceae > AG2. The sequence continues at coordinate 109,308 of DASXPH010000035.1, forward strand.
CGGTCGCCAGGTCGTTGATTTTGCGGTTAGGCAGCGTGATCGTTACGGTCGTACCACTGTCGGCGGTGCTCTCGAGACTGATGGTGCCGCTATGGTCGTCGAGGATGCGCCGACACAATGCCAGGCCAACGCCAGCGCCCGCGGGCTTGGTTGAGAAAAACAAATCGAACACGTGCGCTAGCACTTCCGGCGAGATCGGCGCGCCTTCGTTGTGCAGTCGGCAACGCCACGTGCCCTTCGGCATCGAGGCGGAGGTCAATGTCAGATCACTGCCTTCCGGCGCTGCATCAACGGCGTTCGACAGGACATTGCTGAACACGACGCCAATCTGCTCCGAGTCGACCTCGCACGTGCTCCGCGGTTCGGCGGGATGGTGCCGGACAACCAGGGCACGACTCTCGAGTAGTCCACGCCGTGCCAGCAACAGCGTGTGCCAGATCGTGTCGGGATCAGCCGGTGCCGTCTGCATCGGCGCCGGATGTCCGTACTCGAGCAGGGAGCTGACGACTCCATTGAGTCGTTCGACCTCGCGCAGAATGCGACCGACATTTCGCTCGATGACCGGGTCGTCTCGCACGCGAAAGCGAAGCAACTGCGCCGCGGAGGAAATGCCAAACAGCGGATTTCGCATTTCACGCGCGATTCCAGCCGATACTTCGCCGATCGCTTCGAGGCGCTGACGGTGCGCGAGTCGGTCGACGTCGCGTGCACGATCGATTGCCGTAGCGGCCTGACGCGCAATGCCGGCGACGAGTGACTCGAGCTCTCCCATTCGTTGTGTCGTATCCGCGCCGTGGAGCACCACAGTGATCGCGCCGCGAACCACGCCACTCGCCATCGGGACGGTAAGTTCGTGTCCGTACGGCAGCTCTCGCACGATTGGCTGGGAGTCACCGAGCGCGCGCTTCCACAGCGGGACGAGTGAATGCATGACAGCGTCGCTGTCCTTCTCGAAGCCGCTATGATGAACAAGTTCGAAAGGTCTGAGCTCGGCATCGGACAGCGCGATCGCAATGGCGTCGTACGCGACAACACGACGCAGCTGTTGAGCGGTCTCGTGCACAACACGCTCGAGTGAGATCGTCGGCGCGAGCGCAATCGCCGCATCGAGCACCTGGCGCTCAGCACCAGCGGTGGGAATGCCGCTGTCCGATTGGAATGGTGGCGCGCTCATGGTTGGATATTACGGGCGCCGATTACAAAGCGAAACGGCGGAACGCGATGCCGCGCTCCGCCGTTGACTTGCGTTTATCCGGTCGACTAACGCCGTCCGCGCTTCCGAGCGCCGGCCTTCCGCCCGCCTTTCTTCGCGCCACCGCGCTTTGCACTGCTCTTTTTGGCTGCGCTGCGCTTCTTCGCACCACCTTTCTTGGCCGCTTTCTTGGCGCCACCCTTCTTCGCGGCTTTCTTAGCACTGGACTTCTTGGCGGCTTTCTTGGCGCCGCCCTTCTTCGCCGCCGACTTCTTGGCGCCGCCAGATCGGCTAGCGCTCTTGCTGCCGCCAGAGGTACCACCGCTCGAGCCCATGCTGCTGCCCGAGCTCGTGCCGCCCGATGCCGCACCGCCGCCGGCACCCGACGAGCTACCGCCGGTCGCACGGCCACCGCGTCCGCCGGTCGCCGGGAAAACCTCAGCCTCTTCCTCTTCTTCCTCTACGAACGTGCCCCCTTCCTCCTCCTCGTCGTCGTCATCCTCGTCGGTGCTGTCCCAGAGGTCATCACTGCCGCGGTTTCCCGACCACCCACTCTCCTCGTCCTCGTCGTCGTCGTAGCTCCCGCCGCCGCCGCCGCCGGCACCACCACCACCATAACCGAGATCATCCGCGTCGTCGTCGCGATCCGAGAACCGAAACTCCTCGTGCAACTCGTCACCCCGCGGCATGCGTGCCTCCTGAGACAAGTGTGATTCAGCGTCGTGAATTCAAGCGATCTAGCGTCGCGCTCCGGCGCACGTCGTGTGCCGACCTCGCGCGCGTGCAGCATCGCCCATGCGTTCGGTGATCGCACGCATTAAAACGCGTGCAGCAGCATTTGCGCAACAAGCTAGTACAATGTCCGTGCGTTTCCGTCAAGTCATACAGGGCGCACAAGCGAGTGATTGACGCGCTGCGCAGCGAAGGTGCGCCGCTCCGTTACGACGGGAGCCGCCCATAGTGCCTCGAAACAGATCGCACAAATAACCGGCTTCGCGAGACTCGACCCTTTCAGCGGTGCGAGCGCTGAGGCTTCGGCCTAACGCGAGCGCTCGACTCGAGCCACGAAGGCCCTGCCCCAGAGCTATCGCTAAGGATCGATAAAGGTGAGGGTCTTTCGTCGAGACACCACTCGCCTGAGCGCCTCATAAATCTCCGGGTCCAACAGGCGGCCGACGTGTCCCCGCAGGAACTCAATGGTAGCCTTCGGCTCCATGGGCTCTCGATACGCCCGTTGCGACGTCAGTGCGTCGAAGGCATCGGCCGCGGCGAGGATTCGACCGCCAATGGAGATGGCCGTGCCGGCGAGCCCGCGGGGGTAGCCGGAGCCGTCCCAATGCTCGTGGTGATCATGCATGAATCCCAGCGCTTCGCCGAGGTGCTTCAATGGCGCTAGAATGTCCATGCCGATGCGCACATGCTCTTTGATGTGCTCGAACTCTTCCGGGGTCAGAGCACCGGGCTTGTTGAGCACCGCCTCCCGCGTGCCGATCTTGCCGACGTCGTGCAGGCGGCCAGCGATCCGTATATGCTCCACCGCATCGGCATTCATGCCTAACTCTTCGGCGATCGACGCCGCGAGCTCGGCGACGCGCTGCGAGTGGCCGCGAAGGTAAACGTCCTTCACTTCCATCGCATTGATCAGCGTTTCGGCGACGCTGATGGTGAGAGCACGCAGCGCTTCCTTTTCGCGTTCGAGCTCTTCGGTGCGCTGCGCAACCTCCTCACGGATCATTCGCTCGACGCGCCGCTGCTCGATGAGAAGGGCGCGCTTGTGCAACGCGCGCTCGATCGCAACCTCCAGATCCGCGAGCTCCACCGGCTTCATGAGGTAGTCCATCGCGCCTTGGGAGAGCGACTCCGTCGCCGTGGGCGCATCATTGACGGCCGTGAGCATCATGATCGCGAGCTCACTGTCCATCTGCAGCGCGCGCGGGATGACCTCGACACCAGAGAGCCCGGGCATGCGCACGTCGCAAAGCATGAGAACGAAGGGTTGCTGCCCAAGTTGAGACAGCGCCTCATCCCCAGACTCGGCGGTGACGACATCGAAGCCGCGGGTCCGGAGGAATTTGCCAATCGCCCGGCGGATGCCTTCCTCGTCGTCGACGACCAGCACTCGACGGCCTTCGATATCGGAGACGTTTTTCGGCGCCATCGGGGACACCCCCGGCTGCTCCGTGGCGAGACTGAATGCGCTGGCGTGATCGATCATCATTTGACCCGTGCAACGGAAGCGAACTCCGAGCGCATTGAGGCGCCCGGGACGTGACGTTTGTGAGACGCATGTTCCAACGGGCCGTAACCGCGCCGTTAGGGCGCCGCTCTTCCCGACCCTAGTCGTCGACGAACTCGACCTGTACGCGCTTCGGGACGAAGCCCGCCTCATGACCGCGCTCGAGGAAGAGCCGGACCGCCTCGCGGCCGCGATCGCCATAATCCAGCGTCCAATCGTTGACGTACATACCGACGAAGGTATCGGCGCGACTCCGCTCGAGGCCGCGGGCGAACTGCATCGCGTGATCCAATGCCCCTGTGCGATGCTTCAGTCCGTACGCGATACTGGCTCGGAGATGGCGCGAAATCTCCTTGATCAACGCCTCGCCCAGATCCTTGCGAATCACGTTGCCACCAAGCGGCAGGGGGAGGCCAGACTCGGTGAACCACCACTCGCCCATGTCGGCGACAAGGTGAAGGCCACGGTCGGCGAACGTGAGCTGGCCTTCGTGAATCAGCAACCCGAGATCGACCTCTCCGCGTTCGACCGCGTCCTCGATGACATCGAATGCCGTGGGCACCGGGACGAAATCCGGCTCGTACAAGCGAAGCGCGAGGAACGCACTGGTGAGCGGGCCGGGTATCGCGATCCGTTTGCCTCGGACATCCTCACGCGACATGGGCTCGCGGGCGACGAGTCGCGGGCCATAGTGATCGCCCATCGACGCGCCGTGGGGCAGGAGCGCATACCGGTCCGCAAGGTACGCGTAGGCGTGGATCGACACGGCGGTGACCTCGAGCTCTGCACGAAGCGCGCGCTGGTTGAGCGTCTCAATATCCTGCAGCTCGTGCACATAACGCAGGTCGCCCGTGTCGATCTTCCCCTCGGCGAGCGCGTAGAACATGAACGCATCATCCGAATCCGGACTGTGCGCGACGTGAATGGTTCGGGTCACTTGAGTACTCGTTAGGTTTCGGGGAGACGGACCGACTAGCGCGACGACCGAGCGACGCGGGCGTCGATCTCGGCGGCGTGTAGCTGGTACTCGGGAAGTTGCTTCGCGCGCTCGGCAGGCACGGCGGCTGTGAAACGACGAAGGTATGATCCCTCGGTTTTGCTGTCTCCGCGGAGGCGTGCCGCGTCGGCGGCGAGCATGAGACCAAGTAGATGTTGCGGCTGGGACGCGAGAATGCTGTCCGCCTCGGCGCGCGCCACGCCTTCATCGCCCGATACCGCGGCGATGCGGCCGAGGTCATACCGTTGATCGGCGTTCAGCGCGCCAAGCATGACATACGCCTGCATCGCCATCGGGGCGAAAAAGCGCACGCTGTCGGTACGGCCACGCTCGTTGAGGGACATGACGCGATCGTAGAGGCGCTCCGCTCGCTCTTCGGGCGTCATGCGGCTGATGTCGGGAGGAGCACCGGCAGGCGCACCCTCGCTCGCCGCTGCGGGCGCGTCGGCCGACGCGACAATCGCGGGCTGATTCGAGCGGCTGAAGTGTTGGCCGGCGACCAGGGCAATGAGGGCGACGAGCGCGATGGCAGCCACCGCCCACGGAAGCGCCGATCCCAGGCCGCGCTCGGCGGTACCGGATCCTCCGCGGACGTCGACGATAGCGCCGGCGGGGGTACCGCACCGATGACAGAATTTCGCGCCGGGCGTGAGCTCGGTGCCACAGGCGCCGCACTGCGCGCCGGCGAGCGGAACTCCACAGTTCGAGCAGAATTTTCCCGAGGCCGGCGATTGGCACCCGGGACAGGTAGCGGAAGAAGCGGAAGTGGCGGGGCTGGTCATGCGGGAAAAATAGTGACCGCCCCGCCTGGTCCGTACCTATGTCTGACTGTGCTTTCCGCCTGGCTCCGATATCTCGCGCACGGTGCGCTCCGCGCCGGCGCCGTCCCTCGTCTTTCGAACGATGTCTGCCTGAGCGACGATGCCGACGAGCGCGCCCCGTTCGTCGACAATCGGGATGCGTCGAACCTGCTCGGATGCCATGGCGCTCATCGCGTCATCGACCGAATCGTTGGGTGTGCAGGTCTTGATGCGGGAGGTGCTCATGACTTCGCTGACGCGTGTGGCCGCGTCGCGCCCCTCGGCGACAGCCCGAATGGCGATGTCGCGATCGGTGACGACGCCGAGGAGTCGCTTGCTCTCATTTTCCTCGATGACGGGAATGATGCCGACGTTCTCACGCTGCATCACCTGAGCGGCTTCGCGGATCGTCGCGGCTGCAGTCACGCACGATGGATCTTTGGTCATGACGTCACGGACTTGCATGGTCAACCGGGCTGAGGGTTTGTCGAAATTGGCGGCGTCGAGTCACGGCGTATCGCCGCGGTTCGTGTGGAGAGGCGGCAAGCGGTATGCCTTTCGACGTTCTCGGCGCGGATGTTCGGTGTCGCTCGCAACGTGCAAAATGCGCAGGCAGACGCCCACGCGATCGCGTCGCTGACGAGCTCTCTGCTCGAACTGCTCGTGTAGTCGTGCAGATCGTGCACGCGTCCTCTGACACTTTCGCGGATGCCGCGATAAGTTGGGCCCGTGCCGAACGATCACACGCGGGCCCGAAGCAAGGGCGAGACAACGCGCCGCACCCACTCCGACCGCGCTGTCCATGGCGACACGACGGGAGCGTCGAAGCAGGATATCCTGTCGCTCGCGCGGGAGCTGAATGTGCGCTTCATGCGCCTTCAGTTCACCGACATTCAGGGGATCAACAAGAACGTCGAGATCCCGGCATCGCAGTTCGAGAAGGCACTCTCGGGCGACATCATGTTCGACGGCTCGTCGATCGAAGGGTTTGTGCGGATCGAGGAGTCGGACATGCTACTCGCTCCCGACCTCTCGACCTTCCAGGTCTTTCCGTGGAGCGATCCCGAGAGCCGGATTTGCCGAGTGATCTGCGACATCAATACGCCCGACGGGCAGCCATTCGCCGGCGACCCGCGCGGTGTGCTGAAGCGGGTCCTCGCGCGGGCGTCGTCTTCAGGCTTCACGATGAACGCCGGCATGGAGGCCGAGTTCTTCCTCTTTCGGCAGAACGCCGAGGGCGAAGCGACGACGGTCACGCACGACGTCGGCAGCTATTTCGATCTCGCGCCGGCGGATCTGGGCGAGGAAGCTCGCCGGGCGATGGTGGACGTCCTCGAGCAAATGGGCTTCGAGGTCGAGGCGGCCCACCATGAGGTGGCGCACGGTCAGCATGAGATCGACTTCCGCTACGCCGACGCGCTCAAAACGGCCGACAACATCGCGACCTTCCGATTCGTCGTGAAGCAGGTGGCGCAGCAGTTCGGCCTCGTCGCGTCGTTCATGCCGAAGCCGATCTTTGGACAGAACGGCAGCGGAATGCACACGCATCAGTCGCTCTTCCGAGGGGGCGACAACGCCTTCTGGGACGCGAAGGCGCAGTGGGAGCTGTCGCCGGTCGCGCTACACTATATCGGTGGCCTGCTGCGTCATGCGCGCGGCATGTGCGCCATCACCAATCCATTGGTGAACTCGTACAAGCGGCTCGTGCCGGGCTACGAGGCGCCGGTGAACGTTGCCTGGTCGATGCGGAATCGATCGCCGCTCATTCGCGTTCCGGAACGGCGCGGATTGGGAACGCGCGTCGAATTGCGTATGCCGGATCCCGCGGCGAACCCGTATCTCGCGCTCGCGGTGATGCTCGCTGCTGGACTCGATGGTGTGGAGACGAATGCCGATTTTCGCGAGCCGGTGAACGAGAACATCTGGGAGATGTCCTTTCGCGAGCGGCGTCGATTGCGGATCGACGACCTGCCTCACGATCTCAACGAGGCGCTCGACGAGTTGGAGAAGGACGACGTGGTGCGCGCGGCTTTGGGCGAGCACGTCGCGCGGCACTTCGTCGAGGCGAAACGACAGGAGTGGCGAGAGTACATCACGCAGGTGTCGCCCTGGGAGCTCGAGACCTACCTGGCCAAGTATTGATCGGAAGCGGCCGGAAGCTCTTGAGGCCGAAGCGCACCGGTCATCACCGCTACCGTGTCGCTCATGCTGATTTCTCGCGGGTTCAGCACCGCGACCCGCTTGCCAAGTCGCTGGACGTGAATCCGATCGGCAATCTCGAAGACGTGCGGCATGTTGTGCGAGATGAGCACCACCGCGAGCCCCCGATCGCGCACCCTGCGAATCAACTCGAGCACCATCGCGCTCTCTTTCACACCTAACGCCGCCGTCGGCTCGTCCATGATGACGACATGCCGAGCGAATGCGGCGCTTCGCGCCACGGCGACGCTCTGTCGCTGGCCGCCGGAAAGCGTTTCTACCGATTGCGTCATCGTGCCGACGCCGATTCTCAACTCGGCGAGATGCGCCGCACTCTCCGAGATCATGCGCCGCTTGTCGAGCATGCGGAGAACGCTTCCGGCGAAGCCCGCGCGGCGAATCTCTCGGCCGAGAAAGAGATTCTCGGCGATCGACATCGCGGGCGCGACCGCAAGATCCTGAAACACCGTCTCGATCCCGGCGCGCCGCGCGTCGATCGGGTTCTTGAAGTGAACCCGCAGTCCATCGAGCCAGATCTCCCCGGAGTCGGGGATCAGCGCGCCGGCGAGGGCCTTGATGAGAGTCGACTTGCCAGCGCCGTTGTCGCCGATGACGGCGAGGATCTCTTGCGCGCGCAATTCGAAGTCGGCGCCGTCGAGGGCGGTGACGTGACCATAGCGCTTGATGAGGTTCTTCGCCTGCAACACCGACCCGTTCACGCGACCGCTCCGCGCCGCGAGAGCTGATCGGTGCCCACCGCGAGTATCACCAGAATACCAGTGATCAGTATCTGATAAACCGACGAGACGCCCATGAGCGTGAGGCCATTCCTGAACACGCCGACGATGAGAGCGCCAACCAGCGAGCCAAGGATCGCTCCCCTTCCTCCGAAAAGACTGGTGCCGCCAATGACGACCGCGGTGATCGCGTCGAGATTGTCGGTCTGACCCGCGTTCGGGTCACCGACACCGGTTCGCGCAACCGACAGCAGCGCCGCGATGCCATACAGCACGCCCGCCAGTGCGTAGACCCCGAACAGGACGCGCTGCGTCGCGATGCCCGTGAGGCGCGACGCCTCGGGATTGTTTCCAACAGCATACACATGCCGGCCCGCCGCCGTCTCCCGGAGCGCGAACCAGGTGAATCCATAGAGCGCGAGCATCAGAACGACGCCATACACGACCGATGTTCCGCCAAGACGGAAGGTTCCTCCGAGCGACGTCATCGCCGATGGCAGCTCGGTCACCGTCTGCGCGTGCGAGTAGAGCTGGGTGAGCGCGAACGCGATGTTGAGCGTGCCTAACGTGACGATGAACGGCGGCAGATTGATGCGGCTGACGAGAACTCCGTTGACCGCGCCGAGGAGCGTCGTCACGGCGATGCCGGCGGCGATCGCCGCGGACGCGGGCAGTCCGATGTCCGCCGCGAACTTCGTCATGACGATCCCGCCGAGGGCCATGATCGTGCCGCAGGAGAGATCGACGCCGGCGGTGAGGATGATGAGGGTCTGTCCGATGGCGAGCACACCTACGACCATCACCTGCTGCAACACGAGCGAGAGATTCTCGCCGGTCCAGAAACGGTCGCTCTGCGTGGCGAAGAACACGCACGCGACGGCGAGGGCGAGGAGAGGACCGAGCGTCGCCGGGCGCGGTAGACGGACGCGCATGACGCGCGCTCCTAGTCCCGTTTGCCGAAACAGAGCGACATTCCCGTCTTCACGTCCTTGCTGTCTACGCCGGCCGCGGGCTTGGCGGCGATGAGTGTCACACCGGTGTTGATGTAGCCGGTCGGTCTCTTCCCGGTCTTGACGAAGGCGGCGCCAGCGTCGACGCCTAACGCGGCCATCTTCAGCGGGTACTGCTGTGCGGTTGCCGCGATTGCGCCCGAGGCGATGTCACGAATTCCCTGGCAGCCGCCGTCCACCGAGACGATTACGACCCCCTTCTCCTTTCCCGCGGCTTTCAGCGCTTTGAACGCGCCGGCCGCCGTTGGCTCGTTGATCGTGTAGACGAGATTGATATCAGGGTCCTTCTGCAGGCAATTCTCCATGCCCGCTTGGCCTTTGCTCTGGTTCCCGTAACTGTCCGCCATGCATACGACCTGCGGAGGCCGGCCAAGCTCGTTGCTCGACTTGGGCGGTGCTGGCAGGCCGAGCCCCTTCAGGAACCCATTGTGTCGCTGTGCACCGACGGGATGCCCCGGGAAGAGATCGAGCGTCGCGATCTTCGCCGGCTTGCCGCCAAGGGCCGCCCTCGCGTACGAGCCGATGAGGCTCCCCGCCTCGTAGTTGTCGGTGGCGAAGAGCGCGTCGACCGCATCGACGGGATCCGGCGGACTGTCGAGGGCGATGACCAGAATTCCCTTCGCCCGCGCCTTACGAATCGCCGGAACGATTGCTTTCGAATCATTCACCGTGATGAGAATGACCTTCGCGCCGGCGGCGATCATGTTTTCCATCGCCGTCACCTGGCCGACGTTGTCGCCGTCGTTCGCTCCCGCCGCGGTGAGCAGACGCACTCCGTCGTGTTGCGCGGCCGCGAGCGCTCCCTCCTTCATTTTCACGAAGAAGGGATTGCTCTCGGTTTTGGTGATCAGGCCGATGATCGGCTGTTGCGCCCGCGCTGGCGCGGCAAAGACGGCGGCGAGCGCGGCGATCAGCGTTAGGCGTGCGGCGCCCACGCCTTGTCGCCCGGCTTGTAGGGGACACACGGATCGTACTTGCCCGGCGTCTCGGCGTATCGCTGCGCCTTCGTCATGCCGATCTCCGAGGTGAAGTAGCCCAGCATCGTGAGCTCCTTCATCATCCGGAAATAGTGGGTCGGTGAATCGGCGGTGATCGCGGTGGCCGGCCCGGCGTCGCTGCCGGTGCCTGCTTCCTTGCGCTCGTCAGGCAGATGTGCCTCCCCCTTCTTCGCTGCCGCCGTCGTGGTCGTATCGCGCTGCTTCCGGCGCGCGGCATCGACGGCATCGCCGTACGTTTTCGCCTCCTTGTCGATTGCCGTGAGCAAATCGAGGCGCTGCTGCGGTGTGGCAGAAACGAACGAGACATTGTTCGCCTTCTTGCACGCATCGTCGATCTTCTGCAGGCCGTCGCGGAAGATCTTCTGATCTTTCGGGTAATAGCAGTCGGTCACCATCAACGCCATGAAGGGGCCGACGCCGGCGGCTTTCGCCCCAGGGGTCTTGGTGTCGGGCAGAATGGTGTCGGCGATCTCGTCGAGCATCGAGATGTCGCTCGTGCTGAAGTCACCGACCTTGTCGCCCGCCTGAACGACCTTCTGATCGCGGTTCTGACAGGCGGTGAGCAGCGAGCTGCCGCCGACGAACGTCACGCCACCGAGAATGAAGGCAACGCGCCGGATCGCCTCGCGACGATCGATCGTCGAAGTCTCTTGTTGTTCAGTCGTCTCTGGACCGTTAGGCATTCCGGAATCTCCTACAGGGTGCGTTGTTTGAGCTGGTCGACGGCGAAGGCCGCGGCGCGAGCGGTGAGTGCCATGTACGAGAGCGACGGGTTCTGGCAGGCGGTCGACGCCATGCAGGCGCCGTCGGTGACGAACACGTTAGGCGCGTCCCACACCTGATTGTGCTTGTTCAGCACTGAGTTCTTCGGGCTCGTGCCCATGCGCGCCGTGCCCATCTCGTGGATCCCCATGCCGGGGAAGCAGGGCTCGTCGTAGGTGTGCACGTCCTTCACGCCCGCGGCCTCGAGCATCTCGGCCATGTCGTTGGCCATGTCGGGGCGCATCCGATGCTCGTTTTCACCGGTCGCGCAGTCGATCTTGAGAACCGGCAGGCCCCACTTGTCCTTCTTGGTCTCGTCGAGCGTGACGGTGTTCGCGTGGTTAGGCAGCATCTCACCGAAGGCGGTGCCGCCCACGCTCCACTGACCCGGCTCGGCCGCCGCGTCCTTGAAGCCGCCTCCGACGCCCATCTCGGCGACGGCGCGTGACCAGCCCTCGCGGCTCGCGGAGCCCTCGTAGCCGAAGCCGCGGAGATAGTCGCGCTTCTCGCCGAACAGGTTGCGGTAGCGCGGGATGTAGACCGAGTTGGGTTTGCGGCCGTACTGGTCCTTGTCCGTCAGAGCATCGAGGTGTCCCTCGGCCCCAACGCGGAAGTGGTGGTCCATCAAATTGTGTCCGAGCTCGCCAGAGCTGGAGCCAAGACCACCCGGCCAGATGTCGTTCGCGGAGCGCAGAAGAATCCACGTCGAGTTGAGCGCCGACGCGCAGAGGAAGATGACCTTTGCCTTATAGTCGGTGCTCTGCATCGAGAGGCCGTCGAGGACGCGCACGCCCGACGCTTTTTTTGAATTCTTGTCGTAGATCACTTCATTCACAATTTGCCAGGGCTTCAGCGTCAGGCGCCCCGTCTTCATCGCCGCGGGCAGCGTCGAGGACTGGGTGCTGAAGTACGCGCCGTACGGGCAACCGAGCCAGCACGCGTCGCGGTACTGACACGCGGATCGGCCACCGATCGGTAGCGTGAGATTCGCCGTACGCGCTGGAATCCAGCGCCGCTTGCCATCGAAGTGCAGCTTCACCTTATCCGCCACCATCTGCTCGGCGCAGTTGAATGGCATTGGCGGCTGGAACTTGCCGTCGGGGAGCTGCGGCATGTGCTCGACGGAGCCGGAGATTCCCGCGAAAGGCTCGACGTGATCGTACCACGGCTCGATGTCCTTGTACCGAATCGGCCAGTCCGTACCGACGCCTTCCCTGGCGTTCGCTTCGTAGTCGAAATCGCTCCAGCGAAATGAACAGCGTCCCCACATGAGGGAACGGCCGCCAACGTGATAGCCGCGATACCAGTCGAAGCGTTTGACCTCCGTGTACGGAGAGTCCTTATCGGAGGCCCACCAATCGAGATTCTTCTCGTTCAACGGATAATCGCGGCGAAGGACGGGATATGCTTCTTCCATCGCCACGGTGCGCCCGCCGCGGTGCGGATACTGCCAGGGCGCCTTCGTGGCGTTCACGTAATCCTTGATGTGCTCGATGTTCTTGCCGCGCTCGAGCAGGAGCGTGTTGAGGCCACGTTCGGTGAGCTCTTTTGCCGCCCAACCACCCGAGATGCCCGAGCCTACGACGATCGCATCGTACGTCGTGCTTTCCACCGTTTAGCTCCGCGTGAAGGTTAGCGTTTAGAGGCTTTGTCGTTTCAACTCATTCACCGCGAAATCCGCCGCGCGTGCGGTGAGCGCCATGTACGTGAGCGACGGATTCACGCACGCCGCTGACGCCATGCACGAGCCGTCGGTGACGAAGACGTTAGGCGCGTCCCAGACCTGGTTATGCGCATTGAGCACGGAGTTCTTCGGGCTCGTGCCCATACGCGCCGTGCCCATCTCGTGAATACCCATGCCCGGGAAATAACCACCGTCGTACGTGCTGACCTTCTTCACGCCGGCCGCTTCCAGCGTCTCCGCCATGTCGTTCATCATGTCGACGCGCATGCGGCGCTCGTTCTCACCGGTGGCGCAATCGATCTTCAAGACGGGCATGCCCCACTTGTCCTTCTTCGACTCGTCGATGCTCACCTGGTTGGCATGGTTGGGCAGCATCTCGCCGAATGCCGTCGCGCCAATCGTCCACGGCCCCGGCTCGGCCGCCGCATCCTTGAACGCACCGCCGACGCCGAGCTCCGCGACGGATCGCTCCCAACTGTCACGCCCGGCGCTTCCCTGGTACCCGAAGCCACGCAGATAATCGCGCTTCTCGCCAAACAGGTTTCGGTAGCGCGGGATGTAGAAGCCATTCGGTCGACGGCCGTAGTAGTACTTGTCCTCCATTCCCTCGATCATTCCCGAAGCGCCGAGCCGGAAGTGATGATCCATGAGATTGTGGCCGAGCTCACCGGAGCTCGAGCCGAGTCCTCCCGGCCAGACGTCCGTGGCGGAGCGCATGAGCAGCCAGGTGGAATTGAGCGTCGAAGCACACAGGAACACGATCTTCGACTTGTATTCCGTCGCCTGGTTGTTCATCGCATCGACCACGCGAACGCCCGTCGCACGCTTCGCGTTCTTGTCGTACACCACTTCGGTGACGATCGACCAGGGCTTGAGCGTTAGGCGGCCGGTCTTCATCGCGGCGGGGAGCGTCGATGACTGTGTGCTGAAGTAGCCCCCGTAAGGGCAGCCCAGCCAGCAGGCATTCCGATATTGACAGGGATTGCGTCCGGGAAGGGTCTGTGTCGCATTGGCGACGCGTCCGGGGATGACGCGGCGCTTGCCGCCGAATGCCTTCGTTAGGCGTCCCGCGACCTGTTCCTCACCACAATTGAGCGCCATCGCCGGCTGGAACTTGCCATCCGGCAATTGCGGCATGTGCTCGATGGAGCCGGAGATGCCGGCGCGGGGCTCGACGTAGTCGTACCACGGCGCGATGTCCTTGTACCGGATTGGCCAGTCGGTGCCAACGCCTTCCTTTGCGTTGGCCTCGAAGTCGAAGTCGCTGTGGCGATAGCTCTGTCTGCCCCACATCAGGGAGCGACCACCGACGTGGTATCCGCGATACCAGTCGAAGCGCTTGACCTCCGTGTAGGGAGAGTCTTTATCCGACGCCCACCAATCGAGATTCTTTTCATTCAACGGGTAGTCTCGGCGAAGGACGGGATAGGCCTCCTCCATCGCCACGGTGCGCCCGCCGCGATGCGGATACTGCCAGGGGGCCTTCGTGGCGTTCACGTAGTCTTTGATATGCTCGATGTTCTTGCCGCGCTCGAGCAGGAGCACATTGAGACCCTTCTCGGTGAGCTCCTTCGCGGCCCACCCACCCGAGATGCCCGACCCCACTACGATCGCATCGTACGTCGTGCTTTGCACCGGTTCCTCCCCGTCGTCGTAGACAATTGCGCACATTCGAAAAAGAACGGCGGACCTCGCTGCCGCTAGAGTCGATCGACGAATTATGAAGAGGAAAGCGTCGGTTCGCGAATCCAGCTCTGAAGACTCGCCGAAACAGGGATGAGGCGCCGAGCGTATGGCACGCCACCCCAGGCGGAGCACTCCATCGATGCATGACGTGCGCTACGCATTGCGCGGGTTGAGGCGCAACCCCGGCTTCACCGCCGCCGCGATCCTGACCCTCGCTCTCGGGATCGGCTTGAACGCGACGATCTTCTCGATCTTCGACGCGCTCGCGCTCCGTCCCCTGCACTTCCCCGGTCCCACGCCCTCGGTGACGCTCTATCAGGACATGCGCGGCGACTTTCGCCGAGGCATGTTCGGCGGTCCAAATCTCTTTTCCTATCCCGAGTACGTCGACTATCGGGACAACAATCAGGTCTTCTCCAGCCTCACCGCGTATACGCCCGATTTCAAGGCGTTGGTCGATGCCGACGTGAAGCCCGTCCCAGGGCAGCTCACCGCCTGCAATTTCTTCGCGGTGCTTGGTGTGTCGCCGATCCTTGGCCGTGGCTTTCTGCCTAACGAATGCGACGCCGTCGACGCTGGCCCGGTGATGGTGCTTGGCGACGCCTTCTGGCGGACCCACTTCGCGGGCGACCGGAGCGTCATCGGCCGAACGGTGAAGTTGAATCGCGTTCCACTCACGATCATCGGCGTTGCGCCGGCGGGCTTCACGGGAACGGAGGTCGTCGCCTCGTCTTACTGGGTGCCGGCGAGCATGCAGTGGGCGTTGTCAGGGCGCAGCGATCCGCAGCCGATGCAAACTCAGCAGGACATGGCCTGGCTCACCCTCATGCTGGCGACGCTGATTCCGGCGCGGCGAGCAGTCCGGGTGGACCCGCTGATCGCACTGCGAGCCGAGTAGGCGAGTGCAATTCGGGCGGTCGAGCGGACGGAGCCTTGCTGGCACATCTAGTGCTCCTGACTCTTTGCTCGCGACGAGCGGGGCGGCGTCGCGCGCCGAGGTTCGGAGTTTGCGGAGAAGTCGAGACCGGAGTCGGTCGTCGGCTGGTTACATCTTTCTCAATGGCCAGGAAGGCAGCATGAACCGGTACGTTTCGGTGGCGGCGTTCATCGCACTCGTGAGTGCGCTGGCGGCTTGTGATCGAACCACGAGCCCCAAGGGAGCAATGAACGCGACGTTCGATCTCAAGTCGATGAACGGGGCTTCACTTCCCTACTCCAGGACGCTCGGCAGCACGACGCTACAAGTAACGAGCGATGTGCTCACGCTCCGGAACGATGGCACGTACGAGGATCTCACCACGTACGCGGTGCCAAATGGCGCGGCGCTACAGACCAGCACCTCCACCGAGCGCGGCAAATACTCGATTGCCGGCGGCGCCATCACCTTTACTGACCAGACGCACGGTAGCCGCTACGGCGGCTCGATCGATGGCACGACGCTGACCGAGTCTGTGAATGGCCTGACGCCGGTGTACGAGCGTCGCTAGCTCGTCGCTTCGCTCGGAAGCGAATCGATAGAGAGTCCAAAAAAGCCGGCCGGCCGCGAGAGCGGCCGG
>DASXPH010000036.1:0-5906 GCA_036493735.1 Gemmatimonadaceae bacterium
ACCCGTCATGCATTCTCGAGACATTTGGGTTCACGAATTGACGATAGTGAGACGTCAACGGAACCGTTCACGCGGCCATCCGGTCGCGTGCGAGCGGGAGTAAGGGATGACCTGTCAGACCTGTGCCGTCAGCAGAACGCATTGCGACGGTTGGTGACCGGGCGTACCGTGAGCGGAACGACCGTCGTGGTCATCCGATGACGAGGCGCGGTTCGCGGTCGAGGCTCACGGCCAAACAGAACGCGCCGACTGGCTGACGAATGCCGGCTCTGGCGAGCCGAAACAGGTCCGCGCGCGAAGTGGCGCGTTCACCGGAGTCAGCGGAGCACCGTTCGCGACTCGCGGAAGCCGTTGACGCATCTTTTGGAAGCGCTACCGCGTCGCGTGGCGTCGGATTTCAGGAAGCTGACCTCGTTGCCGCGGAATCTGACCAACCCATTCTGGCGTTGACCTGCGTGCGCATTGCGCGGACCTTCGGGAGCAGTGAGCAGAACAGCCGAGGTGGCGACCCGAATACGCATATCGGCGAAGTGAACTGCCGTCGCGATGCGCTGAACGACTGTTGAAGGACCCGGAAGGAGCGTAAGGACGAGCGGAAGCCTTGCGCGCGCGGCTCGCTCGGACTCATCGCGAGGCGTTCGCCGATGCAGTACTCTGACATCATCATGACTGGTTGCAGGAAGCCGCCGGGAGGCTGCATCCGCATGGCGACGGTTGGCGCGCAAGGGCGGTACGGTGCGCGGCATTCGGGTAACCTGAACGGGTGTCGATCGTATTACATTATGAGGATCGATCACACATTCGTATGAGCATCGTCACCGTTTCACCGAAGTTTCAGGTCGTCATCCCACGCCGCATTCGCGAACGGTTGCGACTTGCCCCGGGCCAGAAGGTCCAGGCGATCGCTTATGACAACCGGATCGAGCTCATTCCAATGCGCTCCGCCAAAGCCGCGCGAGGAATGCTCCGCGGCATGAACACGAACGGCGTTCGCGACCGCGACCGACTGTAGATGGCCAAATCCCGACCGAGTATCGTCGATTCGTCGGGGTGGCTGGAGTATCTCGCGGATGCCCCCGGCGCTGATCAATTCGCGCCAGCGATCGAGAACACCGCGCTCCTCATCGTGCCGAGCATCTGTGTTCTCGAGGTGTTCAAGAAAGTCTTGCGTGAGTTTGGCGAGGGCGAAGCGCTACAAGCGATCGCCGTGATGCAGCAGGGCCAAGTCGTCGATCTCGACGGGTCCCTCGCGTTACTAGCCGCAAAGCTGGGTGTCGAGCACAAGCTGCCACTCGCGGATAGTGTCGTGTATGCCACCGCGCAGGCGATGAACGGGATAGTCTGGACACAGGACGAGGATTTTGAAGACCTGCCAGACGCCAAGTTCTTTCGCAAATCGTCACGACGGTGAACCGCCCAACAACGGTGCTTTGCAGCCGGCATGGACATCAATCTGCCTGTCTCGGCGCTCGAAAGCCGACAAGCCTTGCGCGGTGAATCGCCTGGCGGCACAATCGAGCTCGGTCAACAGCCGACCACAACGGAGACGGAGATGCCTAACACACAGCTCATCCACGGCGTGCCGATGCTTTGCGTCGCCCTCATCGTGGGGCAGGCCGCGCTAGCCGGCGCGCAAGGATTGCCGCGAGCGCGGCCGGAGGATGTTGGGCTCTCCCCTATGGAATTGCGGAAGATCGATGCGCAGCTGCAAGGCTGGGTAGACTCCGGCAAATTCGCGGGCGTCATCGCCGTCGTCGCGCGGCATGGCAAGCTCGCGTACGTCGCGACGGCGGGGTCGCTCGACTCCTCCGGCCGGCCGATCGCACTCGACGATGTGTTTCGTTTGTACTCGATGACGAAACCGATCGCCAGCACTGCGGTCATGCAACTCGTCGAAGCAGGGAGAGTCCGGCTCGACGATCCGGTGTCGAAATTCATTCCGGCGTTCGCCTCGACCCAGGTATACGCGAGCGGGCCAGCGTCGAATCCTATGCTCGTGGCGCCGACGCGGCCGGTGACGATTCACGATCTGCTCACGCATACGTCCGGGCTGTCCTACGGCGCCTTCAGCAACACGCCAGTGGACTCGATCTACCGTCGCGCAAACATGCTCGACGATCGCTTTACGCTCGCGCAATTCGCCGATAGCATCGCTCGTCTGCCGCTCATGTTCCAACCCGGCACGAGATGGAATTATGGGCTTTCGATCGATGTGTTGGGCCGAGTCGTCGAAGTCGCGTCAGGCATGACCTTCGACGCGTATCTCGACAGCGCGATCTTTCGTCCGCTCGGCATGACGACGACCAGCTTTCACGCGACGCCTGCCATGGCGGACCACATCACGCGCGTATTTGTGCGCGGGCCCGATCGGAAGCTCACGGCTGCCAATCCACTCCTCGCCGAGCAATTCACCGATTCCGGCCGCATGCTCTCCGGCGGCGGCGGATTGCTGTCGACGATCCCCGACTATCTGCGATTCACGCAGATGCTGCTCAACGGGGGCGAGCTCGATGGCCGCCGCGTGCTCGCTCGAAAGACGGTCGCGCTTATGATGCAGAATCATATCCCGGGTCGACTCATCCCGATCTTCCCCGGTTTCCCGGAGCCACCCGGCAGGAATGGCTTCGGCTACGGTGGGGCCGTGCGCGTCGATTCGGGATCTGCCGAGATGCCAGGGTCGGCCGGGACGTTCCGCTGGTCCGGCTACGCGTCGACTTTCTTCTGGATCGATCCGAAGGCCGATCTCATCGCGATGTTGTTCACGCAGTACATCCCGGAGCCCGATATCTGGGCAGTGGACGGGCAGTATCAGCGTCTGGTGTACGCAGCCGTTAGGCACCGCGGCGTGGCGATTGCCGGCGAAACGGTTCGAGTCATCCGATAATCTCAGGCTGCCGCGGCAGGAACCGGTCCCGCGGGAACGAGCTGTTTGGCGAGCATGTCGACGCGAAGGTTCATCCCCTCGAGAGCGCGCGCGCCGAGTAGCACCATGTCGTCGGGATCCGCGAAGACGAGAATGTCGGGCGCCGAGCTGCCACCGGCGTACACGTTTCCGAAGCAAACCGCTCGCTCGACTTGGCGACCGTCGGCGGTAATGAATCGAACAGTCCGCGTCGGCACGAGATCGAGGGTCTCGAGCACTGTTCGCGGCAGCCAGGTATACTCGCTGCCCGTGTCAACCATCACGTTCTCGACCCGCATCACTACGCCTGGTCGCGTCGGATTCTCGACGGAGATCGTCGTGCGGAAGATGCCCATGTTGTCGATCATACGCTGTCTCCGGCTGGCCCCATTACCGATTGCACTCACATACCACCAAATGACCGCTCGCGCTACTCTTTACGGTACACGGCAGTGGGTATCTGTCGTTCACGAGGAGTAAGAATGACTCATCACGTCGAGCCGCCCTGGACGGCCGATCGACCGACATTTGGCGAGAGCGTGCTGCGGCGCCACGTTGGGGGATTCGTCGTCAGCACGATCGACTTTCCGCGGGATGGCCGAACGCCGCGGCATTCGCACGAGTGCGCGGGCTTCACCGTCGTCAGGCAGGGCCTCTACAGCAAGTCGATCGGCGCGCGCAGCTACGAATGCGCGGCAGGCATGGTGACGCGGGAGCCGCCCGGCGTGACGCACGCCGAGGTCTATCGGGCTGCCACGTCGTCGCTGCTGGTCGAAGTGCCGCCGAGCCGCTTCGCCGAACTGGGAGCGATCGTACCAGTCCTTCGCGAACCGGCGGTGACGAGGGATCGCGCGGTCGTGCGCGCGGCTATGCGGGCGCTCACGGAGTTCGGGGCGCGCGACTCGGCGTCGTCACTCGGACTCGAGTCCGCGATTCTCGAATGGGTGACAGCGATGGCGCGCCGACCGATGGGCGCGTCGCGCGGCCGTGGGGCTCCTCGATGGCTCGCGCATGTTGAGCAGCGACTCAGGGACGATTGCCGAAAGGCGCCCTCGATCGGTGAGCTCGCAGCGGAGGCGAACGTGCATCCCACCTACCTCGCGAGCGTCTTTCGAAAGCACTATGGCGCGACCGTGAGCGAGTTCCTTCGGCGCCGGCGCATCGAGTGGGCCGCCACGGCATTAGCGAATACTGACACGCCGCTCGCCGAGATCGCGCACGCCGCGGGCTTCTTCGATCAGAGCCACTTCACCCGCGTCTTCGTGCGCTACACCGGCCAACGCCCAGGCGCATATCGCCGCCTGCGGAGAGCAGCTACAGTGCCGGGCGGGACAACATAGCGCCGCATCATCACGGATGGAGCGTCGTCACTTGTCGCGCATCCGTACCATCGGCGCTCATCGTCCACACCTGCATGACACCGGTGCGGTTACTCTGAAACGCGATGCGCTTGCCGTCGGGAAACCACGATGGTGTTTCGTCGAGCGATAGTCCCGCGTGCGGGGCGAGCTTCGTGGCTTCTCCGGTGGCGACGTCCACAAGCCACAGATGGGCGGTGCTTTCCTCGACCTTCTGGCGATTGTACCTGCCAGCCTGAACGACGAGATGCTTGCCATCGGGAGCCCAGTTTGCCCACTGAGGAAGTCCGTCGCTCGGATCGAAGTGCGTGATCAGGCGGTAGTTCCGGCCGTCCGCGTCGACGACGGCGATTTGACCGTGCGACGCCGAGTCCACGACGGTGAATGCGATGCGCCGGCTGTCGCGCGACCAGTCGGGATTGATTCCCACCACGTTGCTGTCGGTGAGATCGTGAAAGCCGGTGCCATCGACGTTGGCGACCGCGACGCGCGGACGACGACGATCACCGTGGAGGAACACGAATCGGCGACCGTCAGGGGACGGCCGCAACTGCAGGGCGTCCGGCGCAACTGGAAGAAACCGCACGGATGGTGATGATCTGTCATCCCCTGCGGCTGGAAGATCGACGAGCGACAGGTGCGTCGTGTCGCTGAGCCGACGAAAGACCAATATGCGGTCGCCGATCCACGTGGGCGGACCGAGGTTGACGAAAGTCGGTTCGTGCACGCTCGTTATGCGTTGCTCGCCGCTGCCGTCGGGATGAATGACGTAGACCTCCCATTCGCCATTGCGGGTGGCGCTGTAGGCGATCCATTTGCCATCGGGAGAGACGGAAGGCCGCCCGCCCCCGGTGTTCATCATCATCTGCGCCGAGGTGGCGCCGCTCAAAGGGAGAAGCAAAGCGAGACCGATACCTAACGCGCGCATGGTGAGCGCTCCTAGAAAATTCGTTGCGGACGTTATGTGGCACGCACAGGAAATCGAGCATGCATTTGAGCCAATTTTCCGACGATTCCAGACAGACGGCGAATATCGATGTACGCAGCGAAGATTCGCCCGCGCTCACGGTTGAATGAGCTGTATTGCGTACAAGACGTCGCGCATGCACAGGTCCGTATTTCCACCTTCACGTCATCACAGCCGGAGGTGCAAATGGACGATGATCGTGAACGTGCTGTGGGAGTACAAGCCAACGGCGCCATGACGAGGGAATCATGAAGACAGTGCTGCTTCTCGCTATTTCGCTCCTCGGTGCGAACGCATCGCTCGGCGGAGATCCGTATGTCGGCAAGTGGAAGGTGAATCCGTCGACGAGCCGACTGAACGACGAGATGACGATTCAAGCCGCGGGCGTGAACAGATACATCATCACGTTCGAGCCCGGCGCGGTCGACACCGTCGTCAGTGACGGAAGCTTTCAGCGGGCCCTCGGAGGCACCACGCTATCCATGACGGTGAAAGGTCCCGATCGCTGGCGTGTGGTCCGCAAGATGGAGAGCCGAACGCTCCTCAGCGCCGAGTGGAGCCTTTCCGAGGATGGCGCGACGCTGACCGACGACTATACGCAGTACGAGAATGACGCTCCAAAATTCACGGTGCATTACGTCTACCAGCGGAGCGCGGGGACCTCGGGACTCGCGGGCAC
>DASXPH010000037.1:0-16728 GCA_036493735.1 Gemmatimonadaceae bacterium
CGGGCTCGCGCCAGGCAGCGAGGCATTCACGTTGATCGTCGGATAATCCACCGTCGGCAGATCGCTGATCGGCAGTCGCCGGTACGCGACGACACCGAACACGGCGATCCCGACCATCAACAGGATGGTCATCACCGGCCGGCGGATGAACAGCGCCGAGAAGCTCATGGCCGCGACGTCCCACTGGCGCTCGGCGTCGGTGGGCGCGTCGTTGTGGTCGTCGTCGCCTTCGTTCCAGTACCGTTAGGCGTCGTCGTCGTTGGCGGAGTTGTCGTCACACCATTCGCTCTCCCCGAAGCTCCATTGGAAGGCGACGCCGCGCCAGGCGTTCCCGTCACCCCACTCATGCTCGGCGCCGGCGTCACTCCGCCCGCTCTGCCGCTAACCCCCGCATTGCCGTTCGTCAGCGTGCCGGCGGCGTTCGCTCCGCCGCCACGGCCGTTACCGTTAGGCGAAGGATTGCCTCCGGTGGCGACACCGGTCACCTCGCCGCCCGCCGATCCTCCGGTCCCGTCACCAGTCGAGGAGAGTGAGCGACCGGCCGTGTCGGCCCCGGTACCGATGAGCGAGACGTGCGAGCCGGGATTCAGCCGCGACTGGCCGTCGATCACGACGCGTTCGCCATCGGCCAACCCCTGGGCGACGACCGTCAGCTCGCCGACGGTCAGACCGGTGACGACGCTCCGCGTCTGTGCCGTGTTCTTGGCGTCGACGACATAGACGAATGGCCCCTGCTGCCCCGCGAGCACCGCCTCGTTAGGTACGGCCAGCACACCGCGCTGAACATCGAGTGCGATCGTCAGGAACACGAGCTCCCCGGGCCAGAGCCGCCTCCCCGGATTGGGAAAGGTGGCCTTCCCCGTGACCGTACCGGTGAGCGAATCGATCGCGTTGTCGAGGAAGGAGAGCTGGCCGTGTTCGGGCCCCTGGAGGCTGTCGCTTCCCGTCGCCGTGACGTCGAGTGGGTGCGTGGCGAGCGCGCGCTGCACCGACGGAAAATCCTGATCCGCCACCGGGAATCGCACCAGTACCGGGCGGAGCTGATTGATCACGACGAGCGGCCCGCCTGCGGGACTCACCACGTTGCCACGCCTAACGAGCAAGCTCCCCGTCCGTCCGGCGATCGGCGCGCGAACAGTCGTGAAGCCGAGGCTCACCGTGGCCGAACGAAGCGCCGCGCGATCGGCTTCGACCGTCGCCTGCTGGGCGAGCGCGGTCGCGTGAATCTGATCGGCCTGCGAGCGACTGACGTAGCCCTTCGCCGCCAGCGCCTGATAGCGAACGTCGTCACGCCGCCCAGCATCCGCCTGCGCTTCGTCGCGCGCGAGCGTCGCCCGCGCCTGATCCAGCGAGGCTTGCAGAGGACGTGGGTCGATGTGGAACAGCACCTGCCCCGCCTGAACCGTCTCGCCCTCTTGAAAGAGCACGTCGAGCAGTGTTCCGCTGGTCTGCGCGGTGACGGCGACCGTCTGCATCGGCTCGACGACGCCACTCGCCGTGAGCGTGACGGGCGCGTCGATCCGCGCCACCGTCGCCACCCGCACCGGTGTCGCCGCCGGTTTGCGAGCCGGCGTTCCCGAATGGCAGGCTGCGAGGGCGAGGCCTACTCCGAGCATCGTTATAGAAACACGAAACATTCTCATAATCATCGGCGTGAGCCTGGAGGTCCGGAGTCGGCCGGAAGGTTCGGACGGCCCGTGAGATCGAGCGTGCCGACATCGTGCGCGAGCTGAGCGAGGGCGGTGTGCCACTCCCACCGCGCCTGGATCTCCTCGCCGCGCGCCGTCGCCAGCGCGCTGCGCGCGAGAAGGACATCGACGATCGTCCCGACGCCTTCGCGATACCGTCCCAGCGCGACGTCCGACGATTGCTGCGCGCTCGTCAGCAGCTCCTCGGCGGCGCGAATCCGCTGCGTCGCCGTCTGCAGCGCGGCGTACGACGCGAAGACCTGAACCGTGATCTGCTGCTGCGTCGACGCGACCTGCGCCAGCCCAGCGTCGTACTGCGCGCGGGCCGCGCGCACATCGTACTGCCGCGCGAAGCCGTTGAAGATCGGGATCTGCACGCCGAGCACGAGCGACGTGTTCCGCCCCGTTCCGTTCACGACGCTGGAGTTGACGTAGCTCCCTGTGGAGCTCAGGGTCAGCGCTGGATACCCCGCCGATCGCGCAACCCGAACCTGCGCCGCGAGCGACGCCGCCGTCGCGCGCGCCTCGGCGATCTCGGGGCGAAGCGCGATCGCGCGGTTTATCAAAGTGTCAACCGACGCCGACACCTCGCAGATCTGCTCTCGCTCGGGGACGTTCGGAATCTCGAATCGCGCGTTCGCGGGCAGCCCCATGGCGGCGGCGAGATCGCCGCGCGCCGAGATCAGATTTCCCTCGAGCGTCGCGAGCTGATACTGCGCCTGCGCGAGCGCCGTCCGCGTCTGCAACACTTCCTCGAGCGTCGCGACGCCGACGCGCATCCGCTCTTCAGCCGCCGCCGTGTCGGCCTGTGCTTCCTGAACGCTCACCATCTGCGCGTCGTGGAGCGCGCGCGTCGTGAGAAAGGAAAAGAGCGCGGATTCGACCTGCAGAACGACGTTCTGCACCGTCGCGTTGTGCGACAGATCGGCGGCGATGGCGCGCTGCTTCGCGGCTTCGATCGTACCGGCGCGTCCCCCCAGGTCGAAGACGAGATAGGAGAGGGAGATCGACGGCGCGAGCTGCGTTCTCGTTCCCGTTCCGATCCCCAGTCGCGACGAGGAGAAGCTGCCCGTGCTGTCGATGTTTTGGCCGCCCGACAACGTGCTGCCATTCGTCCCGAGCGTACTGCTGCTGTTCGTCAGATTGACGCCGGCATTGATGGTCGGGAACATCGCCCCGCGACTCGCGCCGTATTGTTCGGCGCTCGCCCGCGCCAATGCCCAAGATTGCCGCGTTTGCGGGTTGTTGCGGAGAGCGACGTCCATGACGTCGGTGAGCGAGAGCTCGCGTCCTGCTCCCGCCGTCGCCGAGTCGGCGGCGAGGGCCGCGGAGGCCGCGGGCGCCCGCGGTGGCGTGGGTGACGGCGCTGGCGTGCGCGCGGCGGGCGGCACGGGCCATAGCGTCGACGGTCGCGGCGGTGCTCCAGGCGATCCATCGATGTGCGGCGTTCCCGGTACACAACCGGCAGCCAGCAGGGTTCCTCCGGCGAGCATCGCCGCAAGCCAACGTTGCAATCGACGAAAGACCCAATCGGCTGTCAGAGGAACTCCCTTCGCGGACGTGGTGCGTCGCCCATCCACCCCTCGTCGCCGCGGTGCATCGGCTCGGGGGTGATCTGCTATTGCACAAGGGAGACCGCGCCGCGCCGGACCTGGCATTTCGGGCCGAAGCGCAGAGCTTTCTTAGCGCGCTCAACTGGAGCTCCGACCGGACTGCAACTCGTTAGGCTCAAAGCGTGGCGCGTGGCGCGTGGCGCGCGTGGCGCGTGAATACGGAACGAAGCGTCTATGGGTTGGTCAGGAGCGTTGAGTCGTGCAGCTGATCAGCGATTCGTTCCGAACTCACGCGCCACGCTCCACGCTTCACGCTCCACGCGCCACTCCTTGGTCCCGGCCTTGCACCCTCGCCCGCATCCATGACCGAAACAAAACCGCACACGCTCACCGGCGAATTTCGGACGCACGAACGATTTCGCTCCCGGTTTCTGCCACATGAGCGAACGATCCTCGTGTACCTGCCGCCGGGTTACAAAGCCCGCGGCGCCCAGCGATATCCAGTTCTCTACTTGCAGGACGGCCAGAACGTCTTCGACAGGGCCACATCAATAGGAGAGGAATGGCACGTCGACGAGACGGCGCAATCGCTCATCGAGTCGGGTGAGATCGAGCCCCTCATCGTCGTCGCGATCTACAACACCGGCGAGCACCGCATCGACGAGTACACGCCGACCAAGGTGCCCGAAAAAGGCGGCGGAGGCAGTGCCGATCTATATGGACGTCTGCTTGTCGAGGAGATCAAACCGCTAATCGATCGCAAGTACAAAACCCTGCCCAGCGCCGCGAGCACCGGCATCGGCGGGTCGTCGTTGGGAGGTCTCCTGACCCTACACCTGGCTCTCAAGTATCCCACCGCCTTCAACAAGCTCGCAGTAGTGTCGCCGTCGGTCTGGTGGGACAACCGCGTCATCGTCCGCGAGGTGCAGGCCCTATCCGCGAAATTGCCCCTCCGCATCTGGCTCGACGTCGGCACCGCCGAGGGACCGGACGTCGTAGCCGACGCGCGCGCTCTGCGTGACGCCCTGGTCGCCAAAGGATGGGTGCCGGAGCACGACCTCAAGTATGTAGAGGCCGAAGGCGGCCAGCATAACGAGCAGTCCTGGGGAGCGCGGGTCGCGGACGTGCTGAAGTTCCTGTATCCGGCTGCGCGTGGCGAGGGGCGCGGGACGCGTGGCGCGCTGACTCCTGCTGGCTGACAACTCCACGCGCCACACGCCACCCATCACGCGCCACTGAATACATGCATCGCGAACATCGCCGCTGGTTCAGCCCCTCCCTCCAACGCGACATGCAGCTCCTCGTTTTCGGGCACGCCGGCGCGCGCATGCTCGTGTTTCCGACATCGATGGGGCGCTTCTACGAGTGGGAGGACCGGGGAATGATCGGCGCCCTTGCGCACCATCTCGAACAGGGCTGGCTCCAGCTCTATTGCGTGGACAGCGTCGATGGTGAGAGTTGGTACGCCAGGCAGCAGCATCCGGCGGCGCGGGCATGGCGCCACGCGCAGTACGACGCCTACCTTCGTGACGAGGTGCTGCCGTTATCGCAGTATCTGAATCCGAATCCTTTTCTGATCACCGCGGGCGCGAGCTTCGGCGCCTATCACGCGATGAACTTCGCGATGCGCTATCCGGAGCGCGTCGGCCGCGTGCTCGGATTGAGCGGGATGTACGACATTCGCGAGATGACGGGGGGCTACTCCGACGAGACGGTCTTCTTTCACAATCCGGCTGACTTCCTGCAGAACGAGCACGACGGTCAGCGGCTCGACGCGGTGCGACGGGTGGACATCATCCTCGTGATCGGTCGCGATGACCCGATGCTCGGCAACAATGAGTACTTCTCGAACATCCTGTGGTCGAAGAACATCTGGCACGCCTTACGGATCTGGGATGGCTGGGTGCATGATTGGCCATACTGGCGGGAAATGATTGTGAAGTATGTGGGGGGACACGATTAGTGGCTGGTGATCGGTGGTTGGTGGTTGGTGATTGGTGGTTGGAAGATTCGGAACGAAGCGCTGATCGGGTGACGCCGGCTCAAGCTCCAGCCACCAGCCACTAGCCACTAGCCACCAATACCAGCCCCAACCACCGATCACCAGCCACCACTACAGGATTTTTCCATGTTGAAAATCGGATTGATCGTGGGCCGCGAGTGGTCCTTTCCGCCGGCATTCATCGAGGAAGTCAATCAGCGCGCCGAGGGGGTCGTCGCCGAGTACGTGAAGCTCGGCGGCACCACGATGGAGGAGCTCGTGGACTACGCGGTGGTCGTCGACCGCATCTCCCACGAGGTGCCTTACTACCGTACTTATCTAAAGCACGCCGTGTTACAAGGTGCAATTGTCGTCAACAACCCCTTCATGTGGGCGTCGGACGACAAGCTCTTCGACGCCTCGCTCGCCACGGCCCTCGGCGTCGCCAGCCCGCGCACCGTCGCGCTGCCGAACAAGGAGTACACCCCCGGCATCAAGCACGATGAGAGTCTGCGAAACCTGAAATATCCCCTCGATTGGGAGGCGATCGTCGACTACGTCGGGCTGCCGTGCATCCTGAAGGATGCGCACGGCGGCGGCTGGCGCGACGTCTACGTCTGCCGGACCATCGACGATCTCCTCACGCACTACAACGCGTCCGGCCAGCTGACGATGATCGTGCAGGAGTTCGTCGAGTGGGACCAGTTCGTGCGCTGCCTCGCGTTAGGCAGACGCGAGGTGCTGCCAATGAAGTACGACCCCCGGGGCCGGCGCTACGTCGTCGAGCACGCGCACCTGTCGCCCGAGCTCGGCCGCCGCATCGTCGATGATTCGCTCACGCTCATGCGCGCCCTCGGCTACGACATGTGCTCGCTCGAGTGGGCGATCAAGGACGGCGTGCCGTACGCCATCGACTTCATGAACCCGGCGCCGGACATGGATCTGTATTCGCTCACCCCCCACTACTTCGAGTGGGCGGTGAAGCACATGGCCGACATGGCGATTCGTCTCGCGAAGGAGCCGCGTCGCCCGATGGACGTCCGGCGCGGCGAGTTCCTCCTCGGCCGCCGTGAGACTGGCGTCGAGTACCGTCCTGATGTCGAGACGCCTCGCAGCGTGTCCATCGAAGGTGGCGCCGAGCTTCCCACGTCACGAACGGACACCGAGGCGGCTCTCTAAAGTCGTTAGGTACCGACCACCGTTCACCGACCACCGAGCACCATCCAGATGCTTCGCGACGCGATCGACGAATATCACGACCTGCTCAACGTCGAGCTGGCCGCGGAGTCGCAGGATCGCCTCGACGATCAACTCCAGCGACGCGGGCTGTACTTCGGCAACCGCGCGCTCTGCACGGTGCTGCGCCCGCGATTTCTCTCCGCGGCGCAGTATCGGTTCTTGCAACGTCGCGCCGGCGCCATTCTCGGCGCGTTCAATACGGCTTATCACGCCGCGATCGAGGACGAGCAGCTTCTCGCACAATTCCGTCTGGCAGATTGGGAGTGTGCTCTGATTCGGCACGACCCAGGCTTTCGCGACCCGAGTCCCGTCTCTCGGCTCGACGCATTCTTCGTCGGCGAGAGCGGCGGGCTGCGCTTCACCGAGTACAACGCGGAGACGCCAGCCGGCGGCGCCTACAACGACGTGCTCACCGAAGCCTTCTATGGTTTGCCGATCGTCCGCGAGTTCCTGAAGCACTGGGATCTGCGGCCGCTCCCCGCTCGGCATAATGTCCTGCACGCGCTGCTCGACGCCTATCAGCAATGGTCGGGGACGCGCGCGCTGCCGCGCATCGCGATCGTCGATTGGGCCGAAGTGCCGACGCGAAACGAGTTCCTGCTCTTCCAGGATTATTTCGAGCGCCAGGGAATCCACTGCGTCATCGCCGATCCGCGCGAGATGCAGTACACCGGCGGACGTCTGCTCGCCGACGGCGCTCCCGTAAATCTCGTCTATAAGCGTGTGCTCATCACCGAGCTCGTCGAGCGCGAGGGGCTCGACAACCCGGTGATTCGCGCCGTGCGCGACAACGCGGTGTGCATGGTGAACCCGCTGCGATGCAAGGTTCTTCACAAGAAGGCGAGTCTCGCCGTCCTCAGCGACGAACGAAACGCAAAGCTCTTCACGGCCGACGAGCGCGACGCGATCGACGCGCACATCCCATGGACGCGCGTCGTCGAGGAGCGAACGACGAGCGCGCCCGGCGCCGACAAGCCGGTCGATCTGCTGCCGTTCATTGCGGCGCATCGCGACCAGCTCGTCCTCAAGCCTAACGACGAATACGGCGGCAAGGGCATCGTCCTCGGCTGGGAGGTCTCGCAGTCGGAGTGGGAGCAGGCGACCCGCGTCGCGTTGGGCGAGCCGTACATCGTCCAGCAACGCGTCGCGCTCCCGAGCGAGCCGTATCCGAGCTTCGTGGATGGCAAAGTCCACGTCGTCGATCGCATGGTCGATACAGCGCCGTACGCAGCGTATGGCTCTTACATAGACGGCTGCCTGAGCCGCCTCTCCACCGCCGCGCTGCTCAACGTAACGGCCGGCGGAGGGAGCCAGACGCCGACGTTCGTCGTAGAGCGGAGAGGATGATGGTGGGTGGGGGTAGCGGGTTGTGGGCCCGCTCAGACCGATGAAAAGCGGCCACAGATTGCACAGAAGTGCACAGAGGCCACGGCACTGCATTCGCTCGAACGCAGAGTGACGCAGAGTGACGCAGAGAACGCAGAAGACGCTGTACTGCCACAAGCAGTTACAGCGTCTTCTGCGTCATTCTGCGGCTTCTGCGTCAAGTCTTTTGATCGGAAAGGCAAAACTCTTGCGCGGCAGACCTCCGGTCTGCACCCTAGCCCCTAATCCCTAGACCCTAGGCCCTCATGAAAGCCCCGTCCCTCACACTCGGAATCGAAGAGGAATATCAGATCATCGATCCCGTCACGGGCGAGCTCCGATCGTACATCACGGAGATTCTCAAAGGGGATCACCTCATTCTCGAGGAGGTGAAGCCCGAGCTTCACCAGTCCATGGTCGAGGTGGGGAGCAAAGTCTGTCGCAGCCCGGCTGACCTGCGCGCCGAGCTCGTACGGCTGCGTGGTGCCGTCATCGACCTCGCCGCGCGTGGAGGGCTCAAGGTCGCCGCAGCGGGCACGCATCCCTTCTCCAACTGGATGGATCAGGAGATAACGCCTCTCGAGCGCTACATGGGCGTGAAGCAGGATCTCCAGGACCTCGCTCAGCAACTGCTCATCTTCGGCACGCACGTCCACGTCGGCATCGAGGATCGCGACTTCATGATCGACGCCATGAACGTTGCGCGCTATTTGTTACCCCACGTGCTCTGCCTCTCTACGAGCTCACCATTCTGGCAGGGTAGAAAAACCGGACTGAAGTCGTACAGGAGCATCATCTTCAAGAACTTCCCGCGCACCGGCGTCCCCCCGGTGCTGCGGTCGTACTCCGAATTTGAGGAACTGCTCAACGCGCTCGTCCGCACGCGCAGCATCCCCGACGGCTCCAAGATCTGGTGGGACGTGCGGCCGCATCACCTGTATCCAACGCTCGAGTTCCGCGTCTGCGACGTCTGCACCCGCGTCGACGAGGCGGTGTGCATCGCCGCGATTCTCCAGGCGATCGTCGCCAAGCTCTGGAAGCTGCGGCGCGACAACATGACCTTCCGCGTCTATCCGCAGACGTATATCGAAGAGAACAAGTGGCGTGCGGTGCGCTTCGGCCTCGACGGAAAGCTCATCGACTTCGGCAAGGACCAGGAGCTGCCGGCGCGTGAGCTCATCACCGAGATGCTCGCCTGGTTCGTGGACGACGTCGTCGACGAGCTTGGAAGTCGGCGGGAAGTCGAGTACGCTTTCCGTATCATGCGGGACGGCACGAGCGCGGACCGCCAACTCGCCACCTTCGAGCGAACGGGAGACCTCAAGGCAGTAGTCCATCAACTCATCGCCGAGACCGCCGAAGGTGTTCGGCCGTCCCCGACCGCGACGCTGGCCGATACGGTGATCCCCGATCACGCGCCGCCTCCGGTGACGGCATCATTCTTGGATAGTCAAGGAGCACCTGCGCGGTAGCGTGGCGCGTGGCGCGTGACGCGCTGATTCCTCATCTCTGAGCACTTCGCGCCACGCGCCACGCGTCACGCATCACACCGACCACTCTCCCAGCACCGATCACTTGCCACGCCCCATCATCGGCGTTCCAACGCAGAATCTCCAGAGCCTTGGCGGCATCTCCACCGACATCCCCGCGTCGTGGGTGATGAGCCAGCGGTACATCCGCGCGCTCACCGCCGTCGGTGCGCTGCCGTGGATGATTCCGCTCGTCGGCGACGAGCCGGAAACGCTGCGCGGGATCTATGACGAGCTGGACGGAGTCTTTCTGCCAGGCGGCGCGGACATCGATCCCGCGAACTACGGCGAGGAGCGACACGCTCGCTGCGACAAGGGCGACCCGGCGCGCGATCAGGTCGAGCTCGCCCTCGTTCGCTGGGCGATGGCCGATCGCAAGCCCGTGCTTGGCGTCTGTCGCGGCTTACAGATCGTGAATCTCGCCGCCGGCGGCACGCTCTATCAGGACCTCGCCGACCAGATGCCGGGATCGATCAAGCACGACTACTTCCCCTTCGGCGGACGGTACAGCCGCGACCATCTGTCGCACGAGGTCTCGGTCGCGACGAACACCAAGCTCGCCGAGATCTTCGGCGCCGGCGCGCTGAAAGTGAACAGCATGCATCATCAGGGCGTCCGCCAACTCGGCGCCAGCCTCGTCGCAAGCGCGGTCGCTCCGGACGGTCTCGTCGAGGGCCTCGAGAGCAGCGACAATTCCTATCTCGTTGCGGTGCAATGGCATCCGGAAGCGCTCACCGACAACTCGCCACGCACGCGGAGGCTGTTCGAGAGTTTCGTCGAAGCGTCGGCGGCGTACCGCGTTGAGCGTGGAGCGTTGAGCGTGTAGCGCGTCACGCCCAACGCCCAACGCCCATCGCTACAGTGCCGGCTGGGCGGGATAAGCAATTCCGACGAGCGCCGCGATCGCTTGCACCGCTAGCGTGATGTCGAACGGCTTCCGCAGGTACGGGCAATTCGTCGCCGCGATGATCCGCTCCGCTTCCGCGGTGATGTCCCCCGTCATGAAGAGCGTTCGCTCGCGGAATGTCGGATCACGCTCAACCGCTGCGCGGAACACCACGTCGCCGCGCGCATCCCGGAGGCGTAGATCGACCAGCAGGACGTCGATGCGATTTTGCTCGAGGGTGGCAATGGCGTCCACGGCCGAGAGCGCGATGAGGGCGTCGATGCCATGCCAGCGGAAGAGCATCCCCAACGCCTGGCAGATCGACGGCTCGTCGTCGACGACGAGGATGCGGAGCGGGTGAGGCCCGTCCGCCGTGGGCCGCATCAGGATCTCTCGGCCGCGACGCGCCGCATTGTGCTGCTGCCCGGGTTGGGGGGGCGGCTCCGGGCTCACCGCTCAATCCGTCGTCAGGCGGCGGAGATGTCGCTGCTGTGGGTCTGGGTACTCTCGCGTCCGGTCGCCTGTGGCCCTTCGTTCGGATCGAGAAGAGCGCGAAGCTCGTGGACGAAAATTCCCAGCTCGAACGGCTTCAATAGATAGGGCCGCCCGGTCGCTTCGATCGCGCTGAGCGCCTGCTCTCCGTAATCACCGGTGATGAAGAGCGACCGTTTCGCGAGCTCCGGATATTCGTCGAGCAGCCATAAGAGGAAGTCGTCGCCGCGGACGTCCGGCAGGCGGAAATCGATGACGACGATATCCACGGGTACACAGCCGAGCAGGGCGCGAGCTTCCGCGACGGTCCGCGACGCAAGCGTATCGAAGCCCCAACGATCGAGCAGTCGCCCGAGGGCAACCGAGATCGTTGCTTCATCTTCGATGAGCAGGAGGCGCGGACGAGGATCGGACATTAGGAGGCGGTAGGGAAAGCTGACAACGATACGCGGGAGCCGCAGTCGGCGCGGCGCCCGCTCGTGCCTTGGAAATGTCGTGTACTTACGTTAAGCGGTTTCCGTACGAAATGCCGTTTCATGCAGGACCGTCGGGCACCGCGGTGGGCCACAAGATGTTCGGTCGGACATAAAGTCCCTTGTGTGGGTATTGCTTCAAACCCAGCTTGAGTGCGTCAGCGGAACCCGCCTCGCCCATGCGAAGCGGCCACCGTTCCTTGTGCCCCTCGGCAGTCGTCTATTGTACGGTGCAGTAATCGTTTATCTCAGGAGACCCTGACGATGCTCGCTCCCCTTCCGTGCGTCGAAGCCTTCAGGCGCGATGCCGTCTCGATTGACGGTGTCAGCCTCGACGACGGGATCGCTGCCAGTTGGCTCGAGTCGGCGACCCGCCTCGAGCGTGCGGCTATGACCCGCGATGCGGAGCGGGAGCGTCTGCTGATTGGCCTCCTTGCTCGGCAGGACGTTGTCCAATTCCCAGCGACGCCAATCTCGCGCGCGCTTGTCGCGGCTACCGTTACGAAATTTGCCGCGGATATCGAAGACCGAGCCTATTTCCGGCTTGCACATAGCGTTCTATCGACCCTGCTTGCTATCCTCCCGCCGTCTGAATTCCTGCTCCGCGGTCGAGTAATCGCGGTACAGGCACGCTTGGCGCGTCAGCTCGGCGAGAACGCGGCGTCAGCGCGATACTATCAAGAAGTCGAGCAGCTTGGCGCAGAGCACGCCGCACCCGAGCTTACTGGTCGAGCCTCACTCGGATTTGCCATTCTGGCCCGAATCCGCGGTGACTTTCAGTCGGCACGCCGCTACCTCGCTCCGATCCTAGAGCTCGAGGGCGCCGCACCGGAAACCGTCGGCTACGCGCATCACGAGCTCATGGTCATGGCGGTCGCGGCCAGCGATTACGACACGGCGGCTCAACACGGTTGGTTCGCTTACAAGGGCGCGTCGACTTCGGTGGAGGAGACAGAAGCCCTGTTCAACCTGGCGCAGCTGCTACTCGAAGCAGGTCATCCCCGCGCTGCGCTTCGCGGCTTTGCAGCGGCTCTCGCGAGAAAGCCTATTCTTCGCGATGAAATCCCGATTCTTGGTGGCGCTGGTTGCGCGGCCGCGGCTTCGCTCCCGACCGTCGCGGCGCGCGCGCTGGTGCGCAATTTCGCCGAACGGCTCGAGGATCTCGCGGAACGATGCTGCTCCGTTCCGCACCTCGTAGCCTCGTCGATGGTCGAATTGAGCGAGGCGTTGACTGTAGTGGGGGACGAGGATCGTGCCGAAAGAATGGCGCAACATGCGAGCGATCTCGCCAACAAACATGGCTTCTACCAGCTTCTTCACAGGCTGGAGAATCCGGTGTTCGTTGCACCTCCGGCGCCGCTCAGCCCCGCGACCCAGGAGATCATCGCGGCCGTCGACGAGCTCGATGGTGCGGAGCTCGTCGCCGCGGTGTGAGTTCGACCAACTAGCAGTGATTTCCCTGGCTCACTCCGAACCCGCTACGGCAGGTTGAGTCGCCGCTGAGGTCATGATTTGGTGTAAAGCTGCGCACATGCGTCGTCGGAGCTGTCGGTGACGCGCAGGCGGCGAGAGCGGACACGGCGGCGACGGCGAGAAGGACGCGAAGGGCGGCGAGACGACGAGACATCGTTTGGCTCCGGGCGTTGGGGGAACGCGGATTGTGAGCGGTAGCGATCTGGAGGGTTGGTTCGTCCTGCAGCGGTAGAAGTAGCGCCGGCGTTGGCGCCTCGCCGTTTCACCCGTGCGCCTCGCGTTTCATGGTGTTACCCTTGGGCCCGATGGCTGCCGGCAATCACCTTCCGCAGCGCCGCTCCGGCGAGAGCTCCACGTCCGAAATTCCGAACGCGGGTGTGCAAGCGCGTGTCGCCGCGCTCGTGCTCGGACGTCTCGAGCGCGCGCGAATTCAGGATGCGGTGCGCGGCAGAGCGTTGCTCGAGCAAGTCGACACCGTGGCCGCGCTCGAGCAACTCGTTGTGCGCTCGGTACCGCGAGTCTCCGCCGTGATCGTCGAGCCATTCGACGCCCATCGTACACCCGTCGCGCCCACACTCGCTAGGCTGCGCGCCGAATATCCAGGCGTCGCGCTGATCGGGCTCTGTCAGCCCGCGCACCGCTTCTCCTCCGAGATCGTCGCGCTCGTGAAGGCGGGCGTGCACGAGCTGGTGTTCCGCGGCGTCGACGACACCAGCGAGGCCTTTCGACAGACGCTCGCGCGCGCGTCGCAGACCTCCGCCGCGCGCGAGGTGCTCAACGCCCTGCGTCCGTACCTAACGAGTGACGCGCTGGCGATCGTCGAGACCTGCGTGCAATACGCCTGGCCCGACTTCAGCTCGCGCGCGCTCGCGAACGTCCTCGGCGTCAACGTGAAGACGCTCGTCAAGCAGTGCCGTGTGAGCGGGCTGCCCTCGCCGGGCGCGCTGCTCAACTGGGTACGGCTCATGGTCGTCGCGTATCTGCTCGAGGCCGAGGGACGCGCGCTCGAGCATGTCGCGGCGGCATTCGGCCTCGACTCGGCGTCGCCGCTCCGCAACTTGATGAAACGCTATACCGGCTTGCGGTCGCTCGAGGTGCGCACGGGCGGCGGCCTGAAAGTCGTCATCCAAGCATTCCTGCGCGATGACGCGTTCGGTCGCATCGAGCCGCAGCCTCGAAGTCCGCTGTCAGCTCGCGAGTCGATGCGGGGGATCACTGACCGCGGCGAGGAAGGCGGGGAGTAGCGCCGCCGCGCCATCGCGCCACAAGTCCCGCAGGCCCACACCCGCGCGCGAGCGAAACGCCCGACTCGCCGTGCGGACGCTACCGTACCCAGCTTCGACGGCCATCACCAGCTGTGCTTCGTCCCAGCTCGTGCCATCGAGCCGCGCCGCGTAACCCGCGGCGGCGCCGCGAAAGAGTCGTCCCCATTTGAGCAGCACATGCGGCGCGGGCCATCCCCGGCGCGACACGTCGCGCGACAGCGAACGCTTGGGGAGCGCGATGCGCGTCGCCAGCTCGTCCACGGTCTCCGGCGGCACGCTCGACACGCACGCGTGAATGATGCGCCGCAGCAGCGGCGACACCGACGCCGGCAGCATGCCGAGGACGGCCGCCGGCGCACGCTCGGCATAACGAGGCCGCCGAATTGACCGCCGAAGCGAGTTCCGCGGCCGGTCACGGTCCTCGTCCAGACCGCCCTGAACGACGGACAGCCCTTCCGGCGCCACGAGCTTGCGCAGCACGGTCGGGAAGTCGTCCGAGTGCCGGAAGGCGAAATGCTCCGCGCCGGCGCGTGCCGCGTGCAGCACCTCGCGTCCTGGCGCGCTTTCGTCGAGACAGGCGATGACGACTGGCAGCTGCGGGCACCAGGACTTGATGCGCCGAACCAGTGCGCCGACCGCGGTACCACGCCGTCCGCGCAGACCGACGACCACCAGCGCCGGACACTGATCGCGCAACCGATCGACGAGCACGTCACCGTCGGGATGAAATTCGAGCTCGAACGGAGGGTCGCCGGCGCGCATCGTCAATGCGCGGCCAAGGGCGTCGTCCCGCCGTCCGGCCACAACAATTCGGGGAAGCATCGAGACCTCTCTCCTGGTGGCTTCTTGTCATCCTGAGCAAAGGCGCCCGCCACGAAGGCAAGGATCTCCCTTTCGCCTTGCTGCCACGTCGATGCTAGGCCGCGACAAATGGACACGCCGTTTCACACCGTGTACTGGGGTTTCACCGCGGCGACAATTTGGCCGGGAAAAATACGGTGTGACGAAATGTGTCAGTACTCGTCCGCCGGCGTTTGACGCGGGTCTCAAAAGGGCCTGAGACCATACGCTTCGAGGTCGCTCTGGATCCGGGAGCAGGAGCAGGGCCCTCCGGGGAGCTACGGCTATTCTGCCATTGTCTTCTCGTGGAGCGAAGGCTCCTCGCGGGAATGGCAGAATCGCCATATCGTCCCCTCCGGACCCCACTCCTGCTCCCGGACGCGCGTGCACGTCGCAGCAAGGGTCGAACGCTCAACGCACCACGCTCAACGCACCACGCTCAACGCTCCATCGGCAAACCCGCGCGAATCCAATCCTCCTTTCCTTCCGCGTAGTCGCGCACGTTGGTGTAGCCCATGGCCGCCAGAGCACGGGCGGCTGCAGTCGACGTCGGTCAGGTGAAGTTCCAGCAATACACGACGATCTCGGCGCGCTTGTCGGGAATGAGTGACTGAACGCTCTCGATCTCCTCGAGCGGCAAGCTGCGCGCGCCTGGCAGGTGATGCTTGCGCCAGTACATCCGCGGCAAGACCTCGAACAGATAGAACTGTTCGCCGCGCTGCACTTTGTCGGAGAGCTGCTCGCGGGAGATAGACGACGTCACTGGTACTGGATGTAGAGTGGACGTGGCTTGAGCGCGAGCACGGCCGCGGGGCTCATGAGTCGATCGCCCCCCTTCGTGTCGTTGTGATAGAAGAGCTTGAAACCGGTGTACTCCACCGGATACTTCGCGACGTACCGCCGATACGACTCGCGCTTCATCCACGGCGGTCCCCAGCCATCCATGTTGATCACGACCTGCACCCGCGGGTCGAGGCGAATACGGTCGAAATGGGTCAGCATGTCGCGTGTGAAGCGGTGCACGACGAGGACCTTCGGCGGCAGCGAGTCGGTGGTGACGAGATTCGCCAGCACATCGATCGCCGCGTTCACGTCCTTCGCGTCGAGCGTGCCGATGCGCGTTCCAGGAATTCCGTTCTCACCCATCGCGAACTCCGGGTCGAGACCGAGATGCACGTCCGGTCGGCGGAGGAAGGGGAGGAGACGCGGCAGCTCCGCCGCGAGGGTACTGCGCCCCAACTGTATGTCGAGGAAGAGCAGCGCATCGTGGCTTCGCGCCCACCCGTACACCCGCTCGATGAGCCCCGTGTCCGCGCGCTGGCGATACTTGCCGTCCTTCCCGGGTGAGCCCTGAGCCACGACCGCGATGAGATGCAGCGCCGGCTGCACCGCAACGCTGCTGTCCGCCGCCTTCCACGCCGCCACCTCGCGATCCAGCCGAGCGAACATCGAGTCAACCGGCTTCTCGGCGAGAACACCCATCTTTCTGGAGAGAGGGTTGCCGTAAAAGGCGACGATCCGCCGCTCGGGAAGTATGGAGCCCGGCAGCGGCTCGGGCGGCGTCGGCCATACCGGCGCCGACTCGCGAGCCGCGCTGTCCGACGTCGGCTTTCGCGTGGCGCGATGACGCGCGCGATGTGCACCCGATGTCGGCGTGTTCGTCTGCTGCCGGGTGGTGTCCTGTTGTCCCACTCCCCGTACCGCTGGAAGGAGTACCAGAAGCAGCGCGAGGCGAAGTGTTCGAACTGACATAGCACGATTGTACACCCTTGCCTGCCGGGAAGTGCAGTGGGCGGTTCCGCGCCACGCTCCACGCTCCACGCTCCACGCTCCACGCATCAACACGTTGACATCCCGAGCGGCCGGCGGCATTCTCCCCCACATCATGTGTGTGGACCCGTCATGAGCCAGTCGCTCGACCTACTCCAGGGCACCGTCGACGTC
>DASXPH010000038.1:0-10476 GCA_036493735.1 Gemmatimonadaceae bacterium
CGCCTTTATCGGCGCCATGATGATGGTCGGAGTGTTGACCTCCTCATCGCGCGAAGACGCCGGCGAAGTGATGGAGGGCGCAGCAAGCGGTTTCGACCGCGCTGGTGATTCCACCTTGCCGAATATGCCCGTGAAGCCGCCAGCGGTCTTCGCTGGCGCTTCCACCGGCTCCGGCGCGCGTGTCAGCGGAGCGGGCGTGCGCACCGACTCCAGCCAGGTGGCGAAGTCGACGAAAGATGTAATGAAGAGAGTTACCGCGACCGGGGCGCCGTCTACCTCGGCGATTTCCAGAAGCTTGCTCCGAGCGGGCGGACGCAGAGCGCTCAGTTGCGCAAGAGTCGAGGCACGCTGCTCGGGTGTTTCCGAGTCGAGATAGTGCACCATCACCATTCGCCCGAGCTCCACCTGCTGGGCGAGGAAGCTGCGCGCGCCACGGCTGGCGACGTTCTTCAGTAGTCGGTATCTGGCGGAGAATTCAGTGCTTGTCATCGGCGACCAGCGTGGGGTACGTTAACGCCCAGCGGCTGACGCGAGCCAGCGACGTCCATCCGGGCGACTACGACCTGCGCTGGCCTCGCCGTTCCACTGGCCGGGCTGCGCAGGGGCACGCAATATAGTGCCGAGGCGCTTTTGGCGCCCGCAAGAGAGCCGACGCCCTCGCGGCGCGACCTGAAGGAATGGAGTGAATGAAGCAGCTTTCCCGGGTAGTCTGGAACGAAGGCATGCACCTGGCGCAGCATCACTTCCAGGCGCAGAGCCGGTACTTCGAGGACGCGATTCAATTCGCGCTCTCGAGCCTTTTTTTCGCCCCCTACGGCCTGGCCGGAGTCGAGCTGGACCGAGAAGCGATTCGCAACGATACGGTCTCGCTCGTCTACGCGCGTGGCGTGATGCCGGACGGTTTGCCCTTCGACATCCCCGCAAGCGACAGCGCGCCGGATCCGATGCACGTCCGCGATCTGTTCTCGCCGACCCAGGAATCACACCTCGTTCTCCTGACGATTCCTCCATACGAGCCCAATCGCCCCAACTTCGCGCTGAACGGGGAGCACAACGGCTCGACAGCGTCGACGCGATATCGTGCCGAGTCGGCCGCAATGCTCGACGATACGACCGGACGCGACGAGCGGCCCGTGAGCATCGGCCGCAAGAACTTTCGTCTCGGACTGGATATCGAATCGCTCGACGACGTCGTGAGTCTGCCGATCGCACGCGTCCGCCGCGACGGCAAGGGCCACTTCATGTATGACCCGGAGTACATCCCGCCCTGCATACAGGTAGGGGCGAGCGATCGGCTGATGCACCTGCTGCAGCGGCTTATCGAGATACTCGATGCGAAGAGCGAATCGATGGGACGCGGACGTCGCGGAAGCGCTGAGGAATTCGCGCGTCAGGAGGTCGCCAGCTTCTGGCTGCTGCATGCCATCGACTCGAGTCTTCCACCCTTGCGGCACATTGCGCAGGTGAAGCGCGTTCATCCCGAACAGCTCTACGTCGAATTGTCTCGACTGGCCGGCGCGCTGTGCACCTTCGCCCTCGACACGCATCCGCGCAATCTGCCGCTCTACGATCATGCCCAGCCGCAGTCCAGCTTCGACGCGCTGGATCGGCACATCCGGGCGAATCTCGAGATCGTCGCGCCCACGGCGCGCACCGTCGTTCCGCTGCGCATGACGATGCCGTTCTTGCACACCGGCGCGATTACGGATCCGCGCGCGTTTTCGAGAGCGCGGTGGATCCTCGGCGCGCGGTCGTCACTGACTGGCGTGGAGCTCGCGGCGCGGCTTCCGCAGCTCGCGAAGGTGTGCTCGGCAAAGTTCACTCTCGAGCTCGTGCGTCGCGCCTTTCCCGGGATGCGCGTCACGCACCTCACCTTACCGCCGGCGTCGATCGCACCCCGCTCGGACACACAGTACTTCAACATCGAATGCGCGGGGCCTTGTTGGGACACGCTCAACTCGACGCACGAGATCGGGGTCTATCTGCCCGACGCCATTCCGGATCCGGAAGTCGAGCTGGTGATCGTCAGCGAGAGCTGATCGACCGGACGCGGCGTTGATCCTCCCGCGCCGAGGCACCGCTCCTTATGTTAGCCCCCGGTCCCGCCTCAGCGGGCCGGCAATGCTTTCAACGCTGGACGAGGTGGGGTCATGACAGCTGTTTCCACGGACCGGGCGGCGATGGGTGCTGCGACCGCATCCACGCGTCGCGGCCGGCTCGCGCTCTCGCTACAGGAGCCGTTCACGACGATCGCGCGACTCCGGGCCAATCGACAGGTAGCCGCGGACGCGGAGTCGTTTCGGACAGGTATAAAGCAGGTGCTCGCCGCCGCCGACCAGGAAGCGCGGCAGGCCGGTTATGGCGCCGACGACGTGCGGCTTGCGCTGTTCGCCGTGATCGCCTTCCTCGATGAGACCGTTCTCAACTCGCGGCAGGCGATGTTCGCCGACTGGCCGCGGCGGCCGCTCCAGGAAGAAGTGTTCGGTGTTCACATGGCCGGTGAGCTCTTCTTTCAATACTTGCAGCAGCTGCTCGGCCGCCCGGACTCCGAAGATCTGGCCGACATTCTCGAAGTCTACGAGCTCTGCCTCCTGCTCGGATTCAAGGGACGCTACAGCGCATCACGCGGAACCGAGCTGCAGCTCATCTCCACGCAGATCTCGGAGAAAATCGAGCGCGTTCACGGCGGTATCGGTGAGCTGTCGCCCCATTGGCGGCCCGATCGGACGGAGATCGCC
This sequence comes from Gemmatimonadaceae bacterium, assembly GCA_036493735.1. GTDB lineage: Bacteria > Gemmatimonadota > Gemmatimonadetes > Gemmatimonadales > Gemmatimonadaceae > AG2. The sequence continues at coordinate 2,739 of DASXPH010000038.1, forward strand.
CGGCCACGAGATCGATGGGTGCCGCGACTCGTCGCGGCCGCGATCTCCGTGACGGTGCTTGCCTTCGTGCTGTATGTCGGCTTCGCCATCTCCCTGCATTCTGGCAAGTCCGACCTCGCTGGCCTAACGACACAGCTGGGCCGCTGACGCTCGGCATCGGACGCGAGGTCGTCGAAGCAAACTTGGAGTGATCATGACGCGACGGACGAAGATCTGGATCATCGCTGGGGTTGTCCTGCTGCTGTACATCGTTGCCGCGATTGTTGTAGGACAGGTGCTTGGCGTTCACGGCGGCGATGCCTGGATGCTACGAGGAGGGCTGACGCTGCTTGGGCTGGCTTCGGCGGCGCTCATCCTCTGGTTCTTCCGCGATCGGACGCCCGCTGGTCCGCCGACTGCCGAGGCGCGCCTCGCCGCCGAGGTCGAGCAGATGTTCGTGACGGCCCGATCGCAGCTCGCTGCCGCGAAGACAGGGAACACCAAGGATGCTCGCTTCGCGACGTTGCCTGTGGTGCTCGTGTTCGGAGCCGAGGGGAGCAGCAAGACGACCTCGGTTCTGCGCTCCGGCCTCGAGCCGGAAGTTCTCGCCGGCGAGCCGACACGCGGCGACACCGTCACGCCGACAAAAACGGGCAATGTGTGGTTTGCGCACGGAACGGTGTTCGCCGAGGCTGGCAGCGCCGTTTTCGGCGCCGCGGAGAACTGGAAGCGTTTCGTTCGTGCCTTACGCCCACGCAGCCTGGTGGCGGCGCTGACGGGCAAGCCACTGGCACCACGTTATGCCGTCGTGTGCTACGGCTGCGACGAGCTCGTGAAGCCGGGAGCCGCCGAGCGCGTGGCGACGACGGCGCGAACGCTGCGCGAACGGTTAGGCGAAGCGGCGACGGCGCTCGGTGTGCAGCTGCCGACCTACGTGCTGTTCACGAAGGCGGACGCAATTCCGCACTTCGAGGCATTCGTGAGGAATTTCTCGGCTGACGAAGCGCGCGAGCCGTTAGGTGCTTCGCTGGAACCGGATCTTCCCGGCGACGGAACGTACACCGAACGGGTGACGCCGCGCCTCGAGCGCTCTATGGATCAGATTTATCGTTCGCTCGCCAGTCGCCGGCTGCCGGTGTTGGCGCGCGAGCACGCGGCGGAATGGAAGCCGCAGGCATACGAGTTTCCGCGCGAGGTCCGCAAGCTCGGGCCGCTCGTCGTCGAGTTCCTGAGTGAGCTCGGCCGACCGAGCGCCCTCAAGGGCAGTCCGCTACTGCGCGGATTCTACTTCGTCGGCGTGCAGCCGGTGTTCGTGAACGAAACCGCGCCGGAGTATACGCCGGCACTGCAGCAGGCGCGGCCAGTGGCCGCGGCGCGCTCCGCAACTGGGGTCTTCTCGATGGAGCAGCTTGCCGCGGCCGCGGCAACACCGATGTCGCCGAGCATGCCGCGGACGCGGAAGGTCCCTCGCTGGGATTTTCTGCCGAGGCTCTTTCGCGAAGTCATACTCGCCGACGACGCGGCCGCGACATCGACGCAGGGCGGCGAGCGCGTCGGCTTTCTCCGGCGGGCAGCTCTTGCCGGCGGCGCCGCGTTGGCGCTACTGCTCTGCCTCGCGTTCACGATTTCGTATAGTGGAAATCGTCAACTGCAGCGCCAGGCGGGGGATGCCGCGCGCGGAATCGCCGCAATCTCACCGAACAACGTCGACTTCCCGCCGGTGGATGCGATGCGCCGGCTCGACTCGTTGCGCGCCCAGCTCGACACGCTGAGCGCCTACGATCATCACGGGCCGCCGCTCTCGTTACGCTGGGGGCTGTACAGCGGCTCGGCGATCTATCCCGACGTGCGGCGCGTGTACTTCGCCAGCTTCAACCGGCTGATGTACACGAATACGAAGACCGCCCTTCTGACGTCGCTGCGCGCGATTCCCGACTCGCCACAGCCGACCGACGACTATGGTGCCAGTTATAACTTGCTCAAGTCCTATCTCATCACGACGACGCATCCCGAGAAGAGCACGGTCGATTTCCTCGCGCCCGTACTGATGAAGCAATGGCTCGGGGGGCATCAGCTGGACGGAGAGCGAACGCAGATCGCGCAGCGGCAGTTCGAGACGTACGCGCGCGAGCTTCCGTACGGGAATCCGCTTCCCGACAGCGCCGACAAGACGCTCGTCGCGCACGGGCGCTCCTTCCTGCACCAGTACGCCGGCTCCGAGCGCATCTATCAGTTCATGCTCGCCGAGGCCAATAAGGCGACCCAGCCGGTTCAGTTCAACCGGAAGTTCCCGGGTACGGCGCAATACGTCGTCGATAGCTACGAGGTGCCGGGCGCTTTCACGAAGGCCGGATTCGCGTTCATGCAGGGCGGCTTCAAGACCGTCGATCGATTCCTGCAAGGGGAGAGCTGGGTCGTCGGCGAGGACGCGCAACCGCTCGACCGCGCCAAGCTCGTCGCGGATTTGCGGTCTCGCTATGCAACCGACTACGCCGAGCACTGGCGGCAGTTCCTCCGCTCGGCGTCCATCGCGCGATATGCTGGGGTGAAGGATGCCGCGCAGAAGCTCGCCGTATTGAGCGGGAATCAGTCGCCGCTGCTCGAGCTCTTCTCGGTGGCTTCGCGCAACACCAATGTGTCGAGCGACATCGCGACGGTGTTCCAGCCCGTGCAATCGGTGACACCGCCGGCGGACACGACGAAGCTCAATGGTCAGGCTAACCAGCCCTACATGACCGCGCTCATCGCCTTCCAGGCCGCGGTTGCGCAGGCGGCGACGGCGCAGGGTCAGGGTGGCGAGGCGGTCGCAGGCCAGGCCCTTGGCAGCGCCGCGGCCGCGAAATCAGCAGCTGCTCAACTGGCCTCGGCATTCACGATCGATCAACAGGGGCAGGTACACAGCACGGTGCAGAAGTTGATGGAAGACCCGGTCAGCTTCGCGGAAGTACTGCTGACGCATTTCGGCGCCGATCAGGTCAATGCACGAGCGCGCGCTTTCTGCGCCGGCGCGAGAATGACATTCTCCAAGTTCCCGTTCAATCCCGCCAGCCCCGTGCAGGCGACGATTCCCGAGGTGAGCGCGATTCTGCGGCCGGGCACTGGTTCGCTGTGGATGATGTACAACGACGTGCTGCAGAGCGCATTGCAAAAGCAGGGAAGCTCATATCAGCCTGTCGCTGGAGGCGTGAGGCTATCGCCCAGCTTCGTCGGCTTCTTCAACAAGGCCGCGACGATGTCGGACTTGATGTTCGCTGGGGGTACGCCCGATCCGAAGTATTCGATCGTCGTGCGGCCACGACTCTCGAGCGGCACGACAGCGGTCACGGCGACACTCGAGGGCGACCCGATTCGCTCCGCCGGAAACGTGCACTCGCAGCGCGTCGATTGGCCGTCCGCCAATCACGAATCCCGCCTCTCCGCGCAGATCGGCAGCGCGGACCTGAACATCGTCGGCCCGTTCAACGGCCCCTGGGCGATGTTCCAACTCTTTTACACGGCCGATTCCTGGATCACCGTCGGCGACACGCTGCGCGCGGAATGGACGCTGCGGAGTGGGAGTCAGGGCATCTCGCTCCCGAACGGCTCGGCGCTCAAGGTCGACGTCGATCTCGTCTCGGCGGCATCAGGAGCGATCCTGAGGAAGGGATTTCTGAGTGGGATGGATTGCTCGGGGGATGCTGCACGATAGCGTTGCGGGTTGTGGGTTGAGGGTTGCGCGTTACGGAAAAGGAACAAAGGCCGACGGTTTCACCGTCGGCCTTCCTTATTCCAACCCACAACCCACAACCCGCAACGCTCAACCCAAATTCAGCTCTCCCAACTGAGTCCTGCCCTCCCGAAATGCCCGTAGTTCGTCGTGTTCCGGTACATCGGCTGCCTCAGCTCCAGCTGCTGTATCATCGCCGACGGACGGAAGTCGAAGCCCTGGACGAACTGTTCGGCGGCACGCCAGTCACCCGTGCCGAAGGTATCGACGCGAACCGACACCGGCTCGGCGCGCCCGATCGCGTACGCCACCTGGACCTCGGCGCGCTTGGCGATCCCCTTCTTCACGACCTGGCGCGCGACGTAGCGGCCGAAGTACGCGCCACTGCGATCGACTTTGCTCGGGTCCTTTCCGCTGAACGCGCCTCCGCCGTGCCGTCCCATGCCGCCATACGTGTCGACGATGATCTTACGGCCGGTGACGCCACAGTCCGCCGACGGCCCGCCCTCGATGAACTGACCTGTCGGATTCACCAGCACTTCGACGTTCGGGTCGAACCACTTGCCCAACACCTCCGGGCAGATGCAGCTCGATATGTAGTCGCGAATCTCGCCCTGCGTGACATCCGCCGTGTGCTGGGTCGAAACGAGCACGGTCGTGACCCGCACCGGAGCGTGATCCTCGTAGAGAACCGAGACCTGCGTCTTCGCGTCGGGCCGGAGCCACCCCCGCTCGCCGCGCTTCCGCGACACCGCCAGACGATTCGAGAGCCTGTGCGCCAGCTGAACGGGCAACGGCATCAACTCCGGCGTCTCGTCGGTCGCGAAGCCGAACATGAGTCCCTGATCGCCCGCACCGCCCGTGTCCACTCCCATCGCGATATCCGGCGATTGGCGCGAGATGAACTGCGTGACCTGGACGCCGGCGGCGTTGAATGGCTCGTTAGGATCGATGTAGCCGATCTCACGGATGGCGTCGCGCGCGATGCGCTCGTAATCGACGCTCGCCGTCGACGTGATCTCTCCGGCAAGAACGACCTGCCCGCTCTTACACAGGACCTCACACGCGACGCGACTGGTGGGATCGGCGGTGAGATGCGCGTCGAGGATGGAGTCGGCGATATAATCGCAGACTTTGTCCGGGTGGCCTTCGCTGACCGACTCGGAGGTGAAGATGTAGCGGCTCATGTGAGATCCTGAATGAGAACGAAAAGAAAACGGCCCCGACATTTCGTCGTGGGCCGTAGTAGCCACGACTTAGACGGGATTGGCGGGACTCGCGAGAGTACCCGGCGCGCGGCCCGTCAAATCGGGGAAATCACCAGCGCGCGTTTGAGAAGCTAGGATCAGCCAGCGCGGAGTTCAAGTGCAAACTCCTTGCCGTCCACCGTTCACGACTTTGGACAGAATGCATCGATCTGGCGCTGCACGTATGGCTCGAGCTGCCCCAGATAATCGAGGAACTGTTTGGCGGCCTCGGGCGACACTTCCTGCCCGGCCTCCAGTCCGGCACGCGCGAGTGGAAGCGTTTCGGCACCGAGATAAGAGAGTTCGCAACTCTGGGTCTTCTCCGTCATCTTCGGCGCGTCGGCGAGGGCGGACTGCGTGATGCTGTAGGCGGCGACGCCGACGAGAAACGCGGACTGCGCGACGAGCGCGGTGTCCTCGCCACGCCCGATGGCGCGATGAAGCGCCGCCAGCGCGCTGTCGGCACGACCGAGCTCGATCTCGCCCTGCGCGATCATCAGCTCACCGCGATCGAGCGTCGAGTCGACGGCAAGCGCCTGGCGTGAGGCCGAGAGCGCATCAGAGAGCTGTCCCTTTGAGCGCAGCTCGTGCGCGTTCATCGCCAATAGCTCCGCGCTGCGTGGAAAGAGGGTCACACCACGCGGAACGACGGAGTCCGCCTCGCTCTTCACGAACTGTGAGTACAGGGTGTAGAGCTTGACATCGCCCGGAGAGCAACCAGCCGCCGCGGCTCCAGTACAGCCAGCGCGCACAGCACTCCGATCATGATGACGGCGCCGCCATCGGCGCAGACAATGGATTTCAAGCCCCTTTCCTCGCTTCGCTCGCGCCCTCGTTACGGTACGATGAGGATTCCCACTTCGCCCCCGAAATCATCCTGCACCCGCGGCAAGTTTGGCGGTACCGTCCACGGACCACCGTCGATGCGGATGGCAAGACGATGTGTGCCAGGGGCGATGGCGCGCTCCAGGCGCCAGTCACCGTTAGACAACCTGGTCATCGCCACAGGTTCCCATTCAGTGAAGTCCGCCATCAACTCCACGCCCGCGGCGAGGGGCAGGTGAATCGTGACGATTCGCGGGGCGCCCTCGCCATCGCCTTCCCCCCGTACGTCCAGCCGGCCGCCGTCGTCATCGACCTGACCACGCCTAACACGCAGGGCGTTGCCCGAAGTCCCCGGTCTCGTTCCGACGCGGAACGAGAGCGACAGGTACCGCACTGATGGAATCCCGCGCGTCACGTCAGCGAGCGCTCGGCCGGCCGAGAGCACAATTGCGGTTCGATCGCTCATCCAGATGGTACCGTTCGCCGAGGCCCAGGGCTTGCCCGCGGCACGCTCCCATGCGAAAACTCGCACACCGCCTCCAACGTCGAGCTCCAGGGCGTGCGTTCGGTGCGTCCAGTACCCGATGATGTCCGAGTAGTGAACACCATCGACAACGTCGCTGCTGGCGGTGGCACTCGTGTAGGCAATCGCGGCAGACAACTGGTCGCGGCCAAGATTGTCGAGCTGGAGGTAGGCGCCTGTCTGTGCCGTGCCGATCGCGCTTCGAACGCCGCTGCGCGACAGCTGGCCGCCGCCAACGCCAATGAAGGCGCCTCCCAATGAGCCGCTGACATGCTCTCGAAGCAGTCCCTGCCACGCGAACGCCGGTGCGGCGTTACTGAGGCCGAACGCGCTGCCCGTCGCGGTGAGCTCCCAGCGGAAACGTTGCGCCGGCTGAGCAAACAGGGATCCTGTCATCACTCCCTGGCCCGTGAACCCATTGTCGGACGTGCGCGCGCCAACACCGTTTGCGAACAGCGCGGAGACTGGAGTCGCCAGCCGGAACTGGCCACCCGCGGTCATAACGTTCGTCGCCGTCAGACCCGGCTGTTGCAACACAGCGCCGCCCACGTCGAGACTTCCCTCGGACACGATGACGCCCTGCGTCGACTGGCTCAGGCCAGCGCGCGTAATGCCAAGCCAGCAGACGATGACGGCGAGGACGACGAGAGGGCGCACCGACAAAGCGTATCGTCGGGCGCAGACGTGGAAAAGGGGCGGTCAGTGATCACCGATCACCGTCCACCGTTCAGCCTCCACCGTTCAGGGCTTCTTGCCGCCCGTGGAAGCCGCGGTCGGGTTGCTGAGGCCCCCATCCCCGCCCAGAACCCCATTTCCGCTAGCGGGCAGTACCGCGTTCAAACCACGCATCCGCACGTCGAGGGCAATCTCCGGCGTCGCTCCAGCCGCCACATACGAGCGCACGTCCTCGTTGAGAGCGATGAGCTGTTCGTCGCGCGCGCCGCGGCGCAGCAGGTCGGCGACGACGCGCGTCGCTCGCGCAATGGGAATTCCGCTCGCCACGAGCTGCGTGAGCACACCGAGCGGCACCGCGACCGAATCGTTAGGCCTGATCGCCCGCATCGTCTGCAACGCCTCCCGCGTGGCACCGTACGCGAGCGCATCGGCGCCGGCGGCAATGTCGCGCGGCGTTGGATTGGGCGCGAGCGCCTCTCGCGCCAACTCGAGACGGCCGAGCAGCGAGGTGACCGCGGCCTGGATGCGCGTCCCCGGCGCTTTCTTGGTCGCCCCTTCGAGCGCCTTGTCGACGATTGGATCCGTCGGCAGGCCGCGAGTGCGCGCGCTGTCGAGCGCTCTCAGAACGACCGCTTCCGTCGTGCCATCCAGACGACCATCGAGACGCGCGCTTCGCGCATCCTGCGCCACGAGCGGCAACGGGAGGGCGAGCGCCGCGACGAATAGGCAAGTCCGTGTGATCATGGCCGGCCCACGAGAATCACGGAACCGGTGACGCCGAAG
>DASXPH010000039.1:0-20013 GCA_036493735.1 Gemmatimonadaceae bacterium
TCCGATGATCCTTGGTGTCACATTCTTCTGACCGGCGACACGGAGCTCGGTGGCGCTTTCGCAACGCCTAACGACACATCTATCACGCGGTTCCAAATGTACCACCCCGCCCGCTTGAACGCCCGTCGTCCGTACATGGCCCTCGCATTCATCCTATCTTCATCGCACTCCTTTTGGCCGGCTGCGCGAGTCTCAACCGCGAGCAGAAGGGTGCCGCAATTGGCGCGGCCGCGGGCGGCGTCATTGGCGGCGTCGTTGGGAACAACACCGCCTCGACCGCGGTGCGAACGTCACTTGAATCCCTTCCCCGACGCGCTCGACGGTTGCGCCAACGACCTGCTGCTCGATCTCCTTCGCTATCGCGATACCGATCTGCTCATCGTTGGCCACACGGACTCGGTGGGACGCTACTCCTATAATCAGTTGCTCTCCGAGCGACGGGCACGGTCCGTCAGCGACTTCCTCGTCAGGCAGGGCGTAATCGTCGGCCGACTGCACGCCGTCGGTCGCGGTGAACTGGAGCCACTCGGCCCGAACGGCACCGACAGCGGTCGTCAGGCCAATCGACGCGTGGAGATCGCGATCTCTGCTAGCCCAGCTACCGGAAGGAACTGAAGAGCGAGCAGGGTACGCGTTAGGCCGCGCCGGTCGTCGATGCCGCGCGCCGTGCGCATGGCGAAAGAAAAGAGGGCTGCGCCGCCGCCCTCTTTAGTATGTGGTTAACATCAGTATGTGATGAACATCGCCGTCGATACGAACAACATCTCAACTACTCGCAGACCTTGTGCGACAACCTGCGGGACCGCATATTACGGTATCCGCGAGCTGCTCCACCAGCGCGGCGCGTCGCGGCGACAATGGCGATGCGGCAGGCTCATGGCGCTCCTGGCGACGCCCTGCCGGGGAAATGGCTATGGCTGCACTGTCACCGACCGTTGTGCTACCGCTGGCGCCCTTGCAAGCCGGCCCGATGTTCGCCGGTGTCGCGGAGCACGACATCTCCGACGCCAGTCGCAAGCTACGGGCGCTCGCCGCGCTCAGCGGCTCGCTGACCGATCCCCTATTACCTGAGCAAGCCGCGGACGTCATCGAGCGGCAAGCGCTCGCCGTGCTCGGGGCGACGAGCGCCGTCGTTGTGACGTTGGGGCAATTTCCGCCTAACGACGAAGCGGATCGCGCGCTGACGCCGCCCCCGGAAACCCTCACACTGGTGCGCGGCATTGGCGTGAGCCGCCACATCGAGGCTGCACTGCGGTACCTCCGGCTCGACGCGCGGGCGCCGCTGGCCGAAGTGGCACGCACCGGGCAGCCGGTGTTTCTGAGCACACCGGACGAATTGCGGCAGTACCCGGACTGGGGTGACGCGACCGTGAACGCCGGGGCTGCGTGCGCCGCCGCGGTCCCGGTCTGGGCCAACGGAGAGCTGCGCGGCGTGCTCGGCCTCACGTGGACCACTCCGCACGTCTTCAGCGAGGATGAGCGCGCGTTTGTGCTTACGCTGGGCGTCATGTGCGCGCAGGCGATCATGCGTGGCCATCTCACCATGGCGGAACGGGAGGCGCGCGCGGCGGCGGAACAGGCGAGTCAGTCGAAGTCGCAGTTCCTTCGCACGATCAGCCACGAGCTCCGGACGCCGATGAGCGCGGTGATTGGCTACACCCAGCTTCTGGCCGAGGAGATCTCCGGACCCGTCACGCAGGTGCAGAGGGACCACCTCCGGCGCGTCCGGCTCTCGAGCGAGCACCTGTTGGCGCTGATCGAACAACTTCTCCACGTCGCACGGCTGGATGCTGGTGAGGAGATGGTCAACGTCGAGCGTATCCGCGCAGCCGATATCGTCCAGGAGACGATCGACATCGTCAGTCCGATCGCCGAACTCAAAGGGGTCCGCATTCACTTCGAGCGCCCAGCTCAGCCTATCGAGCTGAATACCGATCCGCTCAAGCTGCGACAGATCCTGGTCAATCTGGTTACGAACGCGGTGAAGTATACGGACCACGGCGACGTGCTCCTGATCTTGAGGATTGAGGGGCTCGGCGTCGAGATGAAGATCTTCTTTGAGGTGAGCGACTCTGGGCGTGGCATCGCGGCAGCGGATCACGAACACGTCTTCGAGGCGTTTTGGCGCGCCGACAAGCACGTGGCGCAGCCTTCCGAGGGGACTGGCCTCGGGCTCTCCGTCGCTCGCCAGCTCGCCCGTTTGCTCGGGGGCGACGTCCACATAACGAAAAGCGAGCTCGGCGTCGGCAGCACCTTCATCGCGCATCTCCCGGCACGGTATCCGGGACACATGGCGGAACGGGGCTGAATCGAGATGCGCCCTCGTTAGGTCCGTTCAATGCGAGCGCGTGCACGCCGCTCGCGGAACGCGGTCCGCGCTTGCGCGGCTTCTCCCTCGGCCGTGGCTTCCGCGGAATACGGGAGTCGCAGGGTGAACGTGCTTCCGCAACCCGGAACGCTCTCCACCGTCACGTCGCCGCCCATGAGTTGCGCGAGCTGACGGCTGATCGCGAGCCCCAAACCCGTGCCCTGGGATTGTCGAGAGCCCGATGCACCCGCCTGCATGAACGATTCGAAGAGGCGCTCGGCATCTTCGACGCTGATTCCCTCGCCCGTGTCGCGAACCCGCAGAACCACGCCTGCTTCCTCCGCTTCGAGACTCAGGCGCACTTCGCCCATTGCCGTGAACTTCACCGCGTTGCCCGTGAGGTTGATCACGATCTGGCGGAACTTGGCCTCGTCCGTGGGGAAGAGGAGCGGCACCTCAGGCACGTCCACGACGAGGCTGAGCTTCTTCGTCTCCACGAGCGGTTGCAGCAGATCGGCAACTTCACGGACACTCGCCGCGAGGTCGATGTGCTCGACGTGCATCGTGCCGCGACCGGCGTGCACCTGCGAGAGTGTTAGCACTTCCTCGATCAAGCGGAGGAGATTGCCACTGGCGTTGCCAATCCGCCGGACATAATCCCGCTGTAACGGCGTCAGCGGGCCCGCCAGGCCGTCGTTCATCAAGCCAACGAAACCGAGGATCGCCCCCAGCGGTGTGCGAAACTCGTGGGACATCGTGGTCAGGAAGGCCGCCTTCGTGCGGTTCGCCGTCTCCGCTTGCTCGCGTGCGCTGTCGGCGATCTCGCGCAGCGCGTTCGCGCGCTGCGCGGCGAACGTCGCCGCTTCGCGCGCTGCCTCGGCGCCGCGCCGAGCCTCCTGCGCCAGGCCATACGTGCGTGCATTGTCGATCGCCATCGCGCAGCGCCGGCCGAGATCCTCGGCGAGCAGTAGGTCGGCGTCATCGTACGTCCGTGTATCGTCGGAGACGAACGTGATCGCACCGAGCGTTCGACCACGAGCGCGCATCGCCACGATCAGGAACGATTGCGCTCCGAGTTGTCGCAGCAAGTCGCGTTGCTTGGCGTCCTCGATCTGATCGAGCAGGGCCGGCCCCTCTACCAAGGCGAACTCGGAATGGTTCGTCCGAATGACACGCGGCGCGCCAATGGGGTCGTCGCGGTGAGGTGGGTGCTCGTGGAAGAAATTGCGGGCGAGCTTCTGTTTGGCGGCATCGGGATGGATGACCGCCACGCGGCTGATTGACTCGTCAGACGCAACGATGTCGACCATACACCAGACGCCGAATTGTGGAAGCGCAATGTTCGCGACGGTCGCCAGCGTAGTCTCGAGATCGAGCGAGTCGCTGAGACAGCGACTGGTCTCGGCAAGGAAGGCGAAACGCATCCGACCCCGATGTTCGGCGCCTGCCGGTGCCGTCGTACGATCTGGTGCGACGCAGAGTTCGAGCACGTCGGTCGTCATGAATCGTAGATGAAAGGGAGGCCAGGAACGAGGCGCGTCACGACCGCGAGCCGACCGAATGCATCCGGCGCGCATCGGAAAGGTCGCCTCTGATAAAGGCGCGTACGCGATCGGCGCCCGAGATGTTCGGCTTATCGTATTTGACGTGACGCCAGCTGCTGAAGAGAAGCGCCGCCCATCCGGCCGCACTCGCTACCTTGGCGCGGAAAGGGCCGGTCGCACCGGGCAACGCGCGTAGCGCGGCGACGTTATGCTGAAATCGCGCAAGAGACTCGCCATCTCGTTTACCGCCGCCACTCGACAGCTGGTGTAACTCGTCGATCAGGCCCGCCACAGGGTCGGCCGAACCGTCTGTCGGCGAAGGTTCCGGGAGGGCCATGCCGTAGTCGTCGGCGCGCTCGCCTGGCGACTCCTCCGCTTTGCCGGCATCGACGTCGCTGAGATCGCGCGTGGTGAGGCGGCCTTCGACCATAACGGGACCGATACGGAGCAGGGTTCGCTCAGATGGCATGGCGAGCTCTCGGAAGAAGGAGGCGTCGCCAGAAGCGCCAAGCGCAGGAAACCTGTTCGCGGGCTGGTGTGAACGTCCCGCGCACCCGTAATGAAGTTAGCTGCGATTCGAGCTTCGCGATAGTGTGCGGCTGAATATTACGCCGACCATGGATGGAGCACAGCCGCCGCCGTTAGGCAGACCAGATCAGACGAACAAGCGCGGAGGCGGTCCGCCATTAGATTATCCTCATAGCCGGTGAGGCGCTGCGCCGCTCCTTTTGGCGCTCTTTGTCACCCGTCGCGACGAGGGATACCGCTCGCGCGTCCACCGTCCGCTGGCCACGCCCGAGGCGCTCGCGCGTGAGCCGGCGCCCTTCTCGCTGCTCAGCGACGAGGTGCAGCCACTGCCGGGCCGTTTCGCTGTGGGCTACCGTTCAAACATGAGTGAGTGTCCATTCCCGAAGCATGACAGTGTCGTCACGCTGTGGCTCGCGAGGCACAAGATGTCAGTGGACGCGGTCCAGTACGACGGTCTCAATCTGTGTGCGTGGCGCTATGACGGCTCGACGCCATTCATAATGCTGCAGGTGACGGACGAGGTTATGTCGCACCACTCGCCAGAGGAACTCGATGCCGCCCTCGAGTCACTCAAGGTCGCCGAGATTCTCAAGCGAGACCCGAGTCAGATTGCGCGCCTCGTCGAGGCGGGTACTGACGCTATCCACCTACTACTAGTTCCGCGGCGACAGAATTCAGCGTGAAACAACGAATGACATTCCTGCGGCGCGATGATCGATCGCTTGCGTAAGGCGGGCTATGGCTCCCTCGCAGACGCCGCGGCCGATGCGTGGGTGAGTGACGAGCGCGTGCCCGCTGCCGAACTTGGTCGGGGTGCGTGAGAAGGAGCTGCGGACGGATTACGGGAGGGCAGACGCACAGGCAGCGAGCGCTGGTGAACTATGAGAATCGCGTAACGATCGATCATTCAGGTTTGCTCATCTTACGCCGGTGGCGCTCCGACTGACGATCACCGCCCGGGCATCAATGCCGGGCCGTTTTATGTTACCCAATGCACCAAGGGCTCACCCTCCTCCAGCGTAACGTCCTCAAACGGCTGCGCGAGCAAGGATTCACGACGGTCGCCGAGCAGGCGAATCGCGGGTGGCTTCGAGGGCAGCAGTTCGCGCCCGTGAACCTGGATGGCGCCAAGTCGGACCTTCGGGTCGATTTCGCAACGGCACAGGAGCAGGCGATGGACATTGACCATGCCTAACCCTGACCTAACGGGGAAGCGGCCTTGCTATCTGCACCCAAGCGCTGAGGTCAGCAACCGGCTTGCGCTGCAAGGACTCGACTGAGGGCACGGCGTCGGGCGCGAGTGGCAGAAATCGCATCTCGGCGTTCTCACTTGTGAAAACGAGACCAGTGCCGGGCAGTGCCGGGATCTGCTCCTTCGTCAGTACTTCATTGGTGATTGGAAGAACACACCAGCGATGACCCCGCGCAGAAAAGGTTACGGCAGTCATGGAGATGCCTCGACGAGTTGGACGCCGAATGAATAAGCGCACATTCACGCTGCTCAGGCAATGCTGTGGACGGAAACGTCTTGCCATCGTTAGCGTGGCCATACAGGCTGTCCGCTGAGTTGCGCTGGACTCACGCGCTCGGTTATCGCGATGAACTCAACCCACGCTTCGATCGCTTCCGAGGTTCTCTAATCTTTTCGCGGCTCGCTCGACGGGGGGCCCAGCAGCCCAACGGTCGGTGACGTGCATCATCGGTCGACCACAACCGCACCCAAATCGGCCTCACAGACGAGTGTGTCGCCGACCAGCGCGCGCCCGTGAACCTTGTGCAGGCGGCCCCGTTGCCGCGCGACACTGATCTCCAGGCGTATCTGATCGCCAGGACACACGGCTGCGGGCCAATGCACATTGTCGAGCGAGGCGAAATAGGCGACGTGATTCGTCCCTGGCGCTTGCTCGGCGAGGAGGAGAATCGCACCTGCCTGCGCCAGCGCCTCCACAATGAGAAGGCCCGGCATAGTCCAGTGCCCCGCGCCAGGGTTCGCGAAGAACGGCTCGTTGGCGGAAACGTTCTTGACCGCGACGATGCGTGTCGCGTGCTCCAGCTCGAGCACCGTATCGACGAAGAGAAAGGGGTAACGGTGGGGCAGCACGCCGAGAATGGCATCCACATCCATTACGCTCATTGTTCCAATGTCGTTTAAGTACTTCGAACGGGCGTGAACAACGCACCACGACGTTTTTGCTCGGCAGCTCGGCCGGCGCGCGCCGATTGGGCGAGCAGCTGCCGCACGATACTGAATGCGCAAGCGTCGCGGATGGGAGAGACTGACGGTGGCCAGTTTCTTAACGAGTTCTTATCGATGGGTGCCGCGACCTGTCTCGACGATCGCTAGATGGCGGCCGCTATCGAAACAGAGGTCGCGACCATCGAGGAAACAATGCGACGCAATCACGGGGTGTAAGGTTGACACTGCACTGTGTCCGCTACGTGAGTTGAGTCCTTGCGAGTTCTGCGGGCTCAACGCGACTCGCCGTCATCATGTCCTCCCTTCGCTCCCAAGGCGTCCACAATCTCCTGCGAGCCCGTGGCGATGTAGCTCAGCAGTTGAGAAGCCCACTCCGGGTTTGGCGTCAGGTCGCTCCGATGAAACCCGCGAAGGGCTGCGCTTGTGGCGACGGTGATGACGACATCCACTCGCATAATCGCGGTCAGCGCTTCGGATCTTGGCATTGGCGCCTTGATCAGGTGGCGCCACAACGCCGTGCGGAGGGCATGGTACTCGCGGAGGACGGCGTCGTCACTCACCCCTTGGACCCGGCGCTGGTCGCCGTGCAAGGCCGCCGCGCGCACTAGACGCTCCGATGCGTCCTTGTCGCCACCGTTGCCCAGTGCCACGTCGAGCACACCCCGTATCGTCTCGTGCAGGCTGTCGAGCCCATAGTGTTCAGGGTTGACGTGCCACGGCTCGTCGCGGCTGATCGCATCCCACTCCGCAATCACGAGCGCGAGGTCCTCACGCGGCTCAGCGTTGGGGAGATTGGGACCAGACAGCCGACTTGGAGCGTCACGCGGGGTCGTCGTTGCGGGTGAGCTAACGGTTGTGGGCATCGTGGTGTCCTCCGGCAAGATAATTGAGCGGTACCAACGGCAAGGATCTTCGTTACGCAGCGTAACAGTCGTCGGCTGCGAGAATCATTCTGATCTCCCGGAAGACCAACGCTGGACAAAGTACCGAAACGGTCGACCAAGACCATTGGACTAACGTCTATAGGAAGGACAGCATCCGTCGCAACGCTGGACTCTCACAACCGCGAACGCGATGGATGCGGCGCGCGCTCGATCCGCACGAGCAATCCGGGGTCGGTGACTCGTTAGGTGGCGCGGACCACCGTCACGGCGCTCGAATGCCGCCGTTCCACTCCGAGCGCACGCGTTGCGCCGTCCCCGGCAGGTGCGAGCCCAAGAAGTAACCGCCGTGGCTCGCGCCACTTACCGTAAAATATTGCTAAACCAACATTTAGCACACCGATTGTGTTATACTCCTTCATACGACTTAAGCAGAGTTAGGCGCCAGAGTGGATCCTCTCGGCGTTGGCCGACCTGCGGCAACCTCGAACGTGAGGCCGGTAAGTTCCAACGAGGTGGAGACCACCACCATGCAGACGAACAAGGGACAGGTCGCGCGCAGTGTTCGATTCGACATCGCGGCGAACAAGAACGAGGAGTTCCACACGCTCTTCCAGAGCCAGGTGCTCCCGAAGCTGAAGAAGCAGGACGGCTTCAAGAACGAGCTCCTGCTGGTGGACAATCAGCATGTCCTCGCGATCAGCGTCTGGAACAACGCGGATGCGGCGCGAAAGTACGAGACGGCGACATACCCAGAAATCGACAAGACCCTCCGCCCGGTAATGGACGGACGCGCGACAGTCGAGACCTTCCAGTTCGACTCTCTGTCCACGATCAGCTAACCATCGCCGCATCGATCACAAGACTGAGAGGGACCTGCTGGGTCCCTCTCAGTGCCTCGCGCTCAGGAAGGCGTGACCGCCGGTTGGGAGTGAGCCATAGGCGCCTCGCTGCGCAAGCGACGCACCCCGCTGGAATGCGGATCAATGGCCTAACGAAGCCGCCGTCGTACGATCGCTGCTCGACGGAACGTTCCCGGCGTCGCTCCTCGAGGCTCGCTGCGTTCGAACGCCCGTGGGCAGCTTCGCTCGAACAGCCGCATTCTGGAACGCGTGTAGGCAGCTCCGCCAGTCGAGCGCCCTGCTTGTGGTGGCGCTGCGTCGTTACATGGTGGAACACCCACGGTGAACCGCTGAACCGATACGCCGCGAGATGATCCTGTCGCGCAATCGACTCTTGAAAAAGCTCATTGGCGCCCCCGGTGCGACGCTGCGTCGCGTCTCTGAGGATACGTTCAGCCCGGACGGCATCGCGCCGATGATCGCCTTTGAGCGTAACGCGAAGGGCCGCGTCGTGGGGTACGTGCAGCAGGCGCCGGACGGCTCAATCGCGCGCGCGCGTCGCGCTATGCCCTGGACGGCCGGCGAGCATCCATCGGCTATTGTTTCGGGCCATGAGACAGAGCCTCGGTCAATCGTCACCTCGAAGGCTTGTGTATCACAAATCTGACTCGGGGGACTGGATTCGAGTCTGGATTCAGCGCGGCATTGCACGACATCGTTGGGTTGCGATCCCGGCAGATCACGCGGTCCGCACTATGAAAAAGGACATCACGTCGGGATCTTGGACCTAACGAGAACGCCTGGAAAGCTTGTGTACGTTCATAGCGTACCGTGGGTCCGAATCCCACACACCGTCCGTTGCCCCGCAAGTATTCATCGTGGTGGTCGCAACAAGAAGGCGTGCACGTCGCTACGGGGGAGTCAACGTGGAGGACCTTGGTCTTCTACCTTCTTTTCGCGCTGACGTCTTCCGCGAGGCCTTGGGGATTGGGAAACGGGCAAGAGTCGGCTGACGCCCGCTGGGGCAACCTAACGCCGTCATAGTTCGCGATGGAAACGCGGACGTCGTGCTCGCGGCGGGCGACATGGATATTATCCAGATCCATCTCGGCACAAACCCCGACGAGCGTCGCACCGGTGATAGCCGGGCTTCGGTCGCGGCTGATAGCTTTGATGAGCCGCGGTCCCCTCCGCGCGCCTCGACCTCAACCACCAGGAAGCCATGCCGCCCAAGCGCAACTACGATTTCGAGAAGCGTCGTAAAGAGCAGGACCGCAAGACCAAGAAGGACCTCAAGCGCGCCGAGCGCCAGCAGCGCCGTGATGAGCGACGAGTCGATGAGGCGCCGACGCCGGAGAACACAGACTCCTCGCAGTAGCGCCGAATCGCAGACGGTCCCGGCTGTGAAGAAAACCTAGCGTTTACCGCGGCGAGAGACGCAAACGGAACCCGCGCTAAGTCGTCATCTCCAATGAATGCTCGGACTCTCTCCGTGGATAGCGATCCTCGTCGTGTTGGTTGCCGCGGCACTCGTGCGCCTCATGCCGGCGTACGACGCGTCCGTTGTTGAGCGAGCACTGAATTCGCGATGGGCGCCGCCGATCGTTGGCGCGCTCTCGGGAGTGCTCCTGCTCTGGATGTGGGGATCACTCGACCGCACGCCGGTCATTCATGACGAGTCGGCGTACTTGCTCCAGGCAGAGCTCTTTGCGCGTTGGCGGTGGACCGGCGTCGCGCCGCCGATCGCGGCGTTCTTCGAGCAGCCGCACGTCCTCGTTGACGGGGTGCTCGCGTCCAAGTATCCGCCTGGCAACTCCATCATTCTTGCCCTCGGCGCACTGGTCGGGCTGCCCGGGCTCGCCGTCATCCTGGCGAATGCCTGCTCCGGCGCCCTGATGTTCGCGCTGGCACGCCGCGCCGCCGGTGCGGTCGTCGCCCTGCTCACCTGGATCGCGTGGGAATCGTCCTTCCCCATGGACTACTACCACGCCAACTACATGTCGGAGAGCGTCTCGAGCCTGGCGTGGCTGTTGACCTGGTGGGCCATCGTGCGCTGGCACACCGACGCAGAGCGAAAGTGGCTGCTCGTCGCCGCGGGTGCGATCGCCTGGTGCATGATCACGCGGCCGTTGACTGGCGTCGCCCTCGGCATCGTCGCGTCGATCGTCATTCTCGTCCGCTGCAAGCGAACGCGCGCGTGGCGTGATCTACTGCCCGCCGCCGGCGTCGCGGCGACGATACTCGCGATCGTTCCCCTGTGGAGCTGGCGCACCACCGGTGACGTGCGCGTCACGCCGCTGACGGCATACACGAAGACATACCTGCGCTTCGACAAGCCTGGCTTCGGTGCGAGTCCCGACGAGCGACCGAGCGATCGCCTGCCCCCAGATCAGCAGCGGCTCGAGACGGCGTTCTATGGCTACCACGTCCGGCACACGCTGGCGGCGTTGCCGCGCATCGCGTGGCTGCGGCTGACGATGCTCGACCGCGACGAATGGTACGAGTGGCGCGGCGGACTGCGTCTATTCGCGCTCGTCGGTCTCTTCGCCCTCACCGCCGAAGGCTGGATCGTGCTCGCCGCCTTCGCCGCGCAGTTCGTGCTCTATCTCGCGTACGCGCATCCGGCGTGGTGGACGATGTATTACGTGGAATGCATGCCGGTGCTCGCGTTCCTCATCGCGTTAGGCGTCGTACGCGCGCTCGCGTTGCTCGACGCGCCGCGCCGCACGACCGCAGGCCTCGCGGTCGCCGCGGTCGGTCTCGTTGCCGTCGGCGCCGTGACCCGACAGGTAAGAGCCACGATCGCCGATGACCACGCGTACTACGACGCCTTCGCGCGACTCGTGGCGCAATTGCCTGACGAGCGTGCCGTCGTGTTCGTGCGCTATGGCCCGAAACACCTCGACGGCATGGGTCTCGTCCGCAACGTGGCCGATCTCGATCGGGAGCGCGTGTGGAGTGTCTACGATCGGGGCGCCGACGACGCACGATTGATCGCCGTCGCGCCCGGCCGCACGCCCTATCTGTTCGACGAGCAGAGTTGGACGCTGCGGCCGCTTCCGGGAGTAGAAGCGTCGCGGCGCTCTGTTCCCCGAGCTATCGAACGCGGATTGGCATCGACACCAGGAGATCGCCCACCGCCGAAGCGACAGTGAAGCGCCAGGCGCCAGGCGCGTTGGGGATCACCTCGAAATCGTACGTCTCACCGTTGCCCATCTGTTGAATGGCTGGACGCATGGTCGCCTGGTCGGCGGGCAAGGTCATTCCATCCTTTGCGATCGCGCGCCACGTCACCGGCGTCGAATCGCTCAGCAATCGCGCAATCATGCTCGGCCGTACCGGATGGATGTCGATCAACCGAAGACGGTAGCGTGTGCCGACGCGAAGCTCCCGCAATGCCGGGGACGCACTTCCATTCAGCAGAATCGAGTGCGCGGCGTCGGCCGACCGCCGCGGAGACGTCAGGAGCATCACGATATCCGTCTCCGGATCAAACGTCGCGAGATCGTCGACAACGACGATCGCTCCGGACATTCCTGCAACTTGCTGCCGCAGTTCGTCGGCGTGTGGATGGTAGATGAATGTGCCGGCGCGCGGCGGCGTGAACTTCGCCTCGAACGAATCGTGCGGAGCGATCGCTGCCGCGACGCGACCAGGATGTCCGGAGTAGTCCGCCACGCCATCGTAGTAGCTATCGAGCTCGATGCCGTGCCAGTGCACCGATGTCGGTTCGGGGATTTCATTCACAACGGTGATGCTCACCTGCTGCCCGCGCTTCAGTACGATCGTTGGGGCAGGCAGCAGGGAAGCGCGTGCTCCGGCCGGACGTGTTCGCGCTTCGTCCTGCAGCACATAGCCGTACGCCGGCTCCTCTCGTGTGCCGCCATCGTCGACGCGTGCAATGAGCCGAAGACGTCGCCCGATGGACGGTTCGCGAGCAGCCTGCACGACGCCGCGGTCGCGCACTTCGATGCTCATGACCAGGCCGCCCATCATCTCCAGTGCGTGATTGTGTGCGTGGACGTCCTGTTCCGGAGGAAGTGGCGATCCGTCGAGTGGAATATTCCGGAGCGCGTGACCGTTGTCGTGGCAATGGAACAGCCAATAACCCGGCCGCTCCGGAACCCATGACATCGTGAAGGTATGCCCAGGCGCGACTCGCTCGGTCACGACACGACGCGGCGATGATGTTGGACCGTAGGTCGTATCACGCACGCCATCGCCACGACTCTCGACGTTGAAATAGAAGCCGTGCAGGTGCATTGGATGCGGCTCGAACGTCGGGTTCACGATGCGCAGGTGAACGGTGTCGCCAATGGAGTACGTGAACCGTTCGGTGTTTGGCCACGTCCTGCCGTTGATCGTGAATCGCAGCACATCATCGGCGCGCAGGAACCCGCCCGGATGGGGTGTTCGGTCCCAGAGATTGATCACGAGCACGCGGTCGCGCGCCGAGGCGCCGGCAACTGTGCCGCGTGGATCGATGATGAAAGCGCCCGTGAGCTCGGCGTCACCGAAAGGCCGACCCATCGGGCCAACGCCGAATGTTTGAACGGACGTCGTGGCCCAGTAGTAATACGTCCCCGCGACCCCAGCATCGAACGTTACTTCTCGTACCGAATCGGGCCGAACCTGAATCGTGTCGCTGTCCGCCGTCGCCATTCCGCCGCGCGGGCTCAGGCCGTGAACGATGAGCGTACTATCACGCAACAGATTGCGCACGAACGCATGGATCTTCGTTCCTTCGTTCACCCGGATGAGCGGCCCGGGAATAAGCAGTGGGCTACCTTCCTCACCAAAGGCGTGAACCACGATGCCTGGCTGGTCGTCGCGGTCCGGATGCCACTCGCCTTCGCGGGCCTCCAGGTGAATGGTGAGCACGCCGTCGCCTGGCGTGCCTGCAGCTGTGCGATTGCTGTTGATCGCGATTCGCTCGATGATCGGCCTGGCGTGCGAGCGCGCGTGGCGCGCTGAGCTCAGCGATCCGATCAGAGCGACGGTCACACACGGGACCAGGGTGGCATTTCGCATCGACTACCTCGCATGCGGAAGCGCGATACGCGTCAGGGGGAAGACAAGCTTAACGAGAAGCATCGCTCCCCGCCATCGAGGATGCCCATCACTCCGCGCGCAGCAGGATCAATGGATCCACCGCCAGCGCCCGCCGCGCCGGGATCCACGTCGCGACGAGGCCCAGCATGAACATCGCCACCACCGCGCCGATCAGCACGAGCGGATCGCGCGGGCTCGCCTGATATACGATGGAAGCGAGCACGCGGCTGGCGAGGAGCCCGAGCACCAGTCCGACGAGGGAGCCGAGGGCCAGCACCCCGAACGCGCGTCCGAGCGCGGCCTCGATCACGTCCATCCGCCGCGCGCCTAACGCGGTGCGGATCCCCAGCTCCTTGAGCCGCTTGCTCAGCGAGTACGCGGCCGTCCCGAAGATGCCGGTGACGGCGACGATCGCGCCCAACAATCCGAGCACACCTAACGATACTGCGGCCACCCGCGGCGCGAACAGCGCTCCGCTCATGTCCCTGGTCCACGTCTCGATGAACGACGGGAGCCCCGAATCCAAGGCGCGCAGCTGCCCTCGGATCGCAGCCGAGAGCTGTTGCGGATCCTCGGGTGAGCGCACCACCATCCACGTCTCGTTCGAGGGCACTTGCAGAAGCGGAAAGAAGATCGCGAGTGGCGTGGCATCGCCGAGGTTCGCCGTGTACTTGCCATCCTCGGCGATGCCGACGATCTGGACGCGCTTGCCATCCGGCAGCTTGAATACGCGGTCGATGGCACTCGCGCCCGACCCATAGAGCTTTCGCGCCAGCAACTCGTTGACGATGGCGACGCGCGGGCCGATCGTGTTGTCATGCACCGTGAAGGTGCGTCCGGCGAGGAGCCGCGTGCCGGCCGCATGGAAGTAATCCGGCGACACACTGTACTGGATGGCATGTGCAGCGGCCTTCGACGGCTTGAGATCGACGGCGTCGGGGGCGAAGAGGTCCGTCTCATTCCAGCTCACGTGCATCGGCGGGGAGACGCCGACGAGACCGACCGACGTCACGCGGGGAACCGCTCTGATCGCCGCAAGCATCCGCTGCTGCATCGCTGAAATCCGCTCCTGGCTGTATCCTGCCATGCGCAGATCGGTGTCGACGAGAAGCACGTTGTGTGGATCGACGCCAAGGTTCCCATGGAGCGACCGGCTCAATTCGCGAACGGCGACGATCGCAAATGTCACGAGCACGGCGCAGATCGCGATCTGCACGCCGAGGAGAAGATCACGAATGCTCATGCGCCGGCCAACGGGATTGGCCGATCCCGACTTGACCACTTGATACGGATCGGTGCGGAGAACCTGGCGCACCGGAACCGCACCGAAGACGAAGCCGCTGATGATGCTGAGGAGCAGCGCGACGACGTAGACGCGTGGGTCGGGATCGATCGGCAGGCGGATCGAGAACTGGGGGAAGGGGTGCCAGTTCGCGAGCCAGCTCAGCACCAGAACGCTCCCCCACAATCCAGCGGCACCACCGACGAGCGCGATCAGCACGCTCTCCGTGAAGAGCTGCCGCAGGATGCGACCGCTCCCAGCGCCTAACGCAAGACGCAGCGCCACCTCGCGCGAGCGGTCCGCTGCCCGCGCGGCGAACAGGCTGCCGAGGTTCGCGCATGTCGCGAGAAGGATGAGTCCCGCCAGGAGCATCAGCGCAACGAGAAAGGCATGTACCGCGTCCTCGAACGCGTCTCCGCCCAGCGTCGAATGCGTCAACAGGACCTTGAAGTTCTCATCCTCTTTGGGATACGCCAGCTGGAGCTGGGCCGCGATCTCGTTCAGATCGGCGACGGCCTGCGCTGGCGTCACGACGCCCTTGCGATGTCCGAGAACCGTCAACCAGCGGTTGGCGCGGTCGTTGAGAAGACTCGTACCGTCGATCTGCTCCTGATCCACGAGCGGGACAAACAGATCTGCCGCGAAGATGAGCACCGTTCCCCGGAACGCCGGCGGCGCGACACCGATGATCGTGAACGGGTGTCGGTTGAGCAGCACCGTACGCCCGACGACGCCGTGGTCCCCCTGGAAATGATTGCGCCAATACGAGTACGTGAGCACGACATACGGCACGCTGTTCGCGCCGTGCTCGTCGCCAGCGTGGAAGAAGCGTCCGAGATACGGCTGGACTCCCACGACATCGAAGTAATTGCCGCTCACCTCGAAAAGCCACGACCGAATGGCGTCACCGTCACGGCCGATGGTCACCCAGCCCGGATCGAGAGTGAACGCGGCGAGGCCGTCGAAGGCCCGGTTGCGATCGCGGAGGTCTACATAGTTGGGGTATGACTCGGTAGCATCGCGGTCCGCGCGCTCCAGCGTGTACAGTGTTTCCTCATGCGGCAGGTTCATGGGGCGCAGCATGAATCCGTTCACGGCGCTGAACACCACGGCGTTTGCGCCGATCGCGACGGCGAGCGTGATAATGGCGGTAGTCGTGAAGCTCGGCGCCCTGCGCAGCTGGCGAACCGAGAACCGCACGTCCCTGACAAGCGTTTCCACAACGCTGCCAGCAATGGCATCGCGCGCCTCGTCGGCGAAGCGTGCCTTCCCGCCGAACTCGACCCGCGCCTGCCGCTCGGCGGTCGCGCGATCGAGCCCGGAGCGGACGAGATCATCGGCGCGGAGCTGGATGTGCGATTCCAACTC
Source organism: Gemmatimonadaceae bacterium (assembly GCA_036493735.1). GTDB lineage: Bacteria > Gemmatimonadota > Gemmatimonadetes > Gemmatimonadales > Gemmatimonadaceae > AG2. Next base: position 16,003 of record DASXPH010000039.1, read on the forward strand.
CGCCGCGAGATCGTCCTCCGTCTCGTGACGATGGAGACAGCGCGCGGCCAGCGAGCGCAGATAGGCACCGACGCGCGTCATGCGTGCTCCGGTTGCGCCGCGAGCGCGAAGCCGATGGCGGCGGCGAGCCGCTTCCAGCCCTCGGTCTCCTCCTGCTGTCGTTTCCGCCCCAGCGCGGTGAGATCGTAGTACTTGGCTTTGCGATTGTTCTCCGAGGTCGCCCAGTGCGCCTTGAGCAGACCCTGTCGGACGAGTCGGAAGAGGGCGGGGTAGAGCGCGCCCTGCTCGACGAGCAGCCCGCCCCGCGAGATCTGCGCGATGCGGAGGAGGATCCCGTAGCCGTGGAGTGGGCCTAACGAGACCGCCTTGAGGATGAGGAGATCGAGGGTGCCGGGCAGGAGCTGAGCGGGGGCGGCCATTGGCTCTCCTAAATGACTCAGGAGAGAGTCTGCACCTGTTCTCCTAAGCTGTCAAGGAGGAGAGGATCCGGGCCCGGGGCTCGCGCACGCGCAGGACAGACGCGACGCTAGCTTGGCGGTCGACGAATCATAGCCGTCGAGCCGGCACAGACCGTTAGGCGATTATCGACTTCCGTAATCCCAGGCGCATTGCGTGGGCAACGACCGAACGCGGCCGATTCCCTCGCGGCCCGCTTGATGCGTGATTTTCAATATGCTCAACACACGAGCAGCTGACACGCACGGTATGAAGGGGGACCCATGGCGAAAGAGCACAGGAGCGACGCACAAAAAGATGCGGACGCTGACCGGGCACCCGATCGACACGCAGCGCCCGACCGCAGTGAGAGTGGTGAGCCCGGAGGCGGGCAGGGCCGCCGCGACGATGTTGGCCACAGCGGCGTGTACCCACCCGATGCGGAGAACAGACCGGGCGACGCGGAGGTGCGTATGGCTGGATCGTGGGGCGGGGGTGACTACAACGAGTCGGGTGGATCGGAGCTGGTCTACCGCGACGGTCAGCTGCTTGGCGGCCTGAGTGCCGGCCGCGACGGCGAGCCAACCGAGGACACGCACAGCAACCCCGCGCGGCAGAGCCTACCGAGAAAAAGCGAGAGCAGCGACGAGAAGCCGTAGCGTCGTCGATGGGCGGCCGCGCGGCGTCAGTGGCGTGCTCAGCTTCGCTTTCGTACGCTGGAGCACGCCACGCTGCGCGAGGTAGCGCGTCAAGGTCTATTCGCCGTCGCGGTTGTCAGTGGGTCCATCAGCTTCCTGACGAAGTACGTGAACTGCAACGCGGATGTATGTGCGCGCTCTTTCAGATTCGCGCCCGATCCGTGCCCTCCTTCGATCACTTCATAGAAAAGATACGGATCGCCTAACGCCGCCATCTTCGCCGCGAATTTGCGCGCGTGCTGCGGGCCAACGCGGTCGTCCTTGGTCGTCGTCCAGATGAGCGGCTCCGGGTACTTCACCCCCGCCTTCAGATTCTGGTACGGCGACGTGCGCTCCCAGAATGCACGCTCGTCCGGGTTCGAGACGCTGCCGTATTCGCCCACCCAACTCGCGCCGGCATCGATCTGCTCGAAGCGAAGCATGTCGAGCAGCGGCACCGCGATGTCGACGGCATGGAAGAGGTCGGGATGCTGCGTCATCTCCACGCCCATCAGCAAGCCACCGTTCGAGCCGCCTTCGATGCCGAGCCGGCGCGGACTCGTTATGCGGCGCGCGATCAGGTCCTGCGCCACCGCCGCGAAGTCATCATAGATGATCTGCCGGTGCGTCTTGAGGCCGGCTTCGTGCCACGCCGGGCCGAACTCGCCGCCGCCGCGGATGTTCGCGAGTACGTACACCCCGCCGCGCTCGAGCCAGAGCTTGCCGCCTATGTCCTGGTAGTTCGGCAAGCTCGAGATCTCGAATCCACCGTAGGCCGTGAGGATCGTCGGATTGGCACCGTCGAGTTTCATACCTACTGGATGCACGACGAAATACGGAATTTTTGTTCCGTCAGTCGATGCCGCTTCGAGTTGCTCGACCGTATCGCGGGACGCGTCAAATTGCGCGCGGCGCGACTTCACCTTCGAGACGCTCCCCGTGCGGGCGTCGGCGAGCCACACACTGCTCGGCGTCAGGAAGCCTTCGACGTTGACGAACGCTTCGCTTCCGTGGGGGTTCGTCCCCGCGACGCCTAACGCGAGGTTATCGGGGAAGGACAGTTGCCTGGAGGTCCAGCTGCCGTCGGACTGGCGCGAAAACAAAAAGACGCGCCCACGAACGTTCTGGTTAATCGCTACAAAAAGCGCGTCACGCGTGGCGCCCTGGTCTTCGACCGATTCGCGCGGCCCCGGTTGATAGATCGCGACGGGAGCGAGATGGGCAGGGTCCTGCGACGCGGCCGCTGCATCGAAGCTCGCCAGCGACCCGGCGATGATCTGCGTCGATCCAACGTCCCAGGGGGCCGAGAGACGCACGATCACCTGGCCATCGAGCATGCCGACGAACCGAGCCTTCGCCGGAATTGAAAGCTCGCTCACCGTCTCGCCGTTCACGACAAACTTCTTCGACTCGAAGAATGTCACGCCCCGCGTGATCATCGTTATGCGGTGTCCGGCGTCGTCGCGCAGTGTCTCCGCGCCCGACGGCAGCTCGTCCGTAGGTGCGCCACGGAAGATCTCGACCGCGGCCGATAGAGGCTGGCCGCGCACGACTCGCTTGACGATGTAAGCGTATCCTGACTTCGTGAGCTCGCCGCGATTCCATTCGCGCGTGACGAGCAGCGTATCCTCGCCAACCCAGGCAACGTCCTGCTTGCCGCGCGGGAGCACGAAGCCGTCCTTCACGAACGTGCGCGTGCCGAGGTCGAACTCGCGCACGGTGCTCGCGTCTTCGCCGCCGTCGGAGAGCCCGATCAGGCAGCGCCGCTCCGCCGGCGGCAGGCAGTCCGCGAACTGCCAGAACCAGTTTGCCTTTTCAGCGCGGGAGAGCGAATCGAGATCGAGCACCGTCGTCCACTTCGGTGACGGGGTGCGGTAGCTCGCGAGCGTCGTGCGACGCCAGATGCCGCGCACGTGCATGCTGTCCTGCCAGAAATTGTAGAGCTCACCGCCGAGGAAACGCGCATACGGAATGCGGTCGTTCGATTGCGCCACCGTGAGTGCTTCGCTGTAGAGTCGCGAGAAGTGCGGATCCTTCTCCAGCACCGCGGTCGTCTTCGCATTCTCGGCGCGGACCCAGGCCATGGCGCGGTCGCCGGTCTGTTGCTCGAGCCAGATGTTGGGATCGGTCTGCTGTGCCGACGCGCCTTGCGCGGCGACGAGTGCGATCACGAGGACCGCTAGATGAGCGCGCATGATCATTTTAGGTCCTATTGGATTGGCATCGAGAAAGAGACAGTATCGAAAATGGCCGCTGAAACCGCTGACACTGCCCTGAAAACACTGACAAGCTCCTGAGCAGGAACGACCCCCTTGGACAGCCCAGAGTTTTTGGACGCGAATGCCGCGAATCTGCGGCGAATCCAACCGAGTGGCGTAACGGTACTGTCGCACCCTGAATTGGTTGATCTTGTTCTTTTAAAACTTTTAACGGACCGGTGCAACGCAGCCATCATCTACATCGGTTGGATTCGCTCAAGATTCGCGTGATTCGCGTCCCAACAGCTGTGCAAGCCCGTCGGGCGCGAAAAACACCTCAGCGGTTTCAGCGCCGTGTCAGTGGTCTCAGCGGCCCACGAATGTGCTATCCCAATCGCCATTATGTCGATTGACGTTACGGAATGATCTGCAGCGTCGCGATCATCTGAGTTCCGTGATAACGACAGCGGTAGGGAAATGTCCCGACCTGATCCGCCGTCCACATGAAGTTGCCGTCCAGCGCGATCGGTCCGGAGTCGTCCCACGGGCCGCCAGTCACACTGTGCATCGTTTGACCCACGTTGTACCAGCAAATGGTCGTACCGAGCTTTGCCACGACGGTGCCGTTCGCTTCACCCACCGGCTGGCTCTGAAAAAAATAGTCGCCGGCATAGATGTCGACGTCCGCATCGTCGTCCGGT
>DASXPH010000040.1:0-6688 GCA_036493735.1 Gemmatimonadaceae bacterium
ACGCCCCAAGATGAATCGTCCCTGCTCCTTGAGAGCACTGAAGGGCCGGGAGAGACGATCCCGTCGATAGGCCGCCCGTGGACCGGGAGCAATCCCCTCCAAGCGTAGCGGTCCTAATCGCCCGTGTGGCTTGACTACTTCAAGTTTTCCTCGCAGAGCACGCAAAACAAATAATGAGTGCACCGCGTTAGGCGGCACGCCCACATCTACCTTGGCTTCCACTTCTCGCATTCGATCCCGCTTCGAATTCGGAATCGTGCGACCGCCGTTCTCGAGCTCACTCGTGAACGCCGGCGGCGATGCACCACCGACCACGAAGACGAGATCGAGCAGAACTGCTGGCGGTTAGAGCGTAGGGGCCACACCCGTTCCCATTCCGAACACGGTCGTTAAGCCCTACAGCGCCGATGGTACTCCGCTCGAGAGAGCGCGGGAGAGTAGGCCACCGCCGGCTTCTCCAGTCGAACGCCCTCGCGTCTTTTGACGCGAGGGCGTTCTGCATTCCTGCCGTCACTTCTTCTGGCTGAGCATTCCGCGTCGACGGAGAGAAGGAGCTGCGTCGCAGGAACGTACGAAACTTGCCATCAGTTGTGCTCGTGCGATCCACTACCTTCGCTCTCACCGCCGGTATCCTCACCGGCGCATATCTACTCCGAGAACGGCGCCGTCGCGAAACCGCCGAACGGTTTGCGGCGGCAAGCATGGAAGCCCTTCTCAATGCCATCGACGCGAACGACGCTGAGACTGGCGCGCATGTCCGACGCGTCGCCGTGTACGCGCTCGTCATCGCGGATGCCGCTGATCTCGACGAACATGAAAAGAAGGTCGTCGAGCGCGTCGCTCTCTTTCACGACATCGGCAAAATTGACGAAGCGCTCTTCGACATCATTCACGAGCACACGGACCTGACGCCGGCCGAACGGCGCGCCATCATCACGCATCCGAGGCGCGGTGCCGACGTACTGGCTCCGCTGCAACCGTTCTACCCAGACCTAGCGCAGGGTGTTTTGAGCCATCACGAACGCTGGGATGGGAGTGGTTACCCAAGTGGGTTGCGTGGTCATCAGATCCCGTTGTCCGCGCGCATCGTCACACTGGCCGACACGTTCGACGCGGTGACACACAATCGGCGGTATCGAGACGGGCGTGGAGCAGCATCAGCCGCGGATGTCGTTGCTGCGGGTCGAGGCACCCAGTTCGATCCGACGCTCGTCGATCTGATGCTGTTGCCGCCGGTCTTTGACCGCATCGTGGCAGCGGAGCGGGGATTTCGCCGCGGACCACAGACAGTACGTCAGGAGCGCCGGCGCGGTGAGCGTGACACCGCGCCGGACGTCACATTCCGATGGCGGAACGAACCTCGTGAGCCGCACGTTCCGGATCCGGCGAGCCTAGAATCCCCCTGATCAAGGCGACGCCGCATGCACCCGCTCGAATAGCGTCCGCGGCCGTCGCGGACGAGATGCCACCCACCGCGACAATCGGCGCGGAGGCCGCCTTTGCCAGACGCTCGAATTCAGAAAATCCGAGCGCGATGGCAGGACGTTGGTCCGCTGGAAACGCCGGGCCAAGGGTGACGTAGTCCGCTCCCTCGGCGCGCACGAGATCGTCCGCCGTGCCCGCGGATCGCCCGATGAGAAAGCCGCTCCCGGAGATTCGTCGCGCGTCGCCGACGGTGACGTCATGGATTCCCAGGTGAACGCCGGCGGCGCCAGACGCGAGAGCGACATCGATACGTCCTTGAACGATCACGGGAACCGCGAGCGCGGCCACGAGCGCCCGCGCGGCATCGGCGACTGTCCGCGACCCCTCGTCGGGCAGTCGCAGCTGAATCATCGTCGCGCCACCGCGCACGGATGCCGCGGTTCGCCTCAACAAGCCGCCGATGCCGTCACGCAGGTTGTCGGTGATCGCAACGAGGCGGAAGAGGTCGGGCTGCATAACGACTAAACTCAGCGCGCTCGTGGCCGTCTATGCGAGGCGTCGATAGGACTCGAATCATGTCTCGTGGACGTTGTGAGCGAGTCCCAAGCGCGCCGAGCGAGACGCCGTGCGGTTTCGTGTCCGGCGTAGTCACTTCGAAATTCATGGTGGCCATCCGGGAGTGCCACGAAATACTTGTACGGCACACTTGCGGGATAGAGTGCCGCCACGATGCTTGCGCGCCCGGGTGATGCAATTGGTCCGGGCGGTAGTCCGGAATGTTTATATGTGTTGTACGCCGACTCGACTTCCAGGTGCTTGTACAGAACGCGACTCTGGTGTTCCGGCAATGCATACTGAACGGTCGGATCGGCCTGCAGGAGCATGTGATCGCGCAGTCGATTCATATACACCGCGGCAATGACTGGTCGTTCTTCGGGAAGGCGCGCCTCCTTCTCGACAATAGACGCCAGCGTCAAGACATCGTGGCGGGACAGACCAATCGTGTCGAGCCGTGCCGTCCACTCTGGCTGCCAGACCTGCTCGAAACGCCTGACGCCTGCCGCAATCGCCGCGCGCGCTGTGGTCTGCTCGGGGAAGATATACGTGTCGGGAAAAACGTATCCTTCGATGGTCGGGGTTGGGATGTCGAGTCGATGGAGAAGGGCGGTGTCACGGACCGCTACTTCGAATGAGTCAGCGGGTACACCGAGCTTCGTGCTGAAGAGCGTGATGATCTGCGCGAGCGAATAGCCCTCGGGTATCGTGATGCTGTGGACCAGGCCTTTTCCTGTACGGATGGCGTCGAACGCCGATGCATAGCCGCTGTTTCGGCGGAGCATATACGTGCCGGGCTTGATGTCACGGTTATCCCGGCGGATCAAGGCGTACAGGCGAAAGAATCTCGACGAGCCGATGACGCCCGCCCGTGCGAGGGACTCGGCGGCGGTGCCTAACGACGACCCCGGTGGGACGGTGACACGGACGGCTTTACCGCCAGTTCGGCTGCATGCCGAGGCCACCATGAGCACTGCAAGGAAATGCCTCACGGTTACGAGACAACGTCGGCCAACGACAAGCCGTGTATCAACTCTTTCGCGCCAGCGCATGCTGTAACAGCATCGTTGCGGCGAGTGCATCGACATCTCCCTTTCGATCGCGGGTCGAGCCACCCATTTCCCGAATCGCTCTGAGTGCGGCGGCTGTAGTGTAGCGCTCGTCAATGAGGTGGACGGCTAGCCCGGTTCGTCGTTGCAACTCTCCGGCTATTCGTCGAACCTCCATCGACCGCTCCGTGTCATTGCCCTCCTGGTCGAGCGGCAGTCCGAGAACGAAGCCACGCGCCCCGAGCTCCGTGGCGCGTCGAACGAGCTCGGCGACAGGCGGGCGCTTCCCCGCGCGCCGCTGGATGAAGCCAGCTGGCGAAGCGATGATTCCCATCGGATCGCTGATGGCGAGACCTATCCGCCGCTCGCCATAGTCGACGGCCAAGAGCCGCCCGCGGTCACTTGCCACGCGAACGCTCGACACGCGCCGCCGCGGTCAGTACGGCGGACACACGATCAGGTGCCCTGCACCATCTGCTGGAAGAACTCGCGATTGTTCCGCGAGCGCGACATCTGCTTGAGCAAGAACTCAATTGCATCGACTTCCGGCATGTCGGAGAGGAAGTTGCGCAGGAGATAGACGCGATTGAGCTCCTCCTGGTTGAGGAGCAATTCTTCGCGTCGCGTACCGGAACGATTGATGTCGATTGCGGGGAAGACACGTCGATCACCGATCTTGCGGTCGAGGATGAGCTCCATGTTGCCGGTGCCCTTGAACTCCTCGAAGATGACCTCGTCCATACGCGATCCGGTCTCGACCAGTGCGGTGGCGACAATCGTGAGCGAGCCGCCCTCCTCGGTATTTCGAGCGGCGCCGAAGAATCGCTTTGGCTTCTCCAGCGCCTTGGAATCGACGCCGCCCGAGAGAATCTTGCCGGAATTCTTGATGACGACGTTGTGCGCCCGAGCGAGTCGGGTCAGCGAATCGAGCAGAATGACGACATCCTTGCCGTGCTCGACGAGGCGCTTGGCTTTCTCGATGACCATGTCGGCCACCTGAACGTGACGGTCCGGAGGCTCGTCAAAGGTCGAGCTGATGACCTCGCCCTTCACGTTCGCCTGCATGTCGGTGACTTCCTCCGGCCGCTCGTCGATGAGCAGAACGATGAGTGCGACCTCGGGGTGATTCTCCTGAATCGCATTGGCGATTTTCTGCAAAAGAATCGTTTTCCCGGCGCGTGGCGGCGCGACGATCAGACCTCGCTGGCCCTTGCCGATGGGTGCGATGAGATCGACGACACGCATGCTCAGATCGCCATCTTGAGTCTCCAGGCGCAGTCGCCCTTCGGGATAGCGCGGTCGGAGATTGTCGAATGCGATGCGCGTTTTGGCGCGCTCTGGGTCGTCGCCATTGATCGATTCGACCTTCAGCAGCGCGAGATACCGCTCCCACTCCTTTGGTGGGCGAACCTGGCCGCGAACGGTGTCACCCGTGCGAAGATCGAACCGCTTGATCTGCGACGGGGATACGTAGATGTCGTCGGGACCGTAGAGGTAGTTCCAGTCTTGGCTACGAAGAAAGCCATACCCCTCGGGCAGCACTTCAAGCACACCCTCTCCCGTCAACGTCTCGCCACGGTCCAGTAGACGCTGCTCGATACGGAAGATGAGATCTTGCTTACGGAGACCCGCGTCATTCTCCGCGCCGAGTGTATCGGCGAGCTCGCCGAGTTCCGAGTGAGACTTCCGCTTCAACTCGGCGATGTTCACGGACGATGGCGGCGACGAAAGCATGCGTCGCGATTTGGTCGGATGGGGTGGCGCAGGAATCGACGCGGGCGTGCGCGCGAGGATCGGTGCGGGCGGCGCATTACGAAAGCACCGCAGCGAAACGAACCGCCGCCTTCAGCGGCGGACCAGAGGGGAGGTCAAAAGTCATGCGAAGCTATCGGCAGCGCAATCGACGGTCAAGGGCGTGCGCGCCGGGCAGAATCAGAAATGGATGTAGCGAAGCGGTCGGCGATGGATGTCGGCCAAGATGAGTGTCATCTCACGCTGAGCACCCGCGACCGCCTGAATCACAGCGGAGTCTGCACGCATTCGGCCGAGGGTACCGGTGGGCGAGGTCATGCGAGCGCGCACAACGTCGAGCTCATTGCGAATGTCAGCAACCTCGCGGACCAGTGTCGAATCGCGGCGAAAGCGGCCGTACGAAGTTCGGTCACTCGCCAGCAACGCGCGGACCGAGTCGGCGCGCGCCATCGTCGCACGGGCGCGATCTGCGAGCGATGCCTGAGAGCGCAGCGCGAGGCCGACGGTGCCGGAGGGACTGTTGACGCGCGATGCCAGGCGAGACATCTGCGACTGAACCCGGGTGAGCTCGACACCACCTCGGTCGAGGCCAAATGCACCGAGCGTCCCGTTCACACCGTGCAGCTCTTCATTCAGGAGCTTGACGTTCCTGATGATCTCGGGAAAGTCTCGTGAGGCAATCGCGAACTCCGAAGTCATCGTCTCGAGATCGGATTGCGGCATCGACCGCACGGTGTCGCCCGCGACGAGCTCACGGGCAAAGCTTGTACCGATCGAGATGTACAGGACCCGAGAGCCGATGAGAGTGCCGCCGGAGCGAATCTGGGCCTTGGAGTCGCCGCGGATTCCTTGCCGAGCGCTCGTCAGCACGTCCATGACAATGAGCACTCGATTCCCCGTGTCCGCTGACGGGGGTAAGAAGCGAACATCCTTGACGAGGCCCACCTTCTGACCACCGAGCCAGACCTCGGTCCCGCGAATGACACCGCGTGCATCGTCGGTCATCGCGAAGAGCCGGAAGGTGTTGCCGTGCAGCTGACCTACGCGCGCGAAGACGAGCACCGAGAAGGCGAGGACGGCAAGGGCACCGGCGGCGACCAGGCCGACGATCAATTCTCTCCAAGTTGCCCGTCGCGGCATTGGTGGCTTACCAAACCTATGATTGAGGGGAGCACAGCTGGGCTGGGCAAGCCTTGGACCACGAAGGGAAGGGCAACTGACAAGGCGCTCCTGAAGCGCCGGCGGCGGGGCCTCGACACACCGGCAGCAAGCGCGCGCGACAGGATTCGAACCTGTGACCTTCGGCTCCGGAGGCCGACGCTCTATCCAGCTGAGCTACGCGCGCAGAGTAAAATGGTAATCCGGAAAGCTATGCGCGACTCAAGTACGGGTCAACGCAAGCGAACTCCAAAAATATCGAACGGGCCGCCACTTACGGCGGCCCGTTGGACGAGGATGGCCCTCGTTAGGCCTCCTTGGCCAACGCTCGTCACGGTCCCGGCGAACCGTCATCACGAGAGAGGTCATCGTCCAGAGTGACTGGGCGACTGGCGATCCGTCCCCCAATTTGTACGGGGTGGGCACAATGGCGGTACGCCCGTTTGCGCCTCGTGACGCAAATCGTTTCACAGGAGGATGAGCGTCACATCCGAAATTCCATGGGAGGCACCTCTCGTGGGATGAGCAATCTCTCAAGTCTCCGCCAACCCGCCTTGGTGCCGTGCGATCGCGGCCGCGAGAGGAACGTGTAGAGCACGAAAGCCCGCCGGCGAACAGCCGACGGGCTTCGTCTAAACGATGGTCGGGGCGACTGGATTTGAACCAGCGACCTCCTGCTCCCGAAGCAGGCGCTCTACCGGGCTAAGCTACGCCCCGCCGAACCGGCGCATGATCGCGTCGTCAGACGC
>DASXPH010000041.1:0-44251 GCA_036493735.1 Gemmatimonadaceae bacterium
CCCGCGCAATCGCAGCCGACCCCGCGCTTCTGATCCTCGACGAGGCAACGAGCGCTGTCGACAGCGAGATCGAGGCGGAGATACAAGGCGCCCTGTCCGTTCTCATGAGCGGACGAACGACGATCGCGATCGCGCATCGCCTGAGCACGATCGTGAACGCGGACGAGATCCTGGTGCTCCACCATGGCCAAGTCCGGGAGCGAGGCACGCATCGGCAACTCATGGCCAGGAACGGTCTGTACGAACGACTGTATCGCTTGCAGACTGGCGCAGTGAGAGGACAGGGCGAAACGCGCGCGCTGGCGAGCGGAATGTGAGGCGAGTCAGCGCAGCGTTGCGCGCGTGCAACGCCTCAACTCTCGGACTGAGGGGCGCTTGCGACCTTTGGGGTGCGTGGCGTAGTTTCTGCCCACCTGCTGTTCGCTGTGCCCGCAGCAGCCTAGCCTACACGCAGTCGCGCGCGCTCCGCGCGCGACGGTCCGCCGCGCCAGCGCCCACTCGATGCCGGTTCTCCGAATCAATGAACGTCAACACTCGCTTGGGTCCGGCAAGACACGACTCGGTGGAGGAGCTGACGTCGACGTTCGGATTTCCGATGACGAACAACTCGGGACGCAGGCGGTGATCGACCTCTCTGATGCCAGCGCGGTGATCCGCCGCAATGGAAACGCGGCCGTCAAGGTGAACGGCGTTCCACTCGGCGCGGAACCCACGCCGCTCATGCACGGCGACAAGATCGAGATCGCCGGACATGAGCTTTTTTATGCGGAGGACACGAAGGGTGGAACCACCCGCCACGTGATGCAGTCCGAGGTGCGCTCGATTCTGGAGAAGCGCCCCGGCGCGGCTCGTGCGACGATCGGCTCTGGCGGACGGCTGGTGTCGCTCGTGGATGGAAAGGAGTACATCGTGTCCGAGCGCGGTGTCACAATTGGGCGGGATGCGAGCTCCGAAGTCGTGGTGGCTCAGAGCGAAGTCTCACGAAAGCACGCCGAGATCGTTCCATCCGAGCGTGGGTACGTGATTCACGATCACAGCACGAACGGCGTGTACGTGAATGGCGTGCGCGTGATGCAATCACAGCTCCTGTCGCGCTCCGACGTCGTGCGGGTTGGCTCCGAGGAGTTTCGTTTCTACGCTGACGTAATGGTCTCGGGGCCGATGCCGAAGGCATCGATGCCGGCTGCTACGCCGCCCACATCGGCGGCTGCCGCTCCCGCCGCGCCTGCAGCGGCCCCGGCCCCAATTGCTCCAGCGACAGAGGCGCCGGCCGCCGCCGCGGCATCGACTTCGCCCGCTACGCCCCGCGTGGAGACGGCACCTGCTCCGAGTCCACTGGCGCCACTAGCGCCAGCGCCAGTTGCCGCACCTGCTCAGGCGGCACCATCCGCGGCATCGAATGCCGAGACCCTGCGGGTGCCCTCGGTACCAGAGTCAGTATCCAAGCCCAAGCAGGCGCCTGCCAGCGAGACGCGGCCGCTTCTGGCATATCTCGAGATAATCAACGAGGGCGTCGCCCGCGGGAAGCGGTTCGAGATCCGTATGCCGCTCGCCCATATCGGGCGCGGCGCTCACAACGATGTCGTCGTGGACGACGATAGCGTTTCGGATACGCACGCGAAGCTGCAGCGCCGGGAAGATGGCTGGTATCTGGTCGATCTGGGCTCGACGAACGGAACTTATGTCGGTGGCTCGCGCCTCACGCACGAGCGGCGACTCGATGGTGCTCCCGATGTCCGCTTCGGCGGGGTGAAGTTCACCTTTCGCGCGGCCGACGTGCCTGTACAAGCGCCAAAGAGCACGCGGGCGATCGCGTCGATGCCAATCGATCGGAGCAAGCTGCCGCCGCGCGAACCGCGGCCGGTGGCCCCGGATAAGCCTCAGCCGACCGAGCCCGTAACGAGTGGTACTTCCGCTTGGCGATGGGTCGCGATATTGATTGCCGCCGCCGCACTGGCTTTTTACCTCTTGAAGAGCTGACGAGTTGATAGTGCGTCTGCTTCACGCTGCTCGAACCGATGTCGGAATGATCCGCTCCGGCAACGAAGACAATTACGCGGCGGAGGCAGACACGCAGCGCGGTCTGTTCATCGTCGCGGACGGCATGGGTGGCCATGCCGCCGGTGAGGTCGCGAGCGAAATGGCCGTGCAGATCGTACAGCGCGAGCTGACCGAGCTGCGCGATCTCGATACGAATGGCGTCGACCGCCGGATTACGGAGGCGCTGAAGACCGCCAATCGGGCCATCCATGAGCGCACGCTCATCGAAGTGGACAAGCAGGGGATGGGCACGACTGTTTCCGTGCTCGTCATCTCCGGCCGGCGGTATTTGATCGGACAAGTCGGGGATTCGCGTGTCTATCTGCTGCGCGACGGGGCGCTCACCCAGCTCACGAAGGATCACTCCTACGTCCAGGAGCAGGTCGACGCCGGATTTCTCACTCCGGAACAGGCGCGGTATCACCCGTACAGCAACGTGATCACCCGCTGCGTGGGCGCGAGCCCGGACGTGGAGCCGGATGTCTATAAGGGCGAGGTCAAGCTCGGCGATGTATACCTCGTCGCGAGTGATGGCCTCACGGGTATGGTGGACGATCGCCGCCTTCAGACGCTGCTGATCTCACGAGCGACACCGGATCGCAAGGTGCACGCGCTCATTTCCGAAGCGAACACGCGCGGCGGTCTGGACAACATAACGGCGATCGTGGTCGAGATCGCGGAAGTCGAGGGCGCGCGTTCGGATACGCCAACCGGTCCAATGGTGACGCAGCCCCGCACTCCATGAGTGACGAGACGGTCGCCTCCGTCGCGCAGCTCTATCTGGGCAACATTCTCTACGCGCTCGAGCGCGCGGCATTGAGTCTCGAGGAAGAGGGCCGCCGCGACGACGCCGGCTTTTATCGTGGCATCGCGCGGAAGCTTGCCGAGGCACGGGGCCGCGAGCGGCCGATGCAGCCGGAAGCGCACTGACTCACGCTTTCGCGCGGGAGTGCCGAGCGTAATATTAGTCGCGCTCGTTCGACTCCCTCCCGAGGTACCCACATGCAAACTCGTCGCACTTTCGGGCGCGTGGCGGTTGCCGCCGCGGCGCTCACCTTCGCGTCTACGGCCGCATCTGGCCAGAAGGCCAGTGCAAAGCCATCGCTCGCCGGGTTCGACCAGTACATCGCGAAGACGATGCAGGACTGGAAGGATCCCGGTCTCGCCATCGCCGTCGTGAAGGATGATTCGATAGTTCTCATGAAGGGCTACGGCACACGTACGATGGGTAAGACGGAGCCGGTGGACGAACACACCATGTTCGCGATCGGCTCGTCGTCGAAGGCGTTCACGGCGACGCTCGTGGCAATGATGGTAGACGAGGGCAAGATGCGCTGGGACGATCCCGCGACGACGTATCTGCCCAATCTCGAGATGTACGATCCGTACGTCTCACGCGAGCTCACCCTACGCGATCTCCTCACGCACCGCAGCGGTCTCGCTCGCGGCGATGTGATGTGGTACGCGACCGACTACAATCGCGACGAAATCCTGCGTCGCGTGCGCTTTCTCAAGCCGACGTGGAGCATGCGCTCACGTTTCGGATACCAGAACATCATGTACCTGGCGGCTGGCCAGGCGGCGGCGCACGTCGCGGGAACGTCGTGGGACGAACTGGTCCGGGCCCGCATCTTCGGCCCGTTAGGCATGACGGAGACGAACACGTCGACGCGCGATCTGCAGGGCAAAGCGAACGTCGCGACACCGCACAGCGACGTCGACGACACGCTGATGGTCGTTCCGTGGCACAACATCGACAACATCGGTCCGGCCGGCTCGATCAACTCCAACGTGTCGGACATGATCAAGTGGGTACGCTTCCAGCTGGCGCAGGGCAAGGTCGGAGGCAAGTCGCTGGTGAGCGCCTCCGCGCTCGGCGAGACGCACACGGCGCAAATGACGATTCCGGTCGGCGCCGACGCACGGCAGGCCAACCCATTCACGCATCTCGAGGCGTATGGCATGGGTTGGTTCCTCCAGGATTATCGCGGCCGCGAGCTCGATCAGCATGGGGGGAACATCGATGGCATGAGTGCGATGGTCGCGATCATGCCGGAAGAAAAGATCGGGCTGGTGGTCCTCACGAACGCGAACGGCTCGCCGGTGCCGACGATCGCGCTGTATCGTGTGCTCGACGCGCTGCTCAGCGAGCCGCCGCGCGACTGGAACGCCGAATTCAGGAAGCAATACGAGAAGGGGCGCGCGCAGGCGAAGGAGGCGGAGCAGAAGCGGCTAGCCGAGCGCGCGATGGGCACGAAGCCGTCGCTGGCGCTCGATCGATACGCGGGTGTGTACACCGACAGCATGTACGGCGACATGACCGTGACGGCGGAGAATGGCGCGTTGCACGCGAAGTACGGTACCGCCTTCAACGGTACGCTCGAGCACTGGCACTATGACACCTTCCGCGCGAACTGGGGCAGCCGCGCGATGGGCAGGAACTTCGTGACGTTCGCGTTAGGCGCGGATGGCAAGGTGCACAGCCTGGAGTTCGAGGGAGTCGGGACGTTCGGACGCAAACCCGACGCGCCGGACACGACGCGGAAGATCGTGCTCGCGGCGACCGATGCGGGCAAGCTCACCGGGACGTTCGTGAGCGATACGCCCGCGCTCTCGATCGATGTGAGCTACGATGGTGAGTTGAAGCTCACGGTGCCGGGGCAGCCGGTGTATCGCCTGCTTGCCGATTCGCCGTCGCGATTCCGTCTGACGGGCACGGGGATTCCGGCGGGGTTCTTCCTCGAGTACGAGATGGGAAATGGTGGCGTGAAGTCGGTGAAATTGATTCAGCCGTCACCGCGACCCACGCTCACGTTTTTGCCGAAGAAGTAAGCGCGTCGGCCACTCGCGATTTGGCCACAGTGGCCGACTCGGCGATCGGAGCCGAGTGGGGATGAGAAGCTAGCCGATGAGTGGTGCGCTTCGGTCAAGCGCTGCTCGCACATCTTCCCGCGATCGCGTGATCAGTCCAATGACACGGTCGCGGGAGAGACGGGCGGGGCGGCAGGTGAAGACGCGGAACCAGCGCGCCGAGCGGTAGAACTCCTCGGCGAGCTTGGGGAGGTTGATCCCCCCTTCGCCGGCGGTCGTTAGGCGAAAGACCTCGCCGCTGCGGCGCTGCACGGGCATGTCGAGGCCGAGCATCTGCGTCTTTCTCGGATAGTCGAGGAGCAATTCGCCGGGATTGAGTCCGAGCTCCACGGCGAGCGCGTCTTCCACCCGCCGCGTGAGCGACCGATCGTCGGCGATCCATTCGGCGGCGTCGGCGGGAAGATCAGCGGCGGGGCATTGGAACGCGCGCTTGAAGAGCCGTCGCTCGCGCAGCGCGGCGAGAAGGGGGCTGGGGGCGCGCCGGGCGAGGTCGTGCAGCAGGCCCTCGTCGGTGAAGGCGGCAAGCGTCGCGGCGTCGAGCGAGCCGGCGTTCACCGCGTCCTCGACGAGTCGCTTGTACATCGCCGTCGCGCTGCGCACGGCATGGTGCCAGTACACGTTCCGATACATCTGGTAGCGTGCAAAGAGCAGCGACTCGAGTGCGGACAGTCCCTTCTCGATGATACCGATCTCGGGGCCGGCCGCGGTCTCCATCACCGTGAGGGAGTTGAGCAGCCGATCGACGTCGATCTCGCCGTAGGGCACGCCGCACATGAAGGCGTCGCGCCGGAGATAATCCAGCTTGTCGAGATCGAGCGATCCGGAGATGAGGCGCTGCAGCGGACTCTGGCTCATGCCGCCGATGAGCGCCATGATCTCGTTGGGCGCCTCGTCTCCAATCGCCGATTGGAGCGCTTCGGCCACGGGCCCTGCGGTGATCAGCGGACGCGCAACCTCCTCATGGTGGAGGGCCCCGATCTCCTCGAGTGCGTGCGAGAACGGGTAATGGCCGATGTCGTGGAGCAGGGCAGCGATCCGAACGGTGAGGCAGAGCTCGCGCGGAATGGCGCGCAGCGCGCCCCGTTCGTCGAGCAACGACAACGCCCGGCGTGCGAGATGATAGGTCCCCAGCGCGTGCTCGAACCGACTGTGCGTCGCTCCAGGGTAGACGAGGAAGGCGAGCCCCAGCTGGCGAACGTAGCGCAACCGCTGAAAGGGCGGCGTGTCGATGAGACGCATCGCCGATGGATCGACGGCGATGTTGTTCCAGAGCGGATCGCGAATGATCTCCATCGAGGGGCTAGGGGCTAGGGAAGAGGGGCTAGGGAGCCCCTAATCCATCGCCACATCGTCCCATGGGCGTCACGCGCGCGGTCCTGCCTTGCGCACGGCGTCGCTGACGAAGCTTTCGAATTTCGTAAAGTTCTCCTGGAACATGCCGGCGAGCTTTTTCGCCTGGGCGTCGTATGCGGCCGCGTCCTTCCATGTTTCGCGTGGCTGGAGCACCGATTTCGGTACGCCGGGAATGTCCGTCGGCACAGCGAGCCCGAACAGCGGATCGACGGTCGTCTTGGCCGAGTGCAGATCGCCGCGCAGTAACGCGTTCACCATCTGCCGGGTATGGGAAAGCTTCATGCGCGTTCCCACGCCGTACGCGCCACCAGTCCACCCCGTGTTGACGAGCCAGACGTCCGATCCGTGCTCCTCGATGAGCCGACCCAACATCTCGGCGTATTTCCAGGGATGCCAGACGAGGAAGACGGCACCGAAGCCGGACGAGAAGGTCGCCTGTGGCTCCTTCACGCCGCGCTCGGTACCGGCGACTTTCGCCGTGTAGCCCGAGAGGAAGTAGTACATCGCCTGCTCGCGCGTGAGCTTGGCGACGGGCGGCAGCACGCCGTACGCGTCCGCGGTAAGAAAGACGACGTTCCTGGGGTGACCGCCGCGCCCGTTAGGCACGAAGTTCGGGATGTAATGGAGCGGGTACGACGCCCGGGTATTCTCGGTGATCGACTGATCCTCGAACTTCACCTTTCGAGTGATCGGATCGAGCACGACGTTCTCGAGTATGGTCCCGAACATCTGCGTCGTGCGATAGATGTCTGGCTCCCCGTCGGCTGATAAATTGATCACCTTCGCGTAGCAGCCGCCTTCAAAATTGAAAATCCCTTCCGGCGACCAACCATGTTCGTCGTCGCCGATCAGCGCGCGCTCGGGATCCGCCGAAAGCGTGGTCTTTCCGGTGCCGGAGAGCCCGAAGAAGAGGGCGGTGTCACCGGCCTTGCCGACGTTCGCCGAACAGTGCATCGACAGCACGCCCTGCTTCGGCAGGTAGTAGTTCATGACCGTGAACATCGCCTTCTTGAGCTCACCGGCGTACCGAGTGCCGCCGATGAGGATCATCCGTCTTGCGAGGTTCAGGACGATGAATGTTCCCGTACGGGTGCCGTGCTTCGTAGGGTCGGCCTGGAACTCCGGCACGTGCAGCACGGTGAAATTCGGGTCGAAGGTCGCGAGCTCCGCGACGTCGGGGCGAATGAACATGTTGCGCACGAACGCCATGTGCCACGCGCTCGGCGACACGTATCGCACCGATAAGCGGTACTTCGGATCGGCACCGCAATAGAGATCCTGGACGAACAATTCCTCGCGGTCGTTCAGGTAGGCTCGGACGTCGGCCAGCAGCAGCTCGAACTTCTCCGGTGGGTAGGGCTGGTTCACCTTACCCCAGTCCACGTCCTTCTCGGATTGTGGCTCGCGCACCACAAACTTGTCGTTCGGCGATCGCCCGGTATGCGGCGACGTGACGGCGACGAATGGTCCCATTTCGGCGAAATCGCCCTCGGCGCGCCGCGCCGCCGACTGAATCAAAACCGATGCGACGTAGTTCCAGTGGACATCACCGTTAGGCGCGAGACCTTGCGCCTCGAGCCCAACACGTCCCTGAAGATCAGCGGCTTCCTGCTGCGGTTGCGTCTGTGTTGCCATATTCGATCATAACCTCGAGTAAACTGTCGGCGCGATGCCGTTGGCGGGTGTCGTACGTGTGGCCGCCGGCTCCGCTGGCTGAGTGCGTCCCTGCGCATCGACGACCGCCACCGCAGTCATGTTGACGATGTCCTGAACATCGGCGCCCCGCTCGAGTACATGGACCGGCCGACTCATTCCGACGAGAATCGGTCCGATCGCCGTCGCCCCGCCCAGGTGATCGAGCAGTTTGTACGCGATGTTTCCCGCGCTCAGATTCGGGAAAATCAGCACGTTCGCCTGGGTCTTGAGCGCGCTGAACGGATAGTCGCGCTGCAAGATCTCAGTGTCGAACGCCGTGTCGGCCTGCATCTCGCCATCCACAACGAGGGACGGGTCGCGCTGTCTCAGCAACTGCACGGCCCGCGCCACCTTCTCCGCCTCCGGGTGACGCACGGACCCGAAGTTCGAGAAGGACAGCATCGCAATCCGCGGCTCGATGCCGAAGTTCCTGGTGACGCGACTCGCGGCGTAACCAATCTGCGCGAGCTGCTCGGCCGTCGGCTCGATATTCACCGTGGTATCGGCGAAAAACACGAGCTGTTTCTCGAAGACGAGCATGTACATGCCGCTCACGAGGCCCGACTTCGGATGAGCGCCAACGACTTCGAGCGCCGGACGGATCGTTTCCGGGTAATGGAGATTCACGCCGGAGAGGAGGGCGTCGGCGTCGCCCCGGGCAACCATGCAGGAGCCGAAATAATTGCTGTTGTACAGCCGTCGCCTCGCCTCCTCCAAGCTCATTCCCTTGCGCTGGCGCCTGGACCACATGAAATGCGCATACGCCTCCCGCCGCGGTGAGCTCGAGGGATCCTCGATCTCGATGTCCGTGAGGGAGACGTTCATCTGCGACGCCGTGCGCTCGATGGCAGCCTGATTTCCAAGCAGGATTGGGTGCCCAATGCCTTCGTCCACGACGATCTGCGCCGCGCGGATGATCTTGGGCTCCTCGCCTTCCGGATAGACGACGCGCTTTGGGCTCGTGCTGGCGCGATTGATGATGCCGCGCATGACGCCGCGGGCGCGACCGAGACGCGCCTCGAGGCGCTCGCGATACGCGTCCAGCTCGACGAAGTCGTTCGCCGCGCCACTCGCCACAGCCGCCCAGGCGACGGCCGGCGCAATCCAGAGCAATACGCGCGGATCGAACGGGAAGGGGATGAGGTAGTCGGGGCCGAAGCGAACCTGACGCAATCCGTAGAGCGACGCGACGCTGTCCGGCACGTCCTGTTTCGCGAGCAGGGCGAGCGCTCGCGTCGCCGCCATCTTCATGTCTTCGTTGATCTCGGTCGCGCGGACATCGAGCGCGCCACGGAAGATGAACGGAAACCCGAGGACGTTGTTGACCTGATTGGGATAATCGCTGCGACCGGTCGCGACGATCGCGTCGCTTCGAACGGCGCGCACCTCGTCAGGCAGAATCTCGGGAACCGGATTGGCTAACCCGAAGACGATTGGTCGATCCGCCATCTTCGCGATCATCTCCCCATTTACCGCCCCAGCCACCGAAAGGCCCACGAACACATCCGCACCCACGAGTGCTTCGGTGATGGTGCGGAGCTTCGTCTCGTTCTGAAAGCGTGCCTTGTACGGGTCCATCTCTCCCGTGCGGCCTTTGTAAATCACACCCTGCCGGTCGCACATGAGAATGTTCTCACGCTGCACCCCGAGGCGGATATAGTGCTCGGCGGTGGAGATGGCCGCCGCGCCCGCGCCGGAGAACACGACCTTGACCTTGGCGATGTCTTTCTCGACAAGCTCGAGGGCATTGAGCAGCGCCGCGCCGGAGATGATGGCGGTGCCGTGCTGGTCGTCGTGAAAGACGGGAATGCGCATCGTCTTTCGCAGCGTCTCCTCGATGTAGAAACAGTCGGGAGCGCGGATGTCCTCGAGGTTGATCCCGCCGACCGTTGGCTCGAGCAGCTGGCAGAACCTGATGACGTCGTCCGGGTTCTCCGAGCCGACCTCGATGTCGAACACGTCGATGTCGGCGAATTGCTTGAAGAGATTGCCCTTGCCCTCCATCACCGGCTTTCCAGCGAGCGCGCCGATGTTGCCGAGGCCGAGCACGGCGGTGCCGTTCGTAACGACGGCGACGAGATTGCCCTTCGCCGTGTAGGTGTAGGCGAGATCCGGATCACGCTTGATCTCGAGGCAGGGCTCGGCGACTCCCGGTGAATAGGCGAGCGAGAGGTCGCGCTGGTTCGTTAGCGGCTTGGTTGGGACGACGGCAATTTTGCCGGGCCGGCCGCGGGCGTGATAGTCGAGAGCGTCCTGTTTCTTCGTCATAGGATAGAAAAGAACAATAGCGCATGGAACCCGCTAACCGTGAGAGGGCCAGCGGGTTACGTGCGTGCTGACGCGCCCGTTGCGTAGCGGCGGAGTCGTGCCAACATCCGCGAGTCGGTTTTTGTGGCGTCGTCGAGCTTGGGCGTTTCGATGAGCTTGGGAATGTCGACGAACCGATCATCCCTCATGATCGATCGGAACGGAGCAGCTCCCAGTGTCCCTTCGCCAATGAGCTCGTGCCGGTCGCGGCGGGATCCAAAGGGCGTTTTCGAGTCGTTGAGGTGCAGCACACGCAGCCGTTCGAGGCCGACGACATCGCCAAAACGGCGCCATACGCCCTCGTAGTCGGTCAGCAGGTCATATCCCGCGGAAAAGGCATGGCATGTATCGACGCACACTCCCATGCGCCGGCGAACGGTCGGCGCGACGGCGTCGATCAGCGCGCCCAGCTCCTCGAAGGAGCTGCCGAGCGCCGTTCCAGATCCCGAAGTGAGCTCCATGCATAGCACGGCCCGACCTGGCACCCGCTCGAGCGCTTCCGTAATCGCGGCCGCATTGCGCTGAATGCCGCTCGCGCGATCATCGATGTAGTTGCCGGGATGCGACACGAGGTACTGCAAGCCCAGCGCTTCACAGCGCTGCAGCTCGGCGACGAACGACTCGATCGAGCGCCGGCGCAATACCGCATCGGGGCTGGCCAGATTTATCAGATACGAATCATGCGCGACGGTGACGCGGACCCCGCTCTCGGCGAGCGCGACGCGAAACGCACGGCATTCGTCGTCGGCGCAAGCTCTTTCTGCCCAGCGCTGCGCCATCTTCGTGAAGATCTGCATCGCCGTCGCCCCGATTGCTCTGGCGCGCGGGGGCGCTTCGTTGGTGCCACCGGCAATGGAGACGTGGGCGCCGAGGAGAAGGAGCGGCTTCGTTCGCGTGTGCTTCGGCGGCTGGCGCCGCTCAGCCATCGTATTCCTTCTGGCGGCCACGCAAGACCTTACCGCAGCGCGGACAATGCAGGGTCATGTCGTCGTCGTCCGAGTGCAAATAATCGTACCGGCGGCCGCAGGCGCACTCACCCTCGAGTGCTTCGTTACCGCACACGACGCAATAGCGGTCCTCGACCTCGTAGCCGCGAAAGCGCGCGCACACGGTGCAGCGCTTGGTGACGGTCATTCGGATCTCCTAACGTTCGCCGCGTAACCAGCTGGCGGGGTCGACGGCCGGGCCGCCGTGACGGATCTCGAAGTGTAAGTGGGGCGGAAGATCCGGGTCGGAGATGCCGACCGTGCCGACCTGCTCACCCTTCTCGACGCTCTGGCGGAGCTTCACGTCGGCGCGGGCGAGCGATCCGTAA
Source organism: Gemmatimonadaceae bacterium (assembly GCA_036493735.1). Classification (GTDB taxonomy): domain Bacteria; phylum Gemmatimonadota; class Gemmatimonadetes; order Gemmatimonadales; family Gemmatimonadaceae; genus AG2. Next base: position 11,582 of record DASXPH010000041.1, read on the forward strand.
ATCGAGTAGTCGCCGCCACCGTGCTCGATGATGACCGTCGTGCCGTAGGTGCCTAACGACCCGACGCTCACGACGGTGCCGCTGGCAACGGCGTGCACCGCGGTTCCTACGGGCGCGCGGATCCCGACGCCGTTCCAGCGAATCGTCGCGTTGCTCGCCGTCTGCACCTTGCCGTAGGAATAGACGAGCGGTCCCTCGACGGGCCAGTCGAGCTGTCCGTAGTCGCTCGTCTTGATCGAGCTCGCGCTGTGGACGGCAGCTCCGCCACGGCCGCTTTCGGCACGCCGGCGATCGGCTTCGAGCGACGCGATCGTGTTCGCCAGCTGCGCCTCGGTGCGGCGCAGTTGATCGAGGTTCTGCTCCGTGCGGCGTGCGGTGAGCTGAGTCTCGGCGAGCCTGGACGAGCGCTCCTGCTCCAGCCCGCGGAGGTTGTCTTCCTCCATCGTCTTGTCGTTTCGGTTTTGCTCCAGTGCCGCCTGGAGTCCAACCAATCGGTCGCGATCGCGCCCGACCTGATTGCGGAGCTGCTCGACCCGAGCGACCAGGGCGCGGTCGTGCAGGGCCAGCGTGTGAAGATACTTGTAACGTGCCAGGAGCTCGCCAAACGACTGCGCCGACAAGAGTGCCTCTGTCGTGAAGAGGGGGCCGCGCTTGTAGATGTCGACGAGTCGCTGTCGCAGAGTTGCTCGCTTCTCGGTCAGCTCGGCTTCGGCCCGCGTCATGTTCTGCGTCGCGTCCGTCACGTCGGAGTTGATCGACGCGAGCTGCCGGTCAAGGGCAGCGACGAGTCGTTCCGTCGCCGCGCGCCTGGCGTTCAGGTTCGCGACCTCCTCCGACAGGTCGTGCACGTTCGCCCGAAGCTCGAGCATCCGACGCTCGAGATCGGCGCGCTCCTGCCGAATGCGATCGAGCTCTTCGCGCTGGGCGCGCAGCTTGTCCTGCCCCGCCAGTCGCGCCGGAGCGAGCGCCGTGAGGAAGAGCGCCAAGACGCACACCGCACCCCGCGTGAGGCGCATCGATCCGCGAGTCATTACACTCGGCGCAAATGCCGTCCGACCGAGAACGCGCTGCCGAGCAGTCCCATCAACGCACCGCCGGCAAGGCCGAAAATCGCAAGGCGCTGATCGAAGAACACCGTCTGGAAGCTGAGGTAGCTGCTGACCAGATGGATGGCGAGCCATGTGAGGCCAAGCGCCAGTAGGCCGCCAAGGACGCCCTTGATGAATCCTTCGATCAGGAACGGACGCCGCACGTAAGCATCGGTTGCGCCGACGAGGCGCATGATCGAGATCTCACGGCTGCGCGCGAGCACCGCCATGCGAATCGTCGACCCAATGATGATGATGGCGATGGCGGCGAAGGCGAGGCCGAGCGCCGCGGCGGCAACGCCGGCGATGTTTCGCAAACGATAAAGCTGCTCGATCCAGTCCTCGCCGTAGCGGACGTCGTCCACGAAGGTCAACGCTTTCAGTCGGTCGGCGACGCGACGCACGGATGCCGGATCGCGAAAACCAGGCTTGAGATGCACGTCGAGCGACGCCGGTAAGAACTCCGCCTCGAACACGTCTCGGAATTCGCCGAGCTCGCGGCGGGCGCGCTCGAGCGCCTGCTCCTGGGTCACCAGATCGACGCTCTGCACCTCGTCGTACTTGGCGACATCGTTCGCCGCGAGGGCGACTTGCTCGACCGGCGTCTTGTCGGTGATGAAGGCGCGAATCTCGACGTGCTCTTCGACCTTCTCCAAAGCGTCCCGGATGTTCAGGACCACGAGCCCGAACAGCCCGACGGCGAACAGGGAAAAAGCGATCGTCGTTATGCTCAACGCGCTCAGCAGGGGAGTGCGGCGAAAAGCGATCAGTGAGTCGCGAACGGCTGGCATGATGTGGGCTAGTCCGCGAAGCGCTCGATGGCTGCCTTGGCCGCCTCGGCGGAATCGAAGACGATCTGGCCTCGATTCAGTTCGATGCTCCGATAGTCGGAGCGACGAATGAGGTCGAGGTTGTGCGTCGCCATGAGCACGGCGGTCCCGCTGGCGTTGATATCCCGGAGGAGCTGGAACACGCCGCGCGTCGCGCGATCATCGAGATTGCCAGTTGGTTCGTCGGCGACGAGCAGTACGGGGTCGTTCACCAGCGCCCGAGCGATGGCAACGCGCTGCTGCTCTCCACCAGAGAGCTCGCGCGGATACGACATTGCCTTCGACGCGAGTCCCACCTGTGTGAGGGCTCGGCTCACTTTTCCGGGAATCGAAGAGCGCGACGCGCCGGTCACCTCCAACGCGAAGGCGACGTTTGCTTCAGCGGTGCGATCCTCGAGAAGTCGGAAGTCCTGAAAGACGATGCCGAGCTTCCGTCGCAGCTTCGGGATCTCCGCCCCGCGAATCGTGACCGAGCTCATACCGTCCACGCGGACTTCCCCGTCGGTCGGCCGCTCCTCCATGTAGATCAGCTTCAGGATGGTGCTCTTGCCGGCGCCGCTCGGGCCGGTGAGAAACACGAACTCGCCTTTGGCAACGTTGAAGGACACGTTGCTGAGGGCTGGCCCAAGCCGCGGGTATTCCTTCGTGACTCTGGTAAAGCGAATCATGGCATACTGTCAGACGCATCGTCGGTGAGACCGTCACCGTCGGCATCGACCAGTCGCCAGTTCGCGCTCGTGGTGATCGTATCGAGAATCGCCTTCAAGAGGCCGATGACGATCGGACCGAGCAGGATTCCAACGAGGCCGAAGGTGTAGACGCCGGTCACGAGACCAACGAGCATCCAGTAGAAATTGAGCACCTTCGACCGCTCGGCAGCGATCTTCGGGCGGAGGAAGGTGGAAATGTAGATCGTGTTCACGAAGAAACCGATCAGCAGCATGATCGCGGCCTGGCCGGGCGCATCGCGGAAAATCGCGAGCCAGCATGCCACGGGGACATACACGCTCCAGGAACCGACGATCGGGAAGAAACCGATGATGAACGACAGAATCGCGAGAACGCCCGCGAGTGGAACGTGAAACGCCAGGTTCATCAGCAGGATGATCACGGACTTGATCGCCTGCGTGAGGAAGGTGGAGTAGATCGCGCCGTACAGAACGCCACGCACGTTCTCCTCGAGTGATGATACCAACTCCTGGTAGCGCGGCGCGATCTTGCTCCGGAGATATCCGGCGATGCGAGGCCCGTCCACCATGAAGTAGAAGGCGGTGAAGACGAAGATCGTCGCGGCAATCGCGAAGGTGCCGAGCGCGGAGCGAAGCGCATTCGGGATGCTCGCGCCATAGTTCGAGGCAATTACGACCCACCGCTCGACCGACTCCCCCGTATTCGCGTTCTGCATGAACGGAACGCGGTGCAGGGCGGCGTCGATCTTCGCGGCGATCTCGCTCCGATGCGCATCCACGTACGATGCGACTGTGGCGATCTCCAGATAGCTGTAGACGCACAGCGCGATGACGGGAATGATGAGCATCAGCAGCGTGAGGGTCGCCGCCGTCGACTTGTTGGGGATTCCCTTAAATACTCTGAGGTAGACCGGCCGCAGATACACCGCGACGACGACACCCAGAATCGTCGCGATGATCACGGTACGCACCATGTACAGGAACAGCACGAGGACGATGCAGAAAAGCGTCGTCGTCAAGAGCATGCGCCTGAGCTCTGGGAGCGTCAGCTCGGCGAGGTTCTGATTCGTTCGGCGCTCTGTTCGTCGCCGGTCCCCGAGAGTGGGGCGTATTATTTCAGTCATTTGGCCTCAGCGTAGGGCCTGTTCGATGTCGGCGATCAGGTCTATTGCCGATTCGATGCCAACGCTGAGTCGCAGGAAGCCATCGGGGATGCCAATGCGGGCCCGCTGCTCCGCGGTGAGATGCGCGTGGGAGGTAAATCGCGGCTCCGAAACAAGTGAGTCGACACCACCGAGGCTCGGGGCGTGGCGAAACAGCTTGAGCTTCCGGAGGAAGCGTTCGGCGGCTCGGCCTCCCCCAGACAGCTCGATTGCCATCATGCCACCGAACCCATCCAGGAAGGTGCGGGCGATGTCATGGTCTGGATGGCTCTTCAGCCCGGGGTAGTGAACGCGCTTGATCTCTTTGCGCGCCGAGCACCATTCGGCGATCTGGAGCGCATTCTCGTTCTGCCGACGTACCCGGATGTCGAGTGTCTTGAGCCCCCGCTCCATTAGCCAGCAGGCGAAGGGATCCGGCGCGTGCCCCCAGAGCATCATCTTTTGCCGTACCTCTTCGATATAGGCCTCGGTGCCGCAGACGATGCCCCCCAGCACATCATGGTGACCGTTCAGGTACTTCGTCCCCGAATGGATGACGACGTCGGCTCCGTGCTCGAGCGGCCGCAGATTCACCGGGCTCGCGAAGGTGGAGTCCACGACGAGCGCGATGCCCTCCTCCTTCGTGAAATGACTCACTGGCCGGAGATCGAGTACCCGACAGGTCGGATTAACCGGGGTCTCGAGAAAGATCGCGCGGGTCTCCTTTCGCATCTTCCGGCGCCAGACGCGGGTCTCGGTCGGGTCGAGCAGAGACACGTCGATGCCGAGTGTCGCGAACTCCTGGGCGAACAGTCGCTCCGTACCACCATAGATCCATGCGCTTGCGAGCAGGTGATCGCCCGGGCGGAGGAGCGCGAGCAGGGCGCAGGCGGTGGCTCCCATGCCGCTCGCTAGGACGACGGACGCCTCGGCACCTTCGAGCGCGGCGACACGTCGCTGTACGAGCTCGGCGTTCGGCGCGTTGCCATACCGGGGATACCGCAAGCCCTCGGCGGTGCCAACTTCCTGGATGAAGTTTACCGATTGGTAAATTGGCGACACGACCGGCGTATCCGTGTCGTGGTCGTCGGCACCCGCATGCAGCGCGAGCGTCGCGAGGTCGAGCGTGCGAGGTCGGCGGCTTGCCATGGGGGAGGGACTCGGGGCTGGTGGGTGTAGTCGAAGTGATGATGGCGACAGATCTCGAACCAAGAGCAGTCGATTGGGGGTGCTAGGCGGCACCCCAATCGACTGCTAGCCAGCGGCGCACCGCAGCCAACATGCCCTGCCAATGTTACGCGAGAGCGCCGCGGCGCCCTCGGCTATCGAGGTCCGGCTTGATGACGCGCACGATTTCAGACGGCGATGCCCCAACGACGTCACGGAGGATCACGTCACCAAAGGGAACCGATTCATCGATGCGCACCGTGGCGAGCTCGCCGCGCCGTGGCCCATAGACCCACGCCAGCTCGCCGTCGATGAGCAAACGCTCACGGGCGTTTTCCGGATGAATGAACACCATCGGGCCACGATCGGCGTCTTTGGCGCTCGTCGACACGAGATGGGCGACGCGCAACGGCCGCTGCAGGGTATCATCCGCCACGGTGTGCTCCGACGACGATATAGGTGTCCGCAACACGCATGACGAGTCGCCGCCGGCGAAGCACGTCCAGCGCGTGCTGCGCTTCGGCGATGGAGACATCCAGGCGCTCCGCCAGCTCGTGCTGGCTCGCGCGGCCAAGCTGCCTAACGGCTTCCCACGTCCGGCGCTCCTCGTTGCCGAGCGTGCCGACGACGTGGATGCCGTCGGCTCGTTCCACGACCAGCGCCAGACCGCGACGCTCCAGCACCGCCTCGATTGCCTCCCAGTGCTCGTCCGTCACTCCCCGAAAGAGGAAGTACGCGTCCCGCGGCGAATCGTCCGCCTCGTGGCTGATCAGCAGCTTCGCGATCACCTCGTCCGCGCACGAGAAATCGATCATCGCCACCTGGGAGAAGTCGATGACGGTGAGCGTCCGATCGTGCGCGTCGTCGAGCAGCCGCTCGATCTGATTGCGCACCGCGGCGCCCGTGGGCCGGGTGACCAGGTTGGAGTACAGATCGCACGAAACGGTCTGTCGAAGCACCGAGCTGAGGTCGATGTGATTCATCACCGCTGCGTTCGGGCTGAGACGGGTTGCGGTTGTGCGGAGGTAGCCCGCTCTGGAATCGTGACCTGAACTTGTGCTCCAGGGAAGGGTGGCAAGTGCTCGGCCAACGGAACGTCATCGTCCCAGTTGGGCACGATCGCGATTCGAGCCGTGCCACTCCGGACGGAAAGCTTGCCATCCCATCGGCCGAGGTAGCGTCGCACACCCGCGAGTCCCTGTCCGCGACCCGGATCACGAAAACGGCTCACACCGCGGATCACGGCGTCCTCGAGTGCCGCGGCATCGTCCCAGCGATCGCCGTGGTCCTTGCCCGGAGAAGTCTCCAAGGATTGGCGGAACCCGACGCCCGCGTCGGCGACAGCAATGACGACGACTCGTCGCCCGAGGCGCTTGGTCCAGCGATAGGTCTGCACCATGACCCATCCGCCACGACCGGCATGCTCGACGATGTTCTGGCAAATCTCGGAGAGTGTCATCGCGAAGCCGACCGTCGCCTTTGCGTCGAGGCTCAATTCGCGGAGCATCAGCTGCGCCTTCTGCTGGATACGGCCCACGACGTCGTGCACGTCTTCGCTCTTGGCGACGCTCATGATCTCCAGCAGCACGTTGCTATCGGAGGCGCCAGCGCGCTTCGGATAGCTTCCGTGCAGCTCGTAGAGCTCCTCGGCGTACCGGAAGAAGCCGGCCCGGGCCCAGTAGGATGCGGTCTCCTCTAGCTCGGGAACCGCCAGCGCCGGCATTTCAGCCCGGGTCTGCGCGAGCGCAAGCAACGCGGTGAGACCGAACGGCGACGCCCAGCGCACATGACGCGCGTCGAGCAAAACTTTCGCGTCGCTCGGCACCGTCGTCAGCTGGCGCAGGACGTCGTCGAAGGTGTGATCGTCCAGCGAGGGAGGAACATTGACGACGGTGGTCACCTGAGGCTCAGCTCTCCGCGAAGAAAGTTCGCGAGTCCGGTGGCACCGCGATGCTCGACATTCCGTGCCGCCGCGCGATGTGCGGCACGCAAGCCGTCGTCTAACCGGTCACCCGCAATCAGTCGAGAAAAATACGTCGCGCCCCAAACGTCGCCACAGCCGGTGGGATCGCCCGTGCGCGGCTCCTCGCCGGGAACGAGCGCGGTGCGCACGGCTCCAAGCGCGCCGGTGCCACCGCGGGACCCCGTGGTCAATCCGGCGCGCGGTGGCAGATCGTCGATGGAATCGAAGCCCGGCGCGGCAAAGTAGATCGCGCCGCGCCGCGCCAGGGTGACGACGAGACAGGAGACGCCGGCCGCGAGGGCTGTCGCCGACAACGCCATCGGATCGGGCGCCATCATCGCCATCTCGTCCTCGTTCACCTGAAGGAAATCGAAGCAGCGGCACCAATCGGCCACGTTAGGCAGCGGCTGCGGCGTGCGCAGTCCGTTCGGCTGGACCGCCATGACTTTCATGTGCAGATCGCAGTAGATCGGCCCGCGAAAGTGCCGCCGCAACAGCAGCATGGTTTCCAGGTCGAGCTCCCACCCGCTCAGAAAGTTGACATAGAGCGCGTCGATCCGCGCGAGATCGAGCAGTGGCTTCAGCCCCGCCCACGACCAACCCGGCACTCCACCGCTGAGGAACTCACTGCGTCGGTCGTCGGTGTGGTAGTGCAGCTCGACGCGTTGGTTGGGCGCGTCGACTTCGATGAGCGCCGCGTCTGAAGCGGCGCGCCGCAACGAGCGAAAGAAGGCCTGTGCGCGCGGACCGAGATCACGGCCGACTTTGATCAGTGGCACGATCTCCCAGTCGTCAGGGAGCGCGGCATCGAGTCCGGCGAGCGCGTAGGTGATGCCGCCCCATTCCTCGATCGGAACGGCGCGCGCGTCGCGTCCGTAGATCACGTCCCAGACGAACGTCCCGATGACACCGAGCCGGCGCTTCGCCGGATGTGGAGTACTCACCACTATGCGGATAGTCCCAGGCCGCGCTCTATACGGAACGTCGCGACGGCGCCGACGACGCCGGCGGTGCCCGGCAGCGCACCTGGTACGATGCGCGCCGCTTCGACCGCGGGGCGGAAGGCGCGCCGGCGAACCTCCGCCTGCAGCGGCACGAACAGCGTGTCGCCGGCCTGCGTCACGCCACCGGCAATGACGACGACGTCGGCGTTGAACGTGTTTAGCAAATTGGCAACACCGGCACCGAGATAGCGCGCCGTGTCGCGCACGATCTCATTGGCGACCGCGTCCCCCCGCTTGGCGGCGTCGTAGACCGTCTGCGCCGTGATCTGCTCGAGTTGCCCACCGACGAGACTCGGCAGCAGCGACGCGCTTTCCTCGCGCACGAGGATCTCGCGCGCCCGCGTCGCGATCGCCGGGCCCGACGCGTACGCCTCGAGGCAGCCGTAGTTCCCGCACTTGCAGAGCCGGCCATTGAGGTCGATGGTCGTGTGGCCAATCTCACCCGCGACGTCGGAGGAGCCGTGAAAGAGCTGGCCGTCGATGATCAAGCCGCCACCGATGCCGGTGCCGATCGTCATGCCGACCACGTTCCGTCCACCCTTGGCCGCCCCCTGCCACCACTCACCCACGGTCGCACAGTTCGCGTCGTTGTCGAGCGTCGCCGGCATCCCGAGATGCTGCGTGATGCGGTCGAGCAGGGGGAAGTCGCGCCATCCGAGATTGGGAGCGACGATCACCACGCCGCGCTCACGGTCGAGAGGCCCCGGCGCACCCACTCCGACGCCGATGAAGTCACGGCGATGGGCTTCCGTCTGCGCAATCGTGTCGAGGATGACGCCTTCGACGAGGCCCACGATGCGATCGGCAACGGCTTCAGCACCCAGTTCCGGCGACGTGGGAATCGAGCGCATTCCATAGTGCTCGGTTCCATCTTCCGACATCGCGCCGGCGACAATGTTCGTTCCACCCAGATCGACGCCGACGATGTACTGCTTTCGCTTTTTGCTGGCCATGCTCAACGCGAGGAGGTAGGACGGGGCGGCTGCGCAACGAGCTGCTGCACGGCGGTCGCAACCTGGCGCGGCGTAATCTCGCGCATGCAGCGCCAATGTCCCAGGGGGCAGCGCTGCGGACCGTGTCGGTCACATGGCCTGCACGCCAACGTACCGAGGCCCAGCACGATCGAACGCGGCGCTAACGGACCGAAGCCGAATTCGGGAACGGTTGGGCCGAAGATAGCGACGGTCGGCGTTTGCATGGCGGACGCCAGATGCAGCGGCGCCGAGTCGTTCGTGACGAGTACCGAAGCTCGCCCAATCAATTCGGCGGAGGCGAGCAACGATAGCTGGCCCGTGGCATCGATCGCGCGCGCGCCGACGTCGCTCACGATCTGCGCTGCGAGCTCACGGTCGGCGCCCGAGCCGACAATGACGAGCCGTTCACCGAGCTCCTTCGCCAGGTCGGCGTAGTGGGGCCAGCGTTTCGTGGCCCAGACGCTACCGGGTGCGAGCGCGATGAATGGCGCGTCGAGCGCAGCGGCGCCGCGGAGCAGCGCGTCGACCGCTTCGCGTTCGGCTGCCCCGGGGTAGACACGGGGGCGAGGCAGCGAGCCGTTGGTCCCGCCGGCCAGTCGCAGCAGTCGAGCCGCATGATGGTCGTTCTCGATGTATGGAACGCGCTCGGTATAGAGACGTCGGCCGGCGGAGGTTTGAAAGCCCACTCGCTCGCGGATTCCCGCCGCGAGGACCAGCGCCGCGCTGCGCAACGATCCTTGCGCGAGGTACGCCCTGTTGTAGCGCCGTTGCCGGAGCCGGCTCCCGAGCCTAACGAATCCCGACACGCCCCGATCGGCACCGCGCTTGTCGTACACGATCAACTGGTCGATCGACGGGTTATTCTCGAGAAGCGGGGCCGAGGTCGGCGTGGCGACGACGTCGACCGTGGCGCGCCCGGCGAGTCTGGCAATGAGCGGGGTGGTGAGGACGGTGTCGCCGATGAACGACGTTTGCACGATGAGCGCGCGCGCCGTCATCGCGCGTCCATCAGTCGACCTGAAGAACCGCGAGGAAGGCTTCCTGCGGAATCTCGACCGAGCCGACCTGCTTCATTCGCTTCTTTCCCTCTTTCTGCTTCTCCAGCAGCTTGCGCTTTCGCGTAATATCGCCGCCGTAGCACTTGGCAAGGACATCTTTCCGGAGTGGCTTCACCGTCGTCCGCGCGATGACCTTGTTCCCGATCGCCGCTTGAATTGCCACCTCGAACAACTGCCGCGGAATGAGCTCCTTCAACTTGTCGGCGATCTTGCGACCCCAGTCGTAGGCCTTGTCGCGATGGATGATGACCGAGAAGGCATCCACCGGATCGCCGTTGATGAGCATATCGAGCTTCACGAGATCGCTCGCGCGGTACTCGAGAAACTCGTAGTCGAGACTGGCGTAGCCGCGACTGATCGTCTTCAATCGGTCGAAGAAATCCAGGATGATCTCGGCGAGGGGGAACTCCCAGTCGAACTCGACCCGCGTGGTGTCGAGATACGTCATGTTCTTGTAGACGCCGCGCCGCTCGGTGCCTAACGTCATGATCGGTCCGATGTACTCGGCGGGCGCCATGATGCGGGCCTTCACGAACGGCTCCTCGACCCGCTCCACCACGCCGACCTGAGGCATCATCGACGGGTTCTCGATCAGCTCCATCTTGCCATCGGTGTGATAGACGTGGTACTCCACGCTTGGCACCGTGGTCACGAGATCGAGATCGAATTCCCGCTCCAACCGCTCCTGCACGATCTCCATGTGCAGCAGGCCAAGGAATCCGGAACGGAAGCCAAAGCCTAACGCCGTGGAGGTCTCGGGCTCGTAGTGCAGCGATGCGTCGTTCAGCTGGAGCTTCTCGAGCGCGTCGCGCAGTGTCTCGTATTGAGTGGTGTCCGTGGGATACAGGCCGGCGAACACCATCGAGTGCACATCCTGATAACCGGGAAGGGCCGTCTCGGCGCGCCGTTCGGCCTCCATGATCGTGTCGCCCGCGCGCGTCTCCTTCACCGAGCGGACATTCGCGACGACGTAACCCACCTCTCCCGGCCCGAGCTCGTCGGTGGGCACCTGGCGAAGCTGCAGGGAACCGACTTCAGCAACTTCATAATCCAAACCGGAGCCGGCGGCGAACACGATGTGCTGGCCCCGCCGAATTGAGCCATCCACGATGCGCACGCTCGGAATCGCGCCGCGATAGCGGTCGTAGTACGAGTCGAAGATCAGGGCGCGAAGCGGTGCGTCGGGATCCCCAGTGGGGGGCGGGACACGGGCCACGATCGCCTCGAGCAACGCGTCGATGCCCAGCCCCTCCTTGGCGCTGACGAGCAGAATGTCGTCCGGGTTGGCACCGATGAGGTCATGGACTTCCTGCTTGCGGCGTTCGGGCTCGGCGCCCGGCAGGTCGATCTTGTTCAGGACGGGAAGGATCTCCAGTCCCGCGTCGAGGGCGAGAAAGAGATTGGATAATGTCTGAGCCTGAATTCCCTGCGACGCGTCGACGACGAGAATCGCCCCCTCGCACGCGGCAAGGGAGCGCGAGACCTCGTAGGTGAAGTCGACATGGCCGGGCGTGTCGATGAGGTTCAGCTCGTAGGCCTCGCCATTGCGAGCCGTGTAGCCCATGCGCACGGCGTTGAGCTTGATCGTGATGCCGCGCTCGCGCTCGAGATCGAGCGTGTCGAGGACCTGGTCCTTCATCTCGCGCTTCTGCAGTGTACCAGTAGCCTCGATCAACCGGTCAGCCAGAGTCGACTTCCCGTGGTCGATGTGCGCGACGATGCAAAAGTTGCGGATATGATCGAGCTTCAATGCGCCTGCGAAGTTTGTCGTGGGAAAATCGCGACCGAGCGAGGCGAGCCGGACAGCGCGTGCACGGTCTGCGTGAGGGCGCGACTCGCGTCGGCCCACACCGCCGAACGTGGTCCAGGAGCGCCGCGCGAAATATAGCAGCGGCGAAACAGAAACCGCGCGCCGGGTTGGCGCGCGGTTCTCAATCCCGGAAATTCCGAGTGCTCAGGGCTTCTTTGAACCAGACGACGAGGAAGCCGGTGGCGGTGACGAGTGCGCTGCCGGCGAACTGGGTGCCGGAGCCGAGCGCGTCGACTCGCCGTGGGGCGGCGCAGCGTGCGACGGCGTCATTCGGGCGCCCTCGCCGCCGCCATGAGACTGATGCGGCGCCGAGTACGATGGCGTGTAGCCTCGTCCCGTCTGGTGGGGCGCGCTGTTGCCATTGCTCCAGTTGGTGTGCGCCTCACCGCCTCGTGGCGCGCTGTAGCCGCCACCGTGGCTAGCCCACGTGGGCGCATTGCTCGTCGTGCCACCGAACGACTCACCTCGGGCGGCATCCTCGATGTGATGGCTGCCGATCATCTGCTGGATGGTCGGACGATTCGACGTGATGCCGAGTGCGTTGCCAGGCTGCTGACGTTCGCCCGGTGCCCGGGGCCCGCCCGCGTCTTCGGTGATGAGACCCGGCCGACGATACAGACTGGTGCCGCTTCCAGGCGTGGTGGGAACCACCTTCGTCCCGGGGTCATGTAAGGCGAGAGCACCCGGACCACTCGGCGTGCGCGGCAAGTGCAATCCAGGCATTCCTAGCGGAGTGCCGATCGGACCGCGCCGACCCGGTGCGCCGTAAATCGGCGGCGGGGTAGAGCCGACGGGATACCCATACACGCCGCCGTAGGGATAGCCATAGGCATAAGTGTAGGGATACCCGTAATACGACTGGCCACAGCCGACCGGTCCGAATCCAAAGCCGTAGCCCGGCATGAAGTCGAAGGGGCTGAAGAAGAGATGGCCGACGGGGCTGAAGCCTAACGACGACCGATAGCCGTAGCAGCCACTGTTCACGGCGTCGAAATCGGCCATGGAGTACATGCCGTAATTCGTCGTCGAGTAGTGCGCATACTCGATCGTATACGCTTCACGATTGTCGCCGGCGATCAACGAGCCCAGCTCCTCGATTGCCTCGCGAGGATCGGACATGTATGAGACGTCGGAGACGTTGTACGTCTGCCAGCGATCGGCATCCGCGATGCGATCGAGACGCATCGGCCGCCATGAGGCGATCACGAATACGTAGCCAAGGCCGGCGTCGTAGGAGTCGCGGCGGCTCGCGGTGGAATGCGCTCGATAGTAGTAGTCGCTGTAACGCCAGCCGTATTCGTCCGTGAAGCCGGCGAAGAACGCGGGAACGTGATAGACGTTGTCGCCGCGCACGAAACCGTCGTCGCCAGGATGGGACGGAAAGACAACCTTCATGCGGCCGGCCCCGTCGAGATGCCCGACGATGACGTACGCATCGTCGTACATGTGGAACGTCGCGTCGACGCGCCGGCTGCCACTCTCGTTGTTGAAGTCCGCCGTCACGGTCACGCGCGGCCCAACTTCGTCTGCGACCGCCTGTGCCGCGGAGGAGTCGCGCATCGCCCCCCTCTCGTCCGGCGTCAGTTGGGCGAGGCTGACATCATCGCGCAAACCCTGCTGCACAGTGCTCGTTGCCGCCGTGCAAGCAACACTCACCCCGGACAGGATCATCATGAGAGCGTGTCGCGTTCTGCGCATACTTCGCGTCTCCGACAAGTGTTGTATACAAATAGGCATACAGGCCACCAACTCGCAAGGGCACCCGCCGACTCCATAAGAGAATACGGCCGAACCACCCCAGACGTTAGGCCCTGGGCGATGGGCGGTGGGCGACGGACGATGGTGAGCTGATCATTACCGTTCACCCTTCACCCTTCACCCTTCACCCTTCACCGTTCAGCGCCCGTCGCCCATCGCCCATCGCCCATCGGTCCCTAGCCCCGAAGCCATCTCCCCGTCTAGCTTCCGGCCGTCATGGACGCGGCTTCAGGCGCCCAGGCGCCGCGGGCCGATCTCTTCGATCCGGCCAGTCTCGCGGCACTGGGTCGAATCGAGATCGTCGCTCGTTGGATTGTCGACGGATTCATGTCTGGTCTCCACCGATCACCCCGTAAGGGATTCTCGGTGGAGTTCGCCGAGTATCGCCCATACCAGCCTGGCGACGACCTCCGGTACATCGACTGGAAGATTGCCGCCCGCTCCGATCGCTGGGTGGTGAAGCAGTACGAGGAGGAGACGAACCTCCGCGCCAGCATCGTGCTCGACGTCAGCAAATCCATGGCGTGGAGTGGAGCGCAGCTGGACGATCTTGGAGGGGGTGAACAGTCGGCCGGCCCCCGCCTGACCAAGCTGGCGTACGGGGAGCGACTGACCGCCGCCCTCGCGCTGCTGCTGCTTCGTCAACGCGATGCGGTTGGACTCGTCCGCTTCGACTCGACCATCCGGAGCGCTGTGCCCCCTCGTGCCCGCAATGGTCAATGGCGGCGAGTGGTTGCAGCGCTCGAGGAAGGGGGAGCCGGTCGCGCGTCGTCAGCACCGGTGGCCCTCGAACAGGCTGCGCGGCTCATCAGCCGGCGCGGGATGATCGTACTGATATCTGATCTGCTGATGGACATTCCGGACGTGGAGCGTGCGATCCGTGCCCTTCGCGCGGCCGGTCACGACGTCACCGTCCTTCACCTCATGGATCCGGCGGAACGGGAGCTCCCGTCCGCGGGCGAGGCGGTCTTTGTGGATCCGGAGAGCGAGCTCGAGATCGCCGCGAGCGTGGCAGACGTGCGCGCCGCATATCGCCAGACCGTAGACGAAGTGATTGACGAATGGCGCTCGATGTTCTCGTCGGTCGGGGCCGCGTACGAGTTGATCTCGACCGACGCGCCCTTCGGTGTGCCACTCCGTCGCGCCTTCGCGGCGCGGCAGGCTCTCCCCTAGTCCGCGGGTGCTGCCGTGAGTCTGCTCGCCCCTATGTATCTCCTGTTAGGCACCGCCGCACTGGTGCCGCTGCTGATTCACCTGCTGCGGCGCCGAATCGGAACGCGCGTCGATTTCCCCGCGGCGCGCTATCTCGCGCGGGCTGAAAAGGAGCACAGTCGCTCGCTGCGGCTCCGCAATATTCTGCTGATGTTGTTGCGCGTGGCGGTTGTGCTCTTCGTCGCCCTCGCCGCGGCGCGCCCCGTGACGAGAATGGCGGGCACCGGCCATGGTCCAACGGCTCTCGCCATCGTGTTGGATAACTCGCTCAGCACGACGGCTGTCGTCGACGGACACCCACTTCTCGAGCAGTTTCGCGCCGCGGCGCGCGAGATTCTCGCGGCGGCCAACGCCACCGATCGCCTCTGGCTGATCACGGCGGATGGTCGCGTTCGCGGCGGCAGCAAATCCACCCTGCGCGAGGAGCTGGACCGCACGGAGGCGCTCGCCGGCGCGGGAAATCTTCCCCTCGCGCTCGCGCGCGCCGGCGGGTCGGTCCGGTCTGCCGGCCTCGATTCGCGACAGATCATTCTTCTCACGGACGGCCAGCGCACGGCCTGGACGCAGAACACCGACGTCGGCGACGCCCAGGTGGTGCTCATGCTGCCTAACGGCGCGCCCCCCGTGAATCGCGCCGTGTCCAGCGCCGAAGCGCGGCCCGAACGGTGGACTCCGCGGGGTGCCCTCGTAGCGCGCGTCATGAGTAAAGACTCGACGACGTACCGGCTCACGCTCGGCGGACGATCCCTCGCCCGCGGCACCGCCGCACCAAACGAGGAGGTCGTCATGCGCGCCGCTCCGCCGGAGCGAGGCTGGGTGGAAGGGACGGTCGAGCTCGAGCCGGACGAGCTGCCGGGCGACGACGTGCGTCACTTCGCCGTCTGGATCGGAGCGCCACCGGGCGTCGCCGTATCGGCGGGCGCAGGTCCCTTCATTCGGAGTGCGGTCGACGTCTTGAAGGGCAGCGGCAGGATCGTGGACGGCCACGATATCGCGATTGTGTCGGCCGACGAGCTCACGACGCTGCCCGCGTTGATCGTGCCTCCCACCGATCCGGTACGGCTCGGCGCGGCGAATCGCGCGCTCGAGCGCGCCGGCGTCCCCTGGCGCTTTGGGGCCGTCCGGCGCGGTGAAACGAGCGTGACCGGCAGCCGCGCTCCCGTTGCCGGCACGCCAGACTCCTTGCAACCGGGCGCCTTCACCGGCGTCTCGGCGACGACTCGGTACGACCTGGTCGCGCAGAGCACCGCCGATGCCGACACCCTGGCTCGCATTGGTCACGATCCCTGGATCGTCGCCGGTCCTCGTTATGCACTTGTCGGCTCGCCGATCGATCCCGCCGCGACGTCATTGCCGATCCGCGCCGCCTTCGTGCCATGGCTCGCGAGCGTGCTCACCGAGCGGCTCGTCGGCGAGCCGGGGGGCGTGCTCCAGGCGACGCCGGGCCAGGCGCTGCCGCGGCCGCGGTGGGCCGATGCGATCGAGGACGAGGGCGGCATGCGTACCGCGCTAGCAGAAGGCTTCCAGGCGCCGCTGCGTGCCGGGACATATTTCCTCGAGCGCGGCGGCCGGCGCGTCGGCGCCGTTGTCGTAAACCCCGAGCCGGCTGAATCGGTGCTCGATCGGTTCAGCGACAAGGACCTCGCCGCCCGTATTCGCGCACGGCAACTCCTCACCGCGGCGGACCGTGTCCAGCTCGCGAGCCTTTCTTTCCGGTCGGCGGCGCGCCGATCGATCGGCGTTCCCCTGCTCGTCCTCGCGTTGGGGCTCCTCGCGATTGAAGGGCTGCTCGTTCGCAGCGGCCGCCGCACTGCCGCCACCTAACGAAACCCACGCACGATGGCACTTGCTCCACTGCTCGACGCGATCGAGCGCCTCCCCGTATTTACCCGCCTCCTCAACACCGTTCCCGCGCCTGGCGAGCGACGCACCATCGGCGGACTTCCCGGCTCGGCTGATGCCGCGGTGCTCGCCGCGCTCGCGCGCCGACTGACGACGCGATTCTTCGTCGTCGCCACCGAGAGCGTCACCGAAGCCGAGCGCTGGCTCGCCGATCTCGGCACGCTCGTCGACGAGACGCCCATTGCTCTGTATCCGCCACGTGAGGGCTTTGGAGAAGCGGAGCCCCACATGGAAGTCGCGGGCGAGCGCGTCGAGACGCTCGAGCAGCTGACGCGAGGCGAGATACATGTTCTCATCACCACGGCGCGGGCGCTGCTGGAGCGAACGCGCATGCCGCGCGCGCTCCGCGATCTGCGCGTGGAACTGCGCAAAGGCGGCACGCATCGGCTGGAGTCCCTCGCCGAACATCTCGAATCGATTGGATTCGAGCGAGTGCCGATGGTCGAAGACGTTGCCCAGTTCAGCATTCGTGGCGGCATCTTCGACGTCTACTCGTTCGGCATGCCCGAGCCCGTGCGCGCTGAATTCTGGGGCGACGAGATCATCGATCTCCGATACTTCGACATCAACAGTCAGCGCTCCACGCGCGCCGTCGACTTCGCGCTGATTTTGCCCATTGATGGACACGTCCGCGACGACGCGTCTACTGCGGATCGCCTCTCCATCACGACACTGTTTCCTCCTGACACCCTCCTCTTCGTGCCCCGCGGCTCGCACTTCGAGCCAGAGCTCAAGCGCACCTGGGCCGATGCGCAACATCACATCGATCTCGCGCGCCGACGCGGCGAAGACGCGCCGGCACGCGACGAGCTGTTCGTGCCGCCTGACGAGGCAACGCGCTCCATTCGCGCCTTCGGTGCGATCGTCTCCCTCGCCGAGGGTGAGGATGAGCCGGAGGTCGCATTTCCATTTCGCGCGCCGGAGGCGATCGATCGCGACATCAAGCAGCTGAAGCGCATCGTGCGCGACGACCTGACGACGATCATTCTCTGCGACAACGAAGGCCAGTGCGAGCGCCTCGACGAGCTGCTCAACGACGGCGAGTACGCACCGTCGGCGGCGCATCTTTCCATCGGCGTACTCGACGGCGGATTTGTGATTCCGTCTCGCGAGGCGCGGGTCGGCCTTCGCATTCTCACGGATCACGAGATCTTTCGCCGCGAGCGCCGGATCCGGCGTGCGCGAAAGTACGTCACCGGTATCGCGGTCGATACGCTCGCCATCAAGCCTGGCGATTTCGTCGTCCATCTCGAGCACGGCGTCGGCATCTTCCGTGGCATCGAGACGATCTTTGTTGGGCAGAGCACGATAGAAGTGGCTGTTGTCGAGTACGAAGGCGGCGATCGACTGAACGTGCCCTTGTATCGAATCGATCAGCTCGAGCGCTTTAGATCGGCAAGCGACGTCAGCGAGGATTCGCCCCCTCCTCGGCTCCACAAGCTTGGCGGCAAGCGGTGGGGGCAGCAGCGCGAGAAGACGCGCACGGCCATTCACGAAATGACCGTCGAATTGCTCGACCTGTACGCGCGACGCCGCATGGCGACGCGCCCGGTGCACGTGCCCGACACCGCCTGGCAGCGGCAGTTGGAGTCGGCTTTCCTCTTCGAGGACACGCCCGATCAGCGCAAGGCGACGGTCGAAGTAAAGAAGGACATGGAGAGCGTACGCCCGATGGACCGTCTTCTCGTCGGCGACGTCGGTTATGGCAAGACCGAAGTGGCTGTTCGCGCCGCGTTCAAGGCCGTGCAGTCGGAGCGGCAGGTGGCGGTGCTCGTCCCGACGACAATTCTCGCCGACCAGCACGCGCGCACCTTCGCCGAGCGTCTCGCCGACTTTCCGATGCGTGTGGCGATGCTCAGTCGCTTTCAGACGCCGAAGGAGCAGGACGCGGTGCTCGCGCAGCTCGCGGAGGGGACTATCGACATCGTGATCGGGACGCATCGCCTGCTGAGCCCCGACGTCCTCTTCAAGCGGCTCGGTCTCATCATCGTGGACGAGGAGCATCGCTTTGGCGTGAAGCACAAGGAGCGGCTCAAGCAGCTCAAGCTCGAGACGGACGTGCTCACGCTGACGGCGACGCCGATTCCACGCACGCTGCACCTGTCGCTCGCCGGTTTGCGCGACATGACGCTGATGCAGACGCCACCACGTGACCGGTCACCGGTGCTCACGTATGTCGAGCCGTGGGACGATGGATTGATCGACGAAGGAATTGCGCGCGAGCTGGACCGCGGCGGGCAGGTGTTCTTCGTTCATAATCGTATCGAAACAATCCAGGGCGTCGCCGATCATATTCACCGCGTTGTTCCGCGTGCTCGTATCGCGGTCGCCCATGGACAGATGCGCGAGCGCGAGCTCGAGGACGTGATGCATCGGTTTGTCAACGGCGCGGTGGATGTACTCGTGTCGACCATGATCGTGGAATCGGGACTGGATGTGCCTAACGCGAACACGATGTTCGTGAATCGCGCCGACAACTTCGGGCTCGCGCAGCTGTACCAGCTTCGTGGACGCGTTGGCCGGTCGCACCGGAGAGCGTATTGCTATCTGCTCGTGCCTGACAACGTGGACCTGGACGCCGAACGGCGTCTGTCCATTCTCGAGCACCACACCGAGCTCGGCGCCGGTTACCGAATTGCCCTCAAGGATCTGGAGCTGCGGGGGGCTGGAAATCTGTTAGGTCCCGAGCAATCCGGGTTCGTTCACGCCGTCGGCTTCGATATGTACTTGCGAATGCTGGACGAGACCGTGCGCCGGCTGGTTCAGGGGAATGGCGCGCCGAAAGTGGTGCCGGCCGATGTATCGGTGGATCTGCCCAACTATCTGCCGGACGACTTCGTGCCCGCGCACGAGGCGAAGCTCGATGTGTACCGGCGCCTCTCGCGCATCCAGGATCCCGCGGAGCTGGAAACGCTGCGAGGGGAACTGCGCGATCGCTTCGGGCCGCTACCCGCGCCGGCGGAAACGATGCTTTCCATAACCCAGCTCCGGATCCTTGGTGGGACTTTGGGGATAGAAGGCATCCTCGTGCGTGGTGACGAGGCCCGTGTTAACTTCCGCGACACCGCTACGCCCCGAATGAAGGGGTTGTCAGCGGCGTTTCATGAAGTGCAGTTCCAGGCCGAAGTCAGGCGGGCAGTTCCTCTTTCACTCAAGCTGACGCGACTCGGGGGCGCGCCGATGCTCGACGGACTCGTTCGGGCGCTGCGCAGCCTCGTCGCCTAACGCTTCTCCCGCGACCACCGGCAACTCTCGCCCAAGTTCGACCTCCTTCAGATACGGAGTTTTCTTCCTCATGCGTTCTCGTTCTGTGCTCGCGCTCGTCGCGATACCGTCACTGTTCGCGCTCGGCGCCTGCGATGGGCTCAAGGAAGCTCTCACCGCGCATGTCGATGTCGCGGCGAAGGCCGCGAACCAGGAGCTCTCGGTCACCCGCCTTGCCGATCTTCTCGGCAACGCCAAGGTGCCGGTACCGATCACCAAAGAGAATGCCGGGATTGTCGCGGATCTCTGGGTGAACTACCAGCTGCTCGCCCACGCGGCGGCCGTTGGTGACTCGCTCACCGACCGCAAGGCGATCGACCAGGCGGTCGAGCCGATCACGAAGAACATGCGGCTTCGCAAGTTCACCGATTCGCTCGTGAAGTCCTTCAAGGTCGACTCCGGAGGCGAGGCGACCTACAACCAGGCGGCCGGTGATCTCTATGCCGCGCGCCACATTCTCTTCGCCTTCCCACCGGCGGCGACGCAGACGCAGAAGGACTCGGTGCGGAAGAAGGCCGAGTCGGTGCTCACGACCGTCAACAACGCGAACTTTTCGCAGATGGCGGAGAAGTACAGCAGCGATCCGAGCGCAAAGGGCCGCGGCGGCAGCCTCGGCGTCTACGAGAAGGGCTCGATGGTGGCGCCCTTCGCGAACGGCGTCGCCGCGCTCAAGCCGGGTCAGATCGGTCCCTCGCTCGTGGAGTCGAACTATGGATTCCACATTGTCCAGCGCCTTTCCTTCGATCAGGTCGACAAGGCCGAGTACACCCAGAAGTACTCGACGGCAGCCGTCGGCCGCGCCGACAGCGTCTATCTCACGAGTCTCGACAAGTCGGCGAATGTCGACGTGAAGTCGAACGCGCCCGCGCTCGCGAAGGCCGCGGTGACCGATCCCGTGAAGCATCGCAAGGACAACACGGTGCTCGCGAGCTTCAAGGGCGGCGATTTGAACGTCTCGCAGTTCCTTGGCTGGGTCGAGACGATGCCGCCTCAGATGCAGGTCGCCCGACAGCTTCCTCAGCTCCCGGATTCGACGATTCGTCGCTTTGTCTCCTCGATGGCCGAGCGCGAGTTGATGCTCCAGAAGGCCGACAGCGCGAAGATCACACTCAGCCCGGAAGACAAGACGCAGCTGTACGGCCAGTTCTCGCAGTTGGTCGGGATGCTCCAGCAGCAGCTCGGCATCGATCCAAAGGCTCTGGCCGACAGCGCCAAGAGCGCGCCGGAGCGTGAGCGGCTGGCCGCGAGTCGCGTCGAGACGTACATCGATCGTATTCTCGCCGGTCAGGCTCAGCCACTACCCGTTCCGCAGCCGCTCGCGAGCGTGCTCCAGTCGAAGTACGAGTCGAGCATCAACAGCGCCGGCGTCGATCGGTCGGTGGAGCGTGCGCAGAAGATTCGTGCGACGGCAGACTCGGCTCGCGCACAGAATCAGCCGAAGTCGCAGGTTCCACTGCCGGGCGCGGCCCCCGTGCCAGCTCAGCCGCAACCGCA
Source organism: Gemmatimonadaceae bacterium (assembly GCA_036493735.1). Taxonomy (GTDB): domain Bacteria; phylum Gemmatimonadota; class Gemmatimonadetes; order Gemmatimonadales; family Gemmatimonadaceae; genus AG2. Next base: position 32,937 of record DASXPH010000041.1, read on the forward strand.
GATTCCGGCGCCCGCCCCGCAGCCCACGAAGAAGCCGTAAGTGCCACCGCGAGCGCGATCGACGGGGAACCTTTGGTATTGCAGCCGAGGTATTGAAGGACTATGAAACGACTCTCGTTCGTTCTGTCGATCGCGCTCGCCGCGGCGGCGGCACCGCTCGCCGCGCAACAGCCTCCTGCCCGGCAACAGCCACCTGCTCCGCAACCCCTCAACGCGGCGCAGCACGCGCCGCTGGACCGTATCGTCGCCATCGTCGGCGACCAGCCGATCACGCGGTACGATCTCGAGCAGCGGATGCTGCAGGATCAGCAGCGTGGCGTGAGGCCACCAACCGATTCGGCCGGCGTTCATGACTATGAGCTGCAAACGCTCAACACGATGATCGACGAGGAGCTCCTTCTCCAGAAAGCAAAGGAGCTCAAAGTCGAGATACCAGACAACGACCTGAATGCCGCGGTCGATCAGCAGATTCGAACGATCAAGGCGAAGTTCACCACCGAGAGCGAGTTTCGAACCGAGCTCGCGAGAGCTGGACTCGGCACGCCCGAAGAGTATCGGCGGATGCTCGTGGAGCAGATGCGGCGCGACGAGACGATGAAGAAGGTGATGGGGAAGCTACGAGACGACAGCAAGATCATCCCGGCGAACGTGACGGATAGTGACGTGGTGGAAGCGTTCCAGCGAACTCGCGCGACGCTTCCGCGGCGGCCGGCACAGGTGACCTTCCGACAGATAGTCATTGCACCGCGGCCCACCCAGGCGGCAAAGAATCTCGCCCGCGCCAAAGCGGAATCGATTCTCGTCGAGATCAAGAAAGGTGGCGATTTCGCTCTGCTCGCGAAGCGCGAATCGATGGATCCAACCACCAAGGAAGTGGGCGGTGATCTCGGCTGGCATCGGCGTGGCGACTTCGTCACGGAGTTCGAGCGCTGGGTGTGGTCGTTGCCGCCGGGCCAGTTGAGCCCCGTATTCGAGAGTCCATTCGGCTATCATATCGTCCGCGTCGATCGCGTCGCGGCGGGTGAAGTGAAGGCCCGGCACATTCTCATTCGTCCGAAGCTCGACTCCGCCGATCTCGTACGGGCGCATGCGGAAGCGGACACCGTCGCCAAGCTCTGGAAGGCGGGAGCGCCGTTCGATTCACTGGCCAAGAAGCACCACGACTACGCCGCCAAGGAAGAGACCAGCATTCTCGACCCTATGGCTCGCGATTCGCTGCCCGAATCGTATCAGCGCGCGTTCGCGAACAAGGCGCCTAACGACATCATTACCTTCGAGATTCCCGATCCGCAGCGCGGGCTCCCCAAGGTTGTCGTCGCGCAGCTACTGAGCGCGAACCCCGGTGGCGAGTACGAGCTCAAGGACCTGCGTGAGATGGTACGGAGCCGCCTGGCGGACGAGGGCGGCGTGCGCCGCTATCTCGACGGACTTCGCAAGCGCACTTACGTATCGGTCCGACTCGACCAGCAGCGCCCAACCGGAGCGGGCACCTCGTCAAAGTGAGCGGCGCCCGCGAGGCACAGTCGCACGAGCCGCTCATCGCCGTCACCCTCGGCGATGTTCGCGGAATAGGACCGGAGATTACCGAGAAAGCGCTCGCCGACGATCGTGTTCGGGCGAGCGCTCGCTTTTTGGTCGTAGGTCCACGCGGCGCAGGCATCGAGGTCGATGAACCGGTTGGCGAGTGGAAGCGCGATGGCGACGCCGCTCTCGCCGGGTCACTCGCGGGTCGAGCGATCGAGCGTGCCGTAGCACTCGCGATGGAGGGGACAGTGCAGGGCATCGTCACCGCGCCCCTCGACAAGGCGGCTCTTCTCGCCGGCGGATACGACTATCCGGGTCACACGGAAATGCTCGCGGCGCTCACCGGCAGTCGCGTTGCGATGATGCTTGCGGCGGTGAAGCCTAACGAGGGAATGGTCAACCCGTTGCGGGTCGTGCTCGCGACGACGCATCTGCCGTTGCGCGACGTGATCCGCGCGCTCACCCGTGATGTCATCGTCGAGACGGCCGAGACGACACGACAGGGGTTGCGCGATTGGTTCGGCATCGAGCAGCCGCGGATCGCGCTGTGCGCACTCAATCCCCACGCCGGCGATGGCGGCCGGTTTGGTCGTGAGGACGAGGAGCTGCTGGCACCGGCGGCGCGCGAAGCAGGTCTGGATGGCCCATTTCCGGCGGACACGGTGTTCGTGCGCGCGATGCGGGGTTCCTTCGACGCCGTGATCGCGCCCTATCACGATGTAGGGATGACCGCGATCAAGGTCGCGTCGTTCGGTAGCGCGGTGAATGTGACGCTCGGCTTGCCATTCCCGCGCTGCTCACCCGATCATGGCACGGCGTTGGACATCGCCGGGCAAGGCATCGCGGATCCGTCGAGTATGATCGAGGCGACGCTCCTCGCGGCGCGGATTGCGCGTCGCCTGTCACCGCGTCAGTCAACTCGTCTATGACGCCCTACTGATACTACTTACTTCTAAACTGAGAGTTCTCGGTCGAGATCTCTCGCGGTCGGTACTTCGTATTCGTCTTTCTCTTCGGTTGAGGGTCGCGACCGAAAGCCCTCAGTGTAGGAGCACCAAGTAAGAAGTACGAAGTACCTCGCAACGGCTCATCCTTCCTCGGCGCGCACAGCGGCGCGTCGATCGCCGGCGGCATGAAGGTCGATCGCGAGCGATTCAATTCGGCGGCCGTCCATTTCCCGCACCGTGAATACCGCGTTGCCGGCCGTGACACGATCTCCAATGACAGGGAGCCGACCGAGCACACCAAACACGAAGCCGCCGATGGTCGTGTAATCGTCGTCAGGCACGCTCAAGCCGAAGCGCTCGTTCAGCTCGCCGATGTGTGTCGAGCCGGCGACCACGACTACGTCCGGACCTTCGCGCTCGGGCGCCTCGGGTGGCTCGTCATACTCGTCGAGAATTTCACCGACGATCTCCTCGAGAAGATCTTCCATCGTGACGACGCCGGCGGTGCCACCGTATTCGTCGAGAACGATCGCCATGTGCTCCTTCAGTCGCTTGAAGTCGGCTAGCACTTCCTCCACCTCGCGCGAGCCAGGCACGACATGCACGGGCCGCATGATGCCGCGCAAAGAAAACTCAGCGGGCGGATTGCGCAGAATCGGGAGAAGATCCTTGGCGAGCACGAGACCGATGATATTGTCGATCGTCTCCTCGTACACCGGATACCGGGACCGCTGCGATTCCTCGATGAGTTGCAAGGTCTCGTCGAGTGTTGCATCGAACGGAAGCGCATCGATCTCAGTTCTCGGCGTCATGACCTCACGCGCATTCTTCTCGGAGAATTCGAACACGCCTTCGATCATGTCGGCGTCCGTCGCCTCGAGGACACCACCTTCCTCGCTCTGCTCCACGAGGATGCGCAGCTCGTCCGGGGAATGCACAGCTTCCTCGAGCGCGTGCGGATGCTGGCCGAACAGCCGCAGGACGAATTCGGCGGAGCTGTTGAGCACGATGGTGAATGGCCGCACCATCGCCTCGAAGAAGATGAGTGTGGGCGAGAGAACGCGTGCGAACCGCTCGGGGTGGGCCAGAGCCACGCTGCGGGGCGCCAGCTCGCCGAACACGACGTGCAGATACGTGACAATCGTGATCGCCACGGCCGACGCAATGCCGACGCGGACGGCGAGGCGGAGTGTTATCGGGAGGGTATCGAGCCAGCCTGCGAGCTGGGTGCCGAGGGTGTCTTCGGCCAGCGCACCGAGCGCGAGACTCGCTACGGTGATGCCCAACTGGCTCGCCGATAGCAACCGAGGGAGATTGCCCGTCGCGCGAAGAGCAAGCCGCGCGAGCGAGTCACCGGCGCGAGCCATCGCCTCCAGTCGCGTACGTCGCGACCGGACCAATGCAAACTCGGCGGCGACGAAAAAGGCGTTCAGCGCGAGCAATACTACTATGGCAATCAGGCGCGTAAGCACGGACTGTAAGCTACCTTAACTCGAGGACCCGTCGCCAGACAGACATTGCGCTGGCACGGATTCCGGCATTCGGTCGATTGACGGAACGACGAACGACACTATGGCCCATTCTCCATCGCATGCGCATGTGCACCTGCACGACGACTCTCACGTCGCGTGCGCGCACGACCATGGGATACATGGCAAACGACCGTCCGTCACGCGCGCGCTCCAGATCGCTCTGGGCCTAACGCTGGCGCTGATGCTGGCCCAGGTCGTCGGCGGGCTGGTGTCGAACTCGTTGGCACTGCTTGCCGATGCTGGTCACATGCTTACCGATGCCGGCGCGCTCGCTCTGTCGCTGTTCGTCGCGTGGATGTGCCGTCAGCCGGCCAGACCGGAGAAGACGTACGGTTATCTCCGTTGGGAGATCCTCGCGGCTTTGCTGAACGGCGCCACACTGCTGCTCATCTCCGTCTGGATCGTCTGGGAGGCGATCGGCCGCTTCCGCGCGCCTCAACCGGTGGCCGGCGGCTTGATGTTGGTCTTCGCCGCGATCGGCCTGGTGGTGAACGTGATCGCGGTGTGGATCCTCCATGGCGTGAATGGAGAAAGTCTCAATGTTCGCGGCGCGTATCTGCACGTGCTTGGCGACCTGCTCGCATCGGGCGGTACACTGATTGCCGCCCTTCTTGTTCGGCTCACCGGGTGGCTGCCGGCCGACCCCATTGCTTCGCTGGTGAGCACGGTGCTCATCATCGGCAGCGCCTGGCGGCTGGTGCGGGAAGCCGTCGATGTCCTGCTGGAAGCGGCACCGCCCCACATCGCCCTCGAGGCGGTGCGAGGGCGATTGCAGTCCATCCCTGGCGTGGAATCGGTGCACGACCTGCACGTCTGGACGGTGACCTCCGGCGTGGTCGCGATGAGTGTCCATGCCATCGTCAGGCAGCCGGAGCACCATCAGAACGTGCTCGAGCGAGCGCACGACGTGCTGCAGGAAATGGGGATTCAGCACGTGACGGTGCAACTCGAGCGGCACGAGATGTACGAGCGCGAATTGCACCTGCATCCGTGACCTGAGTCGCGCGGAGTGCGTCGGTGGCAGAGAGAATCTGCCCCCATGGACACGATCCGACTATTTCGAGTTGAGAAGTTGCGTCGAGCGGTGCGCGTCGTCCTCACGGACGGCCGCCGCCTGGACGGAGACGTGTTCCTCGCGGAGCGCACGAGAATCCGCGCCGAGCCGCAAGAGCCAATCGATCTGCTGAACGAGGATGCGCCCTTCTTTCCGTTCTTTCTGAACGAGCAGGAGGTCCTTCTCGTCGCGAAGGCTCAGGTGACCCGCGTCGAGACCGCGGCGACCGACAGCGACCCTTCGGCCGAGATGCCCGACGGCGCGATGGCTGTTGAGATAACACTCATCGACGGATCGACGATCAGCGGATTCGTACCGCTGGAGAAGCGCGGCGAGCAGACCCGGCTTCTCGATTTCCTGAACGGATATGTGAGACGGTTCATTCCCGTGTTCTGGGGCGAGCAGGTGTGCTTGGTGAACCGATGCCTGATCGCCAGCGTGAGCCAACTGACCTGACATGCCTCAACTCGACCGTTTGCTTTCGGCCGTCATCAGCAACAAGGCAGATGCCCTCACGCTCGACGAGGGCGATCCGGCCAAGCTCGAGGTGCAGGGCGCGGCGCGCGCCGTCACGAAATCGCCACTGACCGCGCAGCAGGTCGTGGGGCTCCTCAAAGAGATCGCGCCGCCAGACGCGGGCCGGCAGCTGGACACGACCAAATCGGCGACGTTCACGTACACGTCGTCTGATGGCGCGTTCTCGGTACGCGTCGCCCAGGAAGCGGGCAAGTGGCGGGCGCGGATCACGCCAGGCAACGGTGTTCCGAGCGCCGATGCGACGGGGTTCGATCCCCTCGCCGGCTTTCAGGCCTCGTCCTCGTTCCTGACGCCGTCGGAGCCGCCCCCGATATCGCGGCCGACGCCAGCCGCCCAACGACCGGCCGTCGCGACGCCGCACGCCGCGATGCCCAAGGTGTCGCTGCCGACACCGGTGTCGATTCCCGCGATGCCGCCGGCGGCGCGGCCGACTGCGGCCGCCCACGTCGCGGCCGGGGCGCCCGTTGCGACCCAGCCCGCCGTGGGCGGGGCGCTCGACCATGTGCATGAATTCGAGGGAAGCGAGGCGGCGCGCGCCACGATCGAACAGCTCCTCCGGACGACGGTCGAGCGGGGCGCCTCGGACCTGCATCTCCGCTGCGGCGAGCCGCCGATCATTCGCCTGCATGGCGAGATGCATCGCCTCGAGGGGTGGGAGACGCTCGAGAACGCGCAACTCGATTCCATGCTTCGCTCGATCATGCCCGAGCGGAACCGCATCGAGTTCGGCGATTCGAACGATACGGATTATGCCCACGAGATCCCGGGCTGCGCGCGCTTTCGCGCCAACGCCCTGAAGGATCGCATGGGCGTCGCCGCGGTGTTCCGGCAGATTCCGTCGCAGGTGGTGAACGTTGAGCAGATGCAAATCACGCAGGAAGTGCAGCAGCTCTGCTACCTCACGAAGGGTCTCGTGCTCGTGACGGGTCCAACGGGTTCCGGCAAGTCGACGACGCTGTGCGCGCTCATCGACATGGTGAACCGGGTCCGCAACGATCACGTCATCACGATCGAGGATCCGATCGAGTTCGTTCACCCGAACAAGAACTGCATCATCACGCAACGACAGGTCGGCGTCCACACCAAGTCATTCAAGAGCGCGTTGCGCGCGGCGCTCCGGGAGGATCCCGACATCGTCCTGGTCGGCGAGCTGCGGGACCTCGAGACGGTCTCCATCGCCATCGAGACGGCCGAGACGGGACACCTGGTGTTCGGCACGCTGCACACGACGACGGCAGCAGGCACGATCGATCGCATCATCGATCAGTTCCCGGCGGATCGGCAGGAGCAGATTCGTATCATGCTCTCCGATTCGCTCAAGGGCGTGATCTCGCAGACGCTCTGCAAGAAGATCGGCGGCGGCCGCGTCGCGGCGCGCGAGATTCTCCTCTCGATCCCGGCGGTCGCCAACCTGATTCGTGAGGCGAAGACGTTCCAGATTCACTCGATCATGCAGACGTCGCGGCGTCTCGGCATGGTGACGCTCAACGACGCCCTGATCGAGCACGTCGACGCCGGCCGCGTGGAGCCGAAGGAGGCGTACATGAAGGCGGTGGACAAGCTGAACTTCATGGCGATGCTGAAGCAGCGCGGCCTCGACGTCACATTCGCCGAAACGGATCTGGCGTCCCAGAGCCAGGGGAAGAGCAACGAGACCCCGGCATCGAAGCCCGCGGTGAAGGCCGGCGCGAAAAAATAGGGCGACGGGCGATAGGCGATGGGCGTGGCGGCTGAGGGTCACGTCCGCGTTATAAAGACCCCGTGAGCGAAGGGATCCGGGAGCAGGAGCGGGGCCCTCCGGGGAGCTACGGCCGATTCTGCCATTGTCTCCTCGCGGAGCGAAGGTTCCTCGTGGGAATGGCAGAATCGCCATATCGTCCCCTACGGACCCCGCTCCTGCTCCCGGAGCCTGCTCTGTACTTCGTGACGAGGTAGTGAATCGCCGACGACGCGTGATGGCAACAGGCTTCCGCGTGCGTTCGACGCGTGGCGCAACGCGGCGATTGCGGCCACGCGCAGGATCGCGGTGATCTTGGGCCTCGTGATCCATGCGCGCGAGAAACCGATTACCAAATCCGAAGACCCGATTCCGGAGCTGAAGCGACAACTCGCGCAGCTCGTCGTCGCGCGGCTGGATGGCCGGAGTCAAGTCTACGCCGCGGACTTGTTAGGCACGGACCAGCCACGGGTATCGGATCTCCGACGCGGGCGCCTGGAGCGCTTCTCGCTAGAGCAGCTGCTCCGATTCATCGCGCGCATCGACGGGACCGCGCGCATCACGGTCGAGTGGAGCACACGCCGCGCCTGGCTATTTGCTCCCGTTCGGAAGTGATGGCGAGGCTCTCAGCACTGTCTTGTGCTGACGAGCCTCTATCGTCTCAGGTCGTACAGAGCATGTATCCGGGAGCGGGAGCGGGGTCCCGAGGGGACGATATGGCGATCCTGCCATTCCCGCGAGGAGTCCTCCCGCACGAGGAGACAATGGCAGGATCGCCGTAGCTCCCCAGAGGGCCCCGCTCCTGCTCCCGGATCCCGCGGACTATTGCTTTCGCGCGCACAAGCAACAGCGCGCGGGGTCCCGTCCGCGCGCTGCGATTATTTAGTCAGGTGCGCCTGCGTATCGCGGGTACTCAGTCCGCGGAACTCGTCGCGTTATGTGCGGGTGTCGGCTTGGTCGCTCTGTTCAGGCGACAACTCGTAGGTCACGTCCTGTGACGTCCCCATAAGTTCGCCGCGACTCTTGTCGTACTCTTCGCGCTCGGCGTAGCCGTAACCGCCAAGCACCTCACCTCCACGCATGTAGTCGTGCCCGTAGCCTCGCCCGTGGGGATAATTCTCCAGCGAAGCCTCGTCATGCTCATTCATGGGCCACCTCCTGCGAAGGGCGTATCGGGACCATTCGTCTTCAGTGTGTACTTCTCGGGGTTTTGACGCAAGTGTTAGCCGCGACCACAGCTTTTCGCCGGACCTGTTCGCTTGTTCGAGTTTCCACTGTCCGGCTATACTTCAAGGCTATGCAAATCCGCAACATTGCTATCATTGCGCACGTCGATCACGGCAAGACCACCCTCGTCGACAAGATGCTCCGGCAGGGCGGCGCCTTTCGCGAGAACCAGATCGTTCAGGAGCGCGTGATGGATTCGAACCCGCTCGAGCGAGAGCGGGGAATTACGATTCTCGCCAAGAATACCTCAGTCCGGTGGCACGGGACGAAGATCAACATCGTCGATACGCCAGGACACGCCGACTTCGGTGGCGAGGTCGAGCGCATTCTTCGCATGGTCGACGGCGTCCTGCTCGTCGTCGATGCCTTCGACGGACCGATGCCGCAAACACGTTTTGTTCTTCGCAAAGCGTTAGGGTTGGGTCGAACCCCAATTGTGGTCATCAACAAGATCGATCGACCCGGTGCCGATCCACTGCGCGTTCACGACGAGGTGCTCGATCTCTTCATCGAGCTCGAGGCCGAGGAGGCGCAGCTGGATGCGCCAGTGATCTACGCGTCGGCGCGTGACGGCGTGGCGACGGCGGATCTCGACATTCCGGCGACGGACCTGACGCCCCTCTTCGAGGCCATCGTCAGGCACGTGCCCGCGCCGCCGAGCGACCCTGCGGGGGCGTTCCAGATGCTCATCTCGACCATCGATCACTCGCCATATCTCGGCCGCCTGGGCATCGGGCGCATCGAGCGTGGCACGGTGCACGTCGGCGATTCGGTCGCGCTGCTACCGCTCGATACGAATCAGGCAATGGAGCGGGCGCGCGCGACGAAGCTCTATATCTTCGAAGGGCTCGAACGCCTCGAGGTCGAGAGCGCGTCGGCAGGCGAGATCGTGGCGCTCGCGGGTCTCGAGGGCGTGGAGATTGGCCACACCGTGGCCGATGAAGAGACGCCGGAGCGACTGGAGGGCATCGCCGTCGAGGAGCCGACGATCTCCGTGGACTTCATGGTGAACAACTCACCCTTCGCCGGTAAGGAAGGGAAGTTCGTAACCTCGCGCCAACTACGAGAGCGACTTTTCCGGGAGCTCGAGAAAAATGTCGCGCTGCGCGTCGAGGATACCGATTCAACAGATACGTGGTCGGTATCCGGGCGCGGCGAGTTGCATCTCACCATTCTCATGGAGACGATGCGACGCGAGGGCTACGAGTTTCAGGTGTCGCGTCCGCGTGTGATCACGCGCGAGGGAGTCAACGGCGAGCGACTCGAACCGTATGAAGAGTTGATGATCGACGTGCCGGAGGACTTCCTCGGGGTGGTCATCGAGAAGCTCGGCCCACGCCGCGGGGAGATGCTCGAGATGAAGAATCCCGGCCAGGGTTTGGTGCGGCTGCGGTATCGCATTCCCGCGCGCGGTCTCTTCGGGTATCGATCGGAGTTCCTCACGGACACGCGCGGAACTGGAATTCTCCATCACCGCTTTCTGGACTACGGATTGTGGGCGGGTCCGCTGGCTGGTCGCACGCGCGGCTCACTCGTGTCGATGGAAAACGGCACGATTGTCGCATTCGCGCTCGCGAATCTCCAGGAACGTTCGACGCTGCTCGTGGCGCCAGGTGACGCCGTGTACGAAGGGATGGTTATTGGCGAGAACGCGCGTCCCGGCGACATGGACGTCAATCCGACGAGAGAAAAGAAGTTGACGAACATGCGATCGAAGGGCGCCGACGATCACATTCAGCTGGAGCCGCCGCGGGAGTTGACTCTGGAAGCGGCCCTCGAGTATATCGAGGACGACGAGTTGATCGAGGTGACGCCGGCGTCAATTCGACTTCGGAAACGCTCGTTGAGCGCGTCGGATCGGAAGAAGCTTTCGCGAGAGGCCAAGCGCGAGCGCGAGCGCGCTTCCATCTAAAATCGTCTCGCGCAATCCTCGTTTAACAACAGAGTAAGGAGAACCGAGCAATGTCGGACATGTTCGAGTCGTCGGAGATGTCGCTGTCACCTCGAGGCGGCCGCGATGATGACGATCTCGACGATGAGCCGTTGGACGATGACCTGGAAGACGAAGACGATCTCGATGACGAGGTGGATTTCGACGACGAGGATGACTTCGACGACGAAGACGATCTCGACGACGATGATGAGGACGAGGATGACGAAGACGAAGACGACGACTTCGACGAGGACGATGACGATCTCGACGAAGACGACGACGACTTCGATGATGAGTTTGAAGAGCTAGACGAGGACGAGGTCGACGAGGGCGAGGACGAGGAGTAATGGGGATTGGTGGCTGGTGATTGGTGGCTGGTGATTGGTGGCTGGTGGCTGGTGAATAAGGAAGGCCGGCGCAGAGCGCCGGCCCGTCCGAACTAACCAACCACCAATCACCAACCACCAGCCACCAGTCGCTCGCCGCCACTTGAAGTTCGCATCACGCTCGCTATACTTAGCGTTCCCCCAAAACGGGGGAAGTTTGCTATCGCTGATTGACAATCGAGTGTGAGAGAATCGTGCGGTGGCTCTCGTTGATCTGCTGCTCACGTGGGCGGCAGGGAGAGAACAAAACACGAATTCAATGATTCCGGATGCGATCGTCGGATCGTATCCGATGGTCGCGTTCGGTAGAGCTATGTCAGACTCTTGGAGAGTTTGATCCTGGCTCAGGACGAACGCTGGCGGCGTGCTTAACACATGCAAGTCACGGGGGTCCGCAAGGGCAACCGGCGAACGGGTGCGTAACACGTGAGCGACCTGCCTGGAAATGGGGGATAGCC
>DASXPH010000042.1:0-1653 GCA_036493735.1 Gemmatimonadaceae bacterium
GCGGTCCATCAGGTCCTGGTACCGAGCATCCCCGAACTCGACGACGAGGTAGTGTCTTGAGTCTGGTGGAAAAGTAGAAAGCGCGTCATCATCCGGCCCAGTTGATTCAGCAGCTGCGCCCGCTTGGCGGCGGGTGCCGGAGGATGACGCTATGGCGAAGGATAGCAGGAAGAGTTCGCGCGATGAAGCGGTCCGTGGAGACGAGGCGACGACCCTGGAAACTCTCATTCGGCAGCGGGCTCGCGGGTTGATTGATGCGATCGTCGAAGAAGAATTGGCAGCCGCACTGGGAGCCGCGTCTTCGGCACGCGTCGGCTCGGCGCGTCAGGGCTATCGGCACGGGACCCGCGAGCGGACGTTGACGACGAGTCTTGGACCGACCACCGTCGCGATGCCGCGGGCCCGCGTGCGGACGGTGGAAGGCGCGACCACCGAATGGCAGAGCGCGTTGGTGCGGCGCTATCAACGCCGTTCCGAACGCGTCGATGAAGCGATCCTGGGCGTCTATCTGAGCGGGACGAACACCCGCCGCATCAAAGGGGCGCTGGCCCCGTTGCTGCGTGGGGGCCCGCTGTCGAAGGACGCGGTCTCGCGCCTCGTGGGTCGGCTGGCGGACGATTTCGAGACGTGGCGGCGCCGCGAACTCGCCGAGGACCAGATTCAGTATCTGGTGATGGACGGCTGGTATCCGAAAGTCCGCATCGGCAAGCGGCGCGTTCGCGTGCCGGTGCTCGTGACACTCGGCGTGCGCGCCGATGGCCAGCGGGTCGTACTGGATCTCCGCCTCGCCGGCGATGAGAGTACGGCCGCCTGGCGCGATGTGATTCGCGGTCTCGTTGAGCGACACGTGGGCACGCCGGCACTCGCGATGGTCGATGGGAGCGCCGGCCTGGCGGCCGCACTGCGTGAGCAATGGCCGACGCTGGCGGTTCAACGCTGCACGACACACAAGCTGCGAAACCTCGAGGCCAAGGCGCCGGTCCGTCTGCGCGAGGAACTCGCCGAGGACTATCGCCGGATGATCTACGCCGAGAGCCGGACCGCCGTGGAACAGGCGCGCACCCGATTCACGAAGAAGTGGCGCCTGCGCTGCCCAGCCGTCGTGGAGTGCTTGGACGAGGCCGGCGATGATCTCTTCACCTTTCTGCGCTTTCCGAAGCTGCAGTGGAAGGCGCTGCGCACGACGAATGCGCTCGAGCGGATCAACGGGGAGTTTCGACGCCGGACCAAAACCCAAGCGAGCCTGCCTGGGCAAGAGGCCGTTCTCCTGCTGCTCTTTGGTTTGTTGCGCAGCGGTCATGTGAGGCTCCGGAAGATCGATGGCTGGGAGGAGATGGCACGCGTCGAGAAGGCGGCGTAGCCTTAATGGCTCAGAGCCGGTTCATGACGCGCTCACACATTTCCACCACTTGACAGACACGACCCGACGGCGGGAGGGTTCAGTCACTTCCTTTTGTCAGTGTGTGTTGAAGTCGTTGTAGGGCGTTGCGAGGACGATGGACGCGTAGATTTCCAGAAGCGCCTGACGCAGCGGATCGGTCTCCTCGACGTAGCGGACCTGCATCGCGCGGACGCGGGTCTTGGCGGCGGTGAAGGCGGCCGCGAACGCTACATCGTTCAGCGCGAGTGCGGCACGCCGGCCTTCGCCGCTGT